>JAGQOW010000112.1 GCA_020427155.1 Planctomycetales bacterium | reverse complement strand
CTCGTCCGCGACATGAATATCATCAGCAAGTTCAATCTTGCCGAAAAAGGGGTCCAAGCGGCCGTCAACGTCGTGAATGGCGAGTCAGGCTCGCTTATCCGCTCGTTTCATGCCCGCAAGAAAATTGATCAAACCGCCGGCTATTCCCCACTCAAGGGAGCGCTCGGTTTTCCTGGCATGAAGTGGAATGTCCTGGTTCGTGTCGACGTCGCAGAATCTTTGGCAACCTCCAATCAATTGCAAAACACTTGCTTGTATGTCTTTGCGGGGGCTGTGTTATTTATTGCCGTCTTGGCCTACCTGTTTGCCAAGCGAATTGGCGACTTGATTGGTAGCATCACCAAGTCAGTAACCGCCGCATCCAACCAGGATTATTCGCATCGGATCCAAACCAAGGTCGGAGGTGATCTCGGTCGATTGGCCAGTGCACTTAACGAAATGTTGGAAGACTCTGCCAACTTTGCAGTTCAAAGTTCCGACTACGAAGGCCAGATTTCGGCCATTAGCAAGTCGCAGGCAGTGATCGAGTTCAACTTGGACGGCACGATCATTTCGGCCAACGAGAACTTCTGCAACGCGCTTGGCTATCGCCTGGAAGAGATTCAAGGCAAACATCACCGCATCTTCTGTACGCCGGAGTATACTCAGACTCCCGAGTACAAGGCATTCTGGGAAAAACTCAATCGAGGTGAGTACGAAGCGGGCGAATTCATGCGAATTGCCAAGGATGGCAGTGAGATCTGGATTCAAGCTTCTTACAATCCTATTCTCGATCTGAATGGCAATCCCGTGAAGGTTGTCAAGTACGCCAGCGACATCACCGAGCAGGTGAACCAGCGAACTGAGGCCTTCAAGCTTCGTCGGATTGTCGACACCTCGGAAGCTGCGTTCATCACGGTCGATCGCGATTTCAACGTCACCTATGTGAACGAACAAACCGAAGCGCTGCTGACCAAGCACCTCGACACGTTCCGTCAGGTCTGGCCGTCGTTTGATCCCAAAGCCCTGTTGGGAGCAAATATCGATCAGTTCCATAAGAACCCTGCGCATCAAAGGGAATTGTTGGCGGACCCCAAGAACCTTCCTTTCAATACCGACATCCAGGTAGGCCCTCTCACAATTGCTCTGTCCGTTTCTGGGCAATTCGACGAGCAAGGCAACTATGTCGGCAATACCTTGGAGTGGAAGGACGTTACCGAGGATCGCAATCGCGTAGCTCGCGAAGCTCGGGTTGCCGAGTTCCAGGAGAACGAGGTGGTCAACCTCTCGGGGCTCTTGAGCCAAATCGCCAATGGCGATCTCACGCAATCCTACGTGGTTAGCGACGCCGACAATGATACCCGTCAGGTCTGGTCGACGTTCAACGACATTGCCACCCAGGTGAACAGCATGTGCAGCAACCTGCGGCAAGTCATGGCCAGCGTCACCCAGAACGCCGGCACGCTGGCGACTTCGTCGGAAGACCTCCGAGGAACGGCCGACCGGTTGGCCGTCGGTGCTGGCGAGACGACCAGCCAATCGGCAACGGTCTCTTCGGCTACCGAAGAGATGTCGATTAACATGAAGAACATGGCTGCATCGACCGAGCAGATGACCAGCAACGTGACGACCGTCGCGGCCGCTGTGGAAGAGATGACCGCCAGTATTGCCGAAATTGCCAGAAACGCCGAGCAAGCCTCGAGCGTCGCCGGCAATGCGGCTCATCTGGCTGAATCGAGCAACTCGACCATTGGCCAACTCGGCGCTGCTGCCGACGAAATCGGCAAAGTGATTGAGGTGATTCAGGACATTGCCGAGCAGACCAACCTGCTGGCTTTGAACGCCACGATCGAAGCTGCTCGCGCCGGCGACGCAGGCAAGGGATTCGCCGTCGTGGCCACCGAGGTCAAGGAACTTGCCAAGCAAACGGCCGACGCCACCGAAGATATTCGCAATCGCATCGAGGGCATCCAGGGCTCGACTCAGGACGTCGTCCGCTCGATCGGCGAAATCTCCCAGGTGATCGCGGAAGTGAGCAATGTTTCGAGCACGATTGCTTCGGCCGTCGAAGAACAGAGTATCACGACCAAGGAAATCGCTCGCAACGTTTCTCAGACATCGGAAGCAGCGGCCTCCGTTTCTTCAGGGGTTTCCGAATCGGCTGCGGCCAGCCAGGAAATCACTCGCAGCATTTCTGAGGTCGACCAGGCAGCCAAGCAGACCGCTTCGGCAGCCGAGTTGACCAAGGAAACCGGTTCGGTTCTGTCGGGCCTGGCTGCCGAGTTGCAGAGCCTGGTCGGAAGGTTCAAGGTCTAGCCGCTTCGGCGGAGACCGCCAATGGCAACCACTATGGGGGAGGGCCGTCGCGGCCCTTCCCCGACTGGTTGTTAATGAGGCAAGCAAGATCGCAGTGTGAACTCTGAAAGACAACTTTGATGGCCGAAACCGTTATTAAAGCTTTGGTAGTCGATGATTCGGCGCTGTACCGCAAGTTCGTGCGATCAGTGCTCGAAGAAATACCGGGCGTTGAAGTCCTCGACACCGCATCCAACGGTCGAATCGGCCTGGAAAAAATCGAGGCCCTGCGCCCCGATCTGGTTACGCTCGACTTGGAAATGCCTGAGCTCGATGGGCTCGGCATGCTGCGAAATCTGTCTGTGCGCGACATCGACGTTACCACGATCATGATTAGCGCCTTGACTGCCGAAGGAGCAAAGGCAACTAATACGGCGCTTCAACTTGGTGCGTTTGATTTCGTCCTCAAGCCGACGGGCAAAGGCCCCGAAGAAAGCCGCGAACAGCTAAAGCACGATCTTGCTCCCAAGATACTTGCCTGTACTTCCGTACTGCGACGCAAGCTCGGCCTTGCTCTGGCGGCTCGGCCCTCGGCAAGTCGTCCTCCCACAGACGCCGTTTCCAGGATGGTCAGGCGCGTCAGCGAGATACGTTACAAACCAGAAGTCGTCGGAATTGGTGTTTCCACCGGCGGGCCAGTAGCGCTCAATCGCTTGCTGCCCAAATTCCCGGCGAACTTTCCCTGCCCGATACTTTTGGTCCAGCATATGCCACCCCTGTTTACCAAAAGTCTTGCAGATGATCTCAATCGTATTTGTCCGATGGAAGTCAAAGAAGCCAGCGAAGGAATGACCGCTGAACCCGGGCAAGTCTTGATCGCGCCTGGCGGCGCACAAATGCGAGTCACCAAGCTGGGCGGCAGACCCGTTGTTCAGATTACTAACGATCCACCAGAGAGGAATTGCAAACCGGCGGTCGACTACCTGTTCCGCTCGATTGCACACCATTACGGCGATCGCGCCGTCGCGGCGATACTCACCGGCATGGGAGACGATGGCACCTTGGGATGCAAACTGTTGAAACGTGCTGGCGCCACCATCCTGGCGCAAGACGAGCAGAGCTGCGTCGTCTACGGGATGCCGCGCAGCGTAGTCGAAGCAGGACTCGCTGACCACGTCGGGCCACTCGACGATCTGGCAGAGTACCTTAAGAACTTTGTTTCGCGAGGGGCAGTCGCATGACGAATCTCAACTCTGAAGACATTGATGCTATCTGCCGTCTCGTCGACGACCTGTGTGGCATCTACTGGGACGAATCGAAGGCGTACCTGATCGAGGCGCGCTTAGGCAGTCTCCTGGAGAAAAGCAGCTGCAAGAACTATCGGGATCTGGCAAGCAAAGTTCGCGCCGAATGTGTGCCAGGACTCCGCTCCGAAGTTATTGATGCGGTGACTACCAATGAAACGCTTTGGTTTCGAGACAGCTCGCCCTTTCAAGCCTTGAAGTACAAAATCGTTCCCGAACTTATCGACGCCAAACAGTCGACCTGTTTTCCCAAACGATTCCGCATCTGGTGCGCCGCATGCAGTACTGGGCAAGAGCCCTACAGCATTGCCATGACACTGGCCGACACCATCCCCCACATCGAATCGTGGGATGTGCAGATCCTGGGTACCGATATCTCTCCCGCTGCCGTGGAACGCGCCAGCCGAGGTATCTACAACAAAATGGAAATCGGCCGAGGCATGGATCCTGAAAGCTTGAAACGGTATTTCGTCGATCGGGGGGATGGCTGGCAGGTGCACGATCGTATTAGATCGATGTGCATGTTCAAACCGCTGAACTTACACGAGCCTTTCCACATGCTCGGATCGTTCGACATCGTCTTCTGCCGCAACGTGGCAATTTATTTCACGCTGCCGGATCAGAAGAAACTCTTCGCGAAAATTGGCGAAGTGCTGGCCCCGGGCGGGTGGGTCTTTGTCGGCTCATCAGAGTCGCTCTCTCACCTCGGCCCGCAGTGGCAGACTGAGCAGCATTGCCGGTCGAACTGCTATCGCTTCAACAAGCACATTCTCGTTGGAACTTAGCAGTCGAAAGGGTAGGGCACGCTAGTTTCCACTCACCGCTTCTCGCGGCGAAGCTACCTCTTCAGCTAGCGGTCGCAGTGTCACCTCGCCGGTGGATCGCAATTCCAATTCATACGTGACCCCCTCTCTGACCCGAGTGGACGGCGCGTCGGCATGGGCCGCTCGAATGCCTATCTCGGCAGCCTTCTCGCGATTGCTGGCAATCTCCCAGAAGTCGTCCCAGATTTTCTGTTCGAATTCAGACATCTTCCCTCCCCGGGCATAAGAGGTCGGGCTCGATCCCACTTCGTCTAAAGGAAATCCTTCCTGAGGTTGCTGAAACTCGCCGAAAATCCGCTGGAAAAGGCAAATTGCCGTCGAACGTTCCAAGTCGGCTTCTTCCACGTAGCGGTCCTCGAACTTGGCGATCAAACACTCGACATATACTCGATCCCCTTCGATCTCAAACTTCCTCCGCCGGTCGTCGATGGGCGCACCTTCTTCATTGACCTCGTAAAACTCGATCGTCGTCATCACCTTTTCCGTGTCTGGAATCGCGACTTGCTCGACGACATGCAAGCGGGCGATACGATGCTTTAGTTTTAGCAGTTGCAGCGAAGTCTCCAGGCGGTCGATCTCATGCACTTTGTTTCCGAGTTCGGCAGACAACTGGAACAACTCGACTTGGAGTTCCGAATTCACCTTCTGCGATTCCTCGAGCAGAGCTTGCTTCGCGGCAAGCTTCTCTTGAGGCTCGTTGTAGAGCGCATACCCTTTCCAGCCAGCGAAGCCAGCCCCCGCCACCAAAGCGCCAAGCAGCAATGTCCGCAGCGCGCTATTGGCTACGCGAATAATCTCGGAAATCCGACCCATGAAACAACTCGATGAAAGTTAACTGTCAAAAACATCTTCAGAATAGTCCTTCGCCGTCCCCCGCACAAACTGGGCAGAAAAATACTCAGACACGCACTTCCCGCGAATCAAGAGGCTGGCTCGTACCCCGGGGCCCCAGAAATTGGCAATTCTATCGTAAACGAAGCTCCCCCTTCCGTGCCGCTCTCCACTTGAATCGTTCCGCCATGATCGGTCACGATACGCCAGCACTTCGGCAGCCCAAATCCCAGACCCCGGCCTGCCTCTCTTCCCGAGTAAAAGGGTTCGAACAGATGCTCACGAACCTCCGCAGAAATACCGGGGCCCGAATCCAGAATGGTGATCGACACGCTTGTTTGCCCAGGGCAAGTACCATCCTCGGGAATCGTCACTTCAACCGCGCCGTCGCAACCGATCGCTTCGACGGCATTGTCGACGACCGCTTTCACCGCGACTAGCAATTGCTGTCGGTCGCCGCGAAAGTTCACGGGGTCTGCAGGCGCACTGGTGGTCAGCCGTATGTTCCGACGGCCACACTCGGCGGCCAGATTCTCTGCCACCGCCGCTAGCAACTCGCGAAGATCAAACGACTCGATCTCCAATCGAGGCGGCCTGGCATAGAGCATCAGGTCCGAAATCATCTCGTGCGCACGCATCGCCTGTTGATGAATCGCTTCCAGAGCAACGCGCCGGTCGGGGTGTTCCTCGTCACGCAACAGTGTTTGCGCGCGCAATGCGATATTGGCCAACGGATTGTTGATCTCGTGGCTCGCACCGTAGGCGAGTTCCTTGATCGCCTCGAGCTTTGCATGCTCGAGCCTGTCCATACCGCGCTCCCGTCGGTCGCAAAAGGGCCTGCGTCGATCGCTGCCAAAACTACTTCGCAGGCGTCGCTTCGAGATCCAACAGGCGGTAGATCCGGCCTGACAACTCCTCGATGTCAAACGGCTTCTTCATGAAGTCGTTGGCGCCCGAGTCGTACAGTTCCTGAATCTTGTCTTGCTCGACCATGCCCGAGATACAGATGATCTGCACATCGTCCATCGCCTGTTGGCTACGGACAAGCTGGCACACCTCTTTGCCATTGATGTCCGGCAGCATCACGTCGAGTACGATCACGTCGGGACGGAATTCCTTGATGAGCATCCCCGCCCCAAAACCGTTGTTGACGCTGCGCACTTCAAAACGGCCATCGCGTTCCAACGCGTCGCAAATCAATTCGACCAGATCGACATCGTCGTCGACAACCAGGATCTTACGCCGACCGCTGTCCAACGCATCGGTCGGAATGCCGTTGTCTCGCATGAATGCATAGAGCTGTTCACGAGGGATGCGACGAAACCGGCTGCCCGGCACACGAAAACCCTTCAGCTGACCCGAGTCAAAACAACGAATGATCGTCTGCTGGCTGACCTTACAGATCTTGGCCGCTTCGCCTGTGGTAAACACGGTTTTCATATTGGAACCACCTCTCTCCTTAGCCGATGGTTGGTCAAACACAAAGGACCCGCCTGGGGCCGCAGCGGTCGACGTTTCGGCAAGTTAACTCAGCCACCCTTGGCTGGCTTGCTCGTTTTGAGAAAACGGCCCCAACACCCTGGGCACGTTGACTCCTAAATCCTGCGCGACTGACTCAATTAGGCAGGCCTCTTAGGATGATGGTAATCTTCCGCACCTGCCGATTGTCCCTGAATTGACAACTCAGGGAATTATAGCGGGCATCTATTACCCGTCAACATTGATTGAATCGACGTAAGTCAAGTCGGAGAAGTGGTTTATCGCAATACACAACCTCGCCCCCACTTTTTTTCGCCAGCACACTGTCAGCAGCTGCTGAATGCTCAAGTCCTTCAAACACCTACCGCACCTTGCCAGCAATAAGCTCTGCAGCGGCGCTCTAGAACCGTCTCACGCCTGCTTGGCACCTGGTTTCCCTTCCAGATGAACCATCAACAGAGCAATATCTGCCGGCGTTATTCCGCTGATTCGGCTCGCTTGCGATAGATCGTGGGGCCGGATTTTCTGAAACTTCTCGCGAGCTTCTGCACGCAGTTGCGATAGTCGGTCGTAGTTGAAACTTGCGGGGATCCGCTTTTCTGCCAATCGCCGCTGGCGATTAATGTCGACGCTCTGGCGGGCGATGTAGCCTGCATACTTCAGGTCGTAGAGTACCTGTTGACTAACCAGGGAATTTACCGAGCCTAGTTCCGGCAAGAGCTCGACCAGGTGACGCCACTCGACTTCAGGACGTCGCAGATACTTCGACAGCAAGGTCCCTTCATGCCGGACCGTCTCCAGGATTTCGGTCACTCGTGCGATCTCGGCCTCTTTTTTCTGCAATCGTGCCAACCGGGTTGCATCGACCAGCCCCACCTCGTGTCCCAACGCGGTTAGTCGTCGATCGGCATTATCTTGTCTCAGCAGTAGTCGGTATTCGGCCCGGCTGGTAAACATTCGGTACGGCTCGTCTACGCTACACGTGACCAGATCATCCACCAGTACTCCCATGTATGCCTGGTCGCGATCCAATACCAAGGGCTCTCTTCCGCTCAATGCCAATGCCGCATTCGCCCCTGCCAGCAAACCCTGGGCCCCCGCTTCCTCGTAGCCAGTCGTGCCGTTGATCTGACCGGCAAAATAGAGTCCCTCGACCTGCTTCGACTCCAGAGTGGCGTACAACTGGTCGGGAGGTGCGTAGTCGTACTCCACTGCGTAACCGTATCGCATGATCTCGGCCTGTTCGAGTCCTGGGATCAAGCGAAACATGGCTTCCTGCACGTCGCGAGGCAGGCTCGTAGAAACGCCGTTTACGTACACTTCTTGGGTTTGACGTCCCTCGGGTTCCAGAAAGATCTGATGTTGCGACTTTTCCGCAAATCGCACCACTTTGTCTTCGATTGAAGGACAGTAACGAGGCCCGCTCGACTCGATCTGCCCGCTGTACATCGGCGCGCGAGCTAGATTCTTGTGAATCAATGCATGCACCGCCTCGTTGGTGTACGTAATGTGGCAGGGCGCCTGCTCGACTTGCAGCCGATCGTTGAGAAACGAAAACGGCAGCGGCTCGTCATCTCCCGGTTGCAACTCGGTTTTGTGGTAGTCGATTGTCCTGCCGTTTAGCCGTGGTGGCGTGCCGGTCTTAAATCGCTCAAGCCGAATGCCGAGCCTCGTCAGTGCACTGCTGATCCCCTTTGAAGTCCCTTCGCCTGCGCGACCGCCAGCCGTCTTTGTTTCTCCCGTATGCATCAACGCCTGCAAGAATGTCCCCGTCGTCAGAATCACCGCCCGCGCCCGGTACACTGCTCCGCCGACCACCCGAACACCAACAATCCGCTTGCCGCTTGCCGCTTTTCCCGTTCCGCCACCCTCGACTTCCAACTCCTCTACGACTTCCTGACGCAACAACAGGTTCGGCTGTTCTTCGACCAGCCGCTTGATTTCTGCTTGATAGAGCTTTTTGTCCGCTTGCGCCCTGGGGCTATGCATGGCGGGGCCTTTGCGACGGTTGAGCATCCGAAACTGAATGCCTGTCGCATCGATCGCGCGGCCCATGGCTCCGCCGAGCGCGTCGATCTCGCGCACGATCTGGCCCTTGCCTACTCCGCCAATTGCCGGGTTACAGCTCATCTGCCCCACCGTATCGCAATTGGTCGTCAACAGTGCCGTCTTCGCCCCCATGCGCGCTGCCGCCAGCGCGGCCTCTGTCCCGGCATGCCCAGCACCGATTACCACGATATCGTACTCATAAACCGAACTTGTCATTCGATTAAGGATATCCGACCCCGCCTCCCAAACAACCACCTCCCCACAGCCCGACCACTCTGGTCGAAAACATGAAAGCCAAGCAATCGATCGCCGCGCAAGCACCCAGGACCTGCTCCCAAAGTCAAAAAGACCACGATCCCGCAGGCAAAGAAGATACTGCAGAAAACTCAGCGCGAGCCAGCCGCTGCAGCTTTCGAGGCTATCTTTTCTGCCACGAGGTCTTGCCGCTCCCGCAATCGCTCGACGACCAATGACGTCTCGTCAGTCCACAGCACGTCGCCCGGCTTGTACTGAAATGCACTAGGATCCAGCACCAGTGCAAACTGCACTTCAAAGAGCTCGTAGCGAACCAGAGGATCACGCGTTGGCCTCAGGCCTGCAACCGTACTGACCAGATACGCGTCGCTCATCCGCCGATGCTCAATCACGTATGGGAACAGATTGTCCCTCCCCAAGAGTATCAGCACGTGGTGCGGCAACTGCTCGGGCCAGGCGTCTGCGTCATCGTTCGCCAGCTTTTCGACTTCGACGCCTAATGCTGCCAGTTCTTCCGCCCGCCATTGCCCAATCAGCGCATGGACTGGCAATCCATTGAGCTGGACTTGTCGCGGGGGCTGAAAGTCGAATCGCTGTAGCAAGTCGGCAACCATCTCTGCCAATCCACCGTGCCCTAGGGCCGAATCGAGCATGCGCTCAACATCTCCGCTCAGCTCGGTCGAGTTCTCAGGTCGAGCATTGTTTCCGCGCAGACGCGAATGCAATAGCTTCACGTCGAGTCGGTGCACTTCTCGACCGCTGGGAAGCCTGCGATCGGTCCAGAGATGATTGCCGTCAAATACCTGGACAAAGCTGGCAGGCTTGCCTGCCACCTGAGTCTGCATCTCCCAGCGGGAAACCCGTTGTTCTTCGGTCCCTCGCTGCCAGTAATTGCCCGACCCCATCAGCGCGTGCCCTTCGAGTCGCGATTGGTGGCGAATCTTGGCGGCGATACTGACGTGCCGCTCCAAAGCATCTAGTGCGCCGGCCAGCATTCGGTTGCCGCTAGCAGTCGTCGATGCTGGCTGCGCGTACGCAACCGACGCTGCTAGCCAGGCGGCCATCACCCAAGATGCTTCTGTTAAGCGACGCAATTTAGATTTCCTCTGACGGTTTTGGCGGTTTTGCCAAAGATTCCGGTTGCACTAGGCCGAATTTCTATCTCCAGGGGAGTTCCCGGCTTGAGCTTGGGAGCGGTCCGGTTCGAAAACCCGGCACCCTCGACACGAACTAGTGATTTGACGGTCAACGAAACTTACCGCCAAAGCACGAGCAGGGATTCTAGTTGGAGTCTTCCGGCTGGGTCCACGCCAAACACGTCATGCGTCGACGAGGCTGGCTGCTAGCAGTTCGGAGAGTCAGTGAAATCAATCTCGCAATTGGTTGCGAACACTGAGGGGGAAAAACGATGAAAAAGTACTTCTTCACACTCACGATCTGCACTTCTGCCCTGTTGGTGGCTGCCAACTGCATGGCACAAGGGCATGGCCGTATTGCCCACAATTTGCCGCCGTCGCAACGACTCATGGAGCCAGGCCCCGGTGTTGGCGGCCCTGGTCCTGGAGTGCTGGGCCCGCTGGCTTCCGGCGGTGTCAGGCCTGCCATGTCCATGGGGCCTGGTGGCTATGGAGGCGCTGCTTGTGCCCCGGCAGCGGGCGCAGGAGCAACTTCTCAGATTGCGTTCCTCGGTCCCGAAGGGGGCGAAGTCGCCTGGGACGTCAGCGGCCAGGGGATGTTTGATTCTACTCCCTTGGTGATTCCTGGCAGGCAGAACTTCCCTCAAGGCGCCATCTTCCGACTCAAGCTCACCAATCTGCTGGATCGCGAAGGAGTGGAACTCTATCCCACGCTCGAAGTCGCACCCGTCACTCCTCGTACCGACGCGTATCTGGCTCATGCTCCTATCCCGGTCCAATTTACCGATGAAGACCTCGACCAGGTTCTCAGCGGCAACTTCGTCACCAAAGTGATTTACCTGCCTGATCCGGAGTTTCAGGAACTGGCGCTTGCAGGGGTAGAAACCTTGGTCAGCACCCGGCTCGGTCCGGGCGTCGATCCGATTGCCGAAGCAGACCGTCGGGGCTCGATCATGGCGATCTTGCGAATCGGCAATCTCGACCTCCAACTGCCGGGCCAAGGCCTGGCCATGCAGGGCGAAGTGACACGCGCCCAACATCAGGAGTTCATCGATCAAGGCGAAGGCAATTACCTGCCCGAGCCCGCCGAAGCCGAAGGCTATTACCAGGACGAGTCGTCTGCTCCGATGCAAGGCGAGATGCAATACGAAGGGGCTGTGACCGGCGAAGGCTACGGCGAGGGTTACTACGGTGCTCCGCAAGGGATGTCCACCGCCGGGTTTGCTCCGCAGCCTGTGCCGCCGCACATGGTGTCGGGCATGAGCACGCCGCAATGGGGTATGCCCAGCGTCGGCACTCCCATCGGTCTGCCGGGCCCTCCGCACATTCCTTTGGGCCACGAAGCAGGTTTGGTCAACCATACGATCCGCAACCACACCCGAGTGCGAATGCCGCCTCCGGTTCACAAAATGAAGGTCAACGTCAAACAACGGCCAGGCATGAGTTATCCCCGCCCGGTCAACCATGTGAGTATTGCCGAAACCAATCGCGCAGGCTTTCGAATGTTCGGCGGCACCGTCCCGCCAGCCGTACCCACAGCCATGAAGAGAATGGCCTCTTGGCTGAAGCCCGGCTGCAAGGACGATACCTGCCAGCAGTAGCTTGCGATATGAATCTTCTTGGATACCTATGACAACGGAACGTACCTTGCGAGCTTTCGATGCTTGTCGGAAGCTAGTCGTTGGCAAACTGCTAAGGGCAGCCCTGGTCGGTCTCCTGCTCTGCGCCTCGGCGCAGGCTCAAGAACCGCCGGTACACTGGCTTCATGCCGGTGTAATGCCTCCGGGAGCGATTGGCCGCCAACGACTGATTCGTAACGTGCCGTTGTCAGGATTCTGTCAGCCGGTTGCGATTCGCGCTCCCCAGGGGGCTCGAATCGCAGCGGCGGCAGGTTCCGCATTTCTCCAGGGACAAAAAGATCAACTGCTCGTGGGTCTTTCCATCGGGCCGGTCTACCGCTTTCGCGTTACCGAAATCCCCGAGCACCCCGGCCTCGAAGTCTTCCCCACGGTCGAACTGGTCGATCACCTCAGTCCGCCACCAGGGCAGGAACTTCGCTTTCCGATTCCGATCGAGCTGACAATCGACGAGTTGTTATTGGCCTCCACAGGACGCTTCATCACTCGGGTTGTCTATTTGGAAGATCCGGCGCTTGCACCTGCAATTGCTCGCAAGCATGAAGAGCAACCGTGGATCGAAGCCCAGCCAGGCGAAGACCCCCTGGCCGTAGCAGACCATCTGGGCCGACCGATGGCGATCCTTCGCCTGGGCGGCCGCGTTCCCCTCGAGGGCCAAGTCGACGACGGCTTTCTCTACGGCTCGCCGCCTGTGCAGGTCTACGATCCGCCCAAACCAGACTTTGCCACCACGACTCGCTTTCATGGAAACCAAATCGAGCATGCCATTCACCCCTGATACCCGGTGCCTTCCATGCTCTGGAGCCTCGTCATGATCTCGACCGTACTGCTCTGGATCCTCCGAGCAAGAATAAAACTCACGCACGCCGACCAGCAACCTGCACATGATTAATCTTGACGCCACAACCGACAGCACGACGTGCTTTACTCCGACGCGAGCACCCGCGTGGTTTCGCTATGGAATCGCGGCTGCGACGACGCTCATTCTTTGCTCGTGTCGCGCTGTCGGCCCGGTCGGCAATGCTGTTCCCACAGCCAATCGCACCGCCGCGCCGTCAACCACTGGTCTGTCTGCAGACGAGTCGCGCGACATCATGCCGGTGGCCTATCGCAACCAGCCCAATCAGACTGTCCACCAGCCCGTGGTGCAGGCGCTCTATATGCAAGACACACACACTCCGCCGCCAGCTTTTCGGCAAGCAGAGTATCAACAGCGGATCATAGCCGCCGGTTACGACATGCCCGTCGACTGCCAGGCTTGCGCCTGTGGGTGCTTGCACCCTAGGCCGGCGCCGCAACGAGATGAGTTCCTCTGCGATGGCGGCGACGACGGCCTCGCTGCCGCGGTACGAGAAGACTGGCATCTCGACGGACTCGGACAAGAAGACACGGTCGCCCATTACGACACCGTCGACGGCCGCACGGTAATAACGCCCAGCAATCGCGTCTGCGTCTACGCTCCTCGTTTCGGCGTGGTACGCCGCGAAGTCGATCTTCATGCCTACGCGCGTTACGAAATGACCGTCGGCTTCGACGACACTCGCACGCCGGCCAACATTGACGATCCGCAGCGAGCCATTGCCGCCCAGGCCGATTTCAAGCCGTCGATCCACCGCGCCGAGAATCCCCCCAGCCTGTTGCGCGAGCGCCAGCAGTTGGGCGAACTCGATCGCGAGCAACGCGCCGCCGAAGTGGATGGCTCGCTTGCTCCGTACGCCGATTTGCAAGTCATTCGCGCTGGCACTATCGACAACGAGCAAAAAGCACTCGTAGCGCGAGCCAGCCTGGCCGCGATCACCTGGGCCGGCGATCAATCGCCGCAAATCTCGATCGACAGCCAGCAAGCGCACGCAGCCGTCGGGCAACGACAAGCGGGCGTAATCTATCATCAGAAAGATCCTACCAAGCCGCGGCTGCGGCTCATCAAGCTTGCTTCGGCCAGCACCGCCCAACCTGGCGAAGAAATCGAATTCACGCTCCGGTTCGATAACATCGGCAGCCAGGTCATGGGCAATGTGACCATTGTCGACCATCTCACGTCGCGGCTCGAATACGTGCCCGACTCCGCCAAGTCGAGCCTCGACGCCGACTTCAGCCTCGAACCGCAATCCGCCGGTTCAGCCGTGCTTCGTTGGGAAATCAAAGCGCCGCTCGAAGCAGGGCAGGGCGGTATCCTGCAATTCCGCTGCAAAGTGCTGTAGCGAGACTAGAGACAGACGACCGCAGACCGTAGGATTTAGTCTTTCCTACCCCAAGCCTGAAGTCTCCAGCCTCCTTCCGCATGCCCTACCTGTTCTTTCTCTTCATCTGCCTGGTTTGGGGCGGTAGCTTCATTCTCATGGATCGCGCTACCCATGCCTTGGGGCCGGTCACGATTGCTATCTGTCGGCTGCTGGGCGGCGCCTTGGTCTTGGCCATCTATTGGCTATTCAATCCCCAGCGCATCAAATTGAATCCTGCCTACTGGGCGAACGTCGCCGTGGTGGCCGCCCTGGCCAATGCGCTGCCTTTCGTCATTCAGCCTTACGTGATGGTTCAGGCAGGCGAACATGCCTACTTCGGTATGATGGTCGCCCTCGTCCCGCTCGCAACCATCCTGGCGTCGATTCCCACGCTCGGTATCTGGCCCTCGCGACGCCAATTGGTCGGAGTACTGGGCGGCATCGTCTGCCTGACGGCTGCCGTCTACGACGGCTCCGCCCGCGGAATTTCGCCGGGGCTCCTGGCTCTCGCTATCACGGTGCCTTTGTCTTACGCCATTGGCAATACCTATATCAAATGGCGGCTCGACCACATGCCCCCCTTGGTGCTTACGATCAGCTTTCTCGCTGTCGGCGGACTCCTGCTACTGCCACTGCAATTCTCACCCTCGACGCTCGCCGCCATGCAACTCGACGGCCCCGCGCAACCCTACGATTGGCCGTTGGCCATCGCCTCGGTCGCCTTCCTCAGCATCGTCGGCACCGGCATCGCGATCCTGATGTTCATTCATCTGGTCAAGCACCAAGGCCCCCTGTTCGCCGGCATGGTCACCTATGTCGTCCCCGTGCTCGCCCTCATCTGGGGACAGTACGACAAAGAACGGCTCACCGCCGCCCAACTCTTTGCCATCGCCGGTGTCCTTACCATGGTCGCCTTCGTACAATGGGGCGCTGCTGCCCCGGCACGCCAAACCCTCGAACCACTCCCCGACTGATTCTCCATCGAAAAGCAACCAGCCCCTCAATCTTCCGCTTTCCAGTTTCCCCATGTCCCATCCCTGGCTCGCCCAACGCAC
>JAGQOW010000111.1 GCA_020427155.1 Planctomycetales bacterium | reverse complement strand
CTCTTGTGCTGTGAAGATCGCCAGCAAGAGAGTAGCAGACTGCCAAAGAAGAGCCTTGTGCGGTATATTGTCTGGCTATCGAGCGTCGAAGGCAAGACGAACTTCGACGAGCGGTTGCTGGATCAGTTTTTTGGAGAATAGGCATGAATGCTATCGATTTGCTTCGCTTTCAACTGGATGTATCCAAGAATCTGACAGCAAGTTTGCTCGCGGACATGAGCGATGCTCCGCTGGCGCAGCCAACTTCCAAGGGTGGCAATCATCCGATGTGGGTGGCAGGTCACCTGGCTTTTGCTGAGGCGAATCTCACAAACTATATCCTGCAGGGCAAAGCCAATCCGCTGGACGGTTGGAAAGACATGTTTGGCAGAGGAAGCGAACCGTCGACCGATGCCTCGAAGTATCCTCCTTTTGAAGAAGTGTTGGCCAGGTGGGACGAAGTGCGCGCCAGCACGTTGAAGATTCTGGATGGGCTCTCGGAAGCAGATTTGGACAAGCCTTCAGCTAATCCGCCGGAGGGGCGCGAGGCGTTTTTCAATACTTACGGAAAGGTCTTCGCAATCGTGGGATTGCACGCGGCAATGCACCGCGGCCAGGTAGCCGACGCGCGACGTGCCAGCAATCGGCCGGTGCTAGCGGTCTAGCAAGATCTGTCTTCCTCTTAAAAGTCGTTTGAACTACTGCAACCGTCGCAACTAAGGATCGATTGTTTTGGAAAGAATTGGCCTCGCTTTTCGCTCGATGCTCACGCCCGAAGATATCCGCGATATCTACATTGCCCCGCTGCGCAAAGCATTGAAGAAGGCGAAGGCTGGCATCTACAGCAATTATCTGCGACAAGTCGATCCCGATGAGCAGGCGCCTAACGACCACTTGGTCATCTTCGAAGTCAACGATTTTAAGGAAGGCCTGCGTTTGCTGCGGATGCAGTTGGAAGAACTCGACCTGATCGAGGGAGTCGAGTTCCAGAATCTCAATCCGTCTTCGCCTGGGTATTAGCGTGCGAAACAGTTTGAGTGATTGGGGTCGAGGGTTTTAATTGCTTTAGATGAACCACATCGGCCCAGCGGCTGTGCAGGCGCGATCGACCAGGTCTGCCAGGGTAATGGCTGCGAGTCTTTCGCGACGGGCTGCGGAGAGGTCGTTGCAGACTTCCAGCAAGACGGGGGCCAGGGGAGAAATATCCGAGGCGCAGGTTTTCGGCTCGGCATTGCCTTCGACGATTTCTAGTACGTCCGCCAGAGTGATTTCTGCGGGGGACCGCGTGAGGCGATATCCTCCGGCAGCGCCGCGCGTGCTGCTTACCAAGCCCGAGCGTTTCAGATCTTGCAAGATCTGCACCAGAAACGGCGAGGGAATGCCATGCCGCTCGGCGATGCAGCGAACTTGCACAGGCTGTCCGCCGTCGAAGTGTTGGGCCAACTCGAGCGTGGCCAGGCAGGCGTATTCAGTTTTGGCGGTGAGGTTCATATTGAGGGGGGCAGCGGTCAGGGGCTAGCATTCAGGTTAAGTTTGTCGCTCCCTTGGATCTAGCTGGGGCCTCTTGCAATTAGATACCGCTACCGTCGCTTTCTTGAATGGTGTGCAGGCCGCACTCAGTTTTGCCGGTACCGCTCCAACGGCCGGCCCGCTCGTCGGTTTCTCCTTCGGCCAAGGCGCGGGTGCAGGGCCAGCATCCGATGCTTGGATAGCCCTGATCGTGCAGCGGATTGTAAGGGATGCCTTCGTCGAGGATTCGTTTCCAAACGAGTTGCTTTGTCCAGTTCGCCAAGGGACTGATCTTGACGACGTTGAATTTCTTGTCCCAGCCAACGATTGCCGCTTGAGCACGGTGTTCACTTTGATCGCGTCGAATGCCGCTCATCCAGGCATGCTTGCCTTCGACTCCGCGATGCAGAAGTTTGATTTTACGGTCGAAGCAGCACTGGGTGGAATTGGTCTTGTAGAGCGGGCCATTGTGAAGCACTTCGTACTCGGGCACCGAGAGCTCGGGCTGGAGCATTTCGATCGAAAGGCCGTACTTCTCTTCAATGCGGTCGCGCAAGTCGAGTGTCTGCTGAAACTGGTAGCCAGTATCGAGATTGAAAATGTGAGTTTCTGGCGCAATCTTTGCCAGCATGGACAAAATGACACAACCCTCGGGGCCGAAAGCGGTCGCCATGGTCAGCCGGGGAGCGTAGCGCTCGACTGCCCAGGAGATGATTTCTTCAGGAGTGGCCGATTCCAATCGAGCGCTGTGCTCGGCCAGTTCGGCCAAAAGCTCAGGCGTCGCTTGCAGGGGCTCAAAAGCCGCTGGCTTGGTCGGCTCGGCAAGGGTCGGGGTGACGGTTGCAGAAATTCGAGTCACTTGCTTTCTTCTTTCGCGAGTTTGAGCTGGGGGAAGCTGGCTGGCTAACATGGCTTGGCCTCTTAATCCTACGTAAATAGGTCAACAAAGTCAACAATAAATCGTCTGAATCAATATCGTCCCCAAACCCGGGAAACGTGAGAGATTTGGCCGATGACGAGCGGCATTACCGGCAGATTCCGAAGTCGAAGTCCGTGGAGAATTGGCAATCAAGAGGCCGTTCTCCGCAAGCTGGGGGGAAGGTTATGCCGATTAAGGAAACTGTAGGGCCTCAAAATGGTCTCCAGCACTCGTGAATCTCGACTCCAAGGACTGGAACATGCACGTACGTAGAACCAAAATACTGCCCCAAATCCTCTGCGGGATCATTTCACTGGCCGTGAATGCCGATTGCTTGCAGGCGGCTAACCCATACTCTTACGGGACAGACCAGGCTGCTAACCGGGCAATGACGCCCGCAATGCAGTACTTCGGACGGGGGCTGGCGCCTACGACTCCAGCACGGAACTTTTCGAGACAGATGCCGACGCCTCAGCCTTTGCAAGTCCAAGGAACCAAGCCGTTTGAAACATTGAGGCGGCCGCCGACGATCAGCCCCTACCTTGGACTCGACGTTCGGGAGAGTGAGCTGGGTTTGCCGAATTACTACGCCTTTGTTCGCCCGGCACAGCAGCAGCAAATTGCGGCGCGTGAACAAGCGGAACACATTCGCAATCTGAAACAGAAATTGCGAGTAGCAACGGCTCGGGGAATCGTTTCCAATAACCCAAGCGGTGGTGTGCCGACCACGGGCCATAGCTCGCAGTTCCTGAATCTGGGCGGTTATTTCTCGGACGTGCGCTAGCGGTTTGATGGAGCCTCGAACTACTGGCTTCGTCAATCGTCGGCCAAAGAAACTTGGGGACGAAGCATTTGCGTAGAGAGGCGAACAATGTCAGCACGTATGCAAATCATCAGTTTGGCTGTTCTCGGCGGTGTACTTTTTGTCGCGGCGGCGACGGTGCAAGCTGCGGATCAGCCTGACGTAAAGCCAGAGGCTCAAACTGCGGAGCGTTATGCGGCGTTGGAACAATCTCTTAGCGGAGTCGCCCTGGTTGGTCATTTCACTGACTCAAACAAACCGGCCAAGGAGCTTACGTCGGAGCGCTACGAGTTGGAGAGCGTTCGGCATCTTGGCGACGGGCAGTGGCTGATTCAAACCCGCATTCGCTACGGCGATCACGATGTGAAACTGCCGCTTACGTTGCCGATCTATTGGGCTGGCGATACGCCGGTGATTACGGTCGATAAGTTGGCAATCCCTGGAATGGGTACGTTTACCGCACGTGTAATGATCTTTGCTGACCACTACGCAGGTTTCTGGAGTGGCGCGGATCACGGCGGCCATCTGTTTGGGGTCATCGAAAAAAGCCCAAGCGCAGCCAGCGAGTGAATCGCTGACGCAAGTTAATCGATCCGGCTGAATGGCCGCTCAGCGCAAGACGATGGCCGAGGCCAACGCGATCGCTGCTGTTTCGATGCGCAGAATTCGACTGCCCAAATCGACGGTTTGCCAACCGGCAGCGATAGCTAGGGCGATCTCTTCCTCAGTAAACCCTCCCTCGGGCCCAATCGCAAGGGAACAATTGCCTGCCGATACTTGCTCTGCTACGTCAAGAGACAGCCCGTCCGGATGAGCAAGCAGCCGTATCGACGTCTGTTCCGATTCGATCAGGTCGGCGAATGACAGCGGCGGCGTTACTTCCATCAGTCGGTTGCGGCCACACTGCTTGCTTGCTTCGATGACATACCTGAGAAGCTTGGGTGAAGCCTGCTCGCTGCCGGCGACAGTCCGTGCGGCTAGCAATGGGACTAGCCGAGCGACACCTAACTCTACGGCCTTTTCAACCAACCAGCGTTGGCGATCGCCCTTGGGCAATGCGACAGCGAGCGTTAGCTGGAAAGGGAGTTCTCGCTCAATGTTGTTACGGGGGCCAAGCGACAGCTCGACGGTGGCTCGCCCACAATCGGTCAACTCGGCTTCGTACTCGCCGCCGTACCCGTCGAAAACAATGAGTCGCCAGCCTGGCTTGGCGCGCATCACGTGCAACAGATGGTGAGCTTCACTACCTGAGAGTGTCGCCGTGGCGCCTTGTATCGGTTCGGCAGAGTAATAGCGGTCGAGCATACTGAGTTTGCTGGCAGCTAGCAATGAACGCAGGTTGAGATTGGTGCTGAACGGAGCGAGTCAAAGTCTGAGGGAAGAAATACCGACCTAAGTAGAGGTATTGTGTCCCTCGCACAGGCTTAGCTCAAGAGACTCGCCACATGTACCAGGCTCACTGGGGACTTGAAAGAACACCCTTTCCCAGCGGGCTGGAGCCTCACCTGTTCTACGAAGGCCTCAACCAGCGTGAGTCGCTGGCTCGACTGCGGTTTTTGGCGGACAACGGCCGTCGACTAGGGCTGGTTTTGGGCGAACCGGGTTTGGGCAAGTCGTTGCTGCTGGAGATGTTTGCCAGAGAGTGCCGGCAGCAGAGCCGAGCTGTGGCTCAATTGAGTCTGTTGGGGCTCTCCTCGCGCGAATGCTGGTGGCAGATTTGTGCCGAGCTTCAGGCGCGCGTGCAATTGGAAGACGACCTGGCAAGGCTGTTTCGCAAGCTGACTGAGCGAATCGTAGAGAATCGGCTGCAAGGTATTTCAACCGTTCTGCTGCTCGACGATGCCGATCAGGCGGGCCCTGACTTGCTGCAACATCTGTTGCGTCTGGCACACTTCAAGGCCGCCGACGAAGGTTGGTTAACCTTGGTGTTGACGGCCAATCGCGGTCAGGCAAATCGACTAGGAAGCAAGCTACTGGATCTGATCGATTTGCGGATCGATCTGCAACCGTGGGACGAGCTTGACACGATTGGCTACCTGCAACTGGCATTGGTCGAAGCGGGCTCCGAGAGGCCGTTGTTTGCCGATCAGGCGCTAAGCAAGATTTACCAACTCACAGGGGGCGTTCCGCGCCGGGTGAACCGATTGGCCGACTACGCGTTGTTGGCCGGCTCAAGCAGCGGACAAGAACTGGTCTGCACGGCGACGATCCAATCGGCTTACGACGCGATTCAAGTGCCGATCGGCACTTGAATCGCTTTGGACTGCTTGGCAATACGGCTTGGTTTAACTTACTCTACCGATCAGTCATTCTCGTCGTCGGACCGGCAGGACTGCTTGAGATCGTCGAGCGATTCTCTCAGCAGTGCCAATTGCTTGTCGAGTGCCTGTTGATCGAGGTCGACGCGTTTGAGTATCTTTTCGCTGGAGCTCTTAATGGTCTGCGCGGAAGTGCGAATCTGATCCAAGTTCTGGACCGCTTTTTCGATCTTAAGTACCGCTTTGTCCACGATTGTGAAATCGGCTGTCTGTCGTCGCGTCGCTTGTTGCGAGCGTAGACAGAGCGCACGGGCAATCTCGAGGGCGGCGCGCAGATAGGCATCGGTCGCCGGGTCTTCAGCGTCCCAAACCACCACCAGGTCGCTGCCATAGCGGGCGAGCGATTCCAACTCGGCAGGCGCTGTACGGCGAGAAAAGACAAAGACGCCGAGCTGCGCATCTCGGTTCTTTCGGGCTTCTTCGAGTTCTGCGAGAGCCCTGGTCAGGGTGTAGCTGGCGTCTTGCTTGGCTTCGAGCACGATTCGAGCACCAGCAGCAATGCTATCGGAGCCTAATTGCAGGACGAGGTCTCCTTTCAAGCAACGGGAGATCAGCCCTGTGCTGTTACTCGTATTCTCAACGATGTCGCCGCGCAATTGGGCGTCATGAAAAACAATTTCGAACAACGCATCTTCAAAGGAAAAGCCGTGCTGCGTGCCCTTCTTTTCGGTCTCGCGTTTGGTGATCAGCTTGCCCAAAGCCACTTTGACTTCTTCTTGGAACTCGGCATTGGTTTTGACATGGGCCGAAAGGATGGTCGTCAACTCTTCTTTGAGTTTGTGGAGGGCGGACTGTTTGTTATCGAGCGAGAACTCCTGGGTGATCTTTTTTTGGGCACTATCAACATTGCCAACCAACCGACTAAGAGCAGAGTTCTCTTCGTCGAGCGAGAATTCTTTCACCACTTCGTCAATCTTGCTTTCCATGTTCTTGGTGAAATCGCCATGCTTGACGGTGATTTCGCCAACGAGACGCCGTAGCGCGCCGTCTGGATTGTCAAGCGAGAATTCGCGCAACAGCCGTTCGCGATTCTGGGTAAGTTGCTGCTCGACATTGCCGCGTAAGATAGCAATCAATCCTTGCGACTGCTCCGGATCGAGCATCTTCATCAGAGGACTGGACTGGCCAAAATGGGTCAGCAGGGTCTGGGCAAGCTGAGAGTTGTCGCCGTCGAACATGCCACGCAACATCCGCGAGAGATCGCCATCGTCAGAGGTGAGCAGCTTGACTCGCTGACTGAACCGCCCCCCTTCTGGATCGAAGTATTCCTGCAGTGAACTGGCAAGGCGCTCATGGGCCTGGCTTGACTGATTGCGGAGCTCTTGGCCCAGGGTCTCGACCAGGCGATTTGTTTCGCGTTGGATGAAGTCGGCATCGAGGGCCCCTGCTGCATGTCGCAAGGCCAATACGCCGATCTTGAGGGCCTCGAGGGCGTAGTCCTCGCGCTGCTGCCCCTCGGGATACTGAGCGAGCGCTCGGATGGTGTCGCGATCTTCAACAGTTAGCTCGAGCTGGAGTGAATAGGGAAGGTCTTTGCTTTGCGCTCGGGCGATAGTTTTTTCGAGTACATCAGACATCCTTGATTCCTCGGAAATTCAGAAGGTTCGAACGGCAACACTCGAGAACAGCAAAAAGCTCGGTTCGCAGTCTGTACCTCAAGCAACGTTAATGAACAACCGTCTACTAGGGTCCAATATGGCAACATCTCATCTCGAGGGCAACTGGCGGGTTTGCTAGCAGCCTTCATTCCGAGTCTTCAAGCTGCTCGAGCATCTCTTGCCAGGAGAGTTGGACTTGGCCGATATGGCTGGCCAAACGGTCGGAGGGAGGCTGATGGTTGAACCGGGAGCGGGCGGTCGTAACTTCGTCTTCAAGCGCTTCGAGCCAATCGGGGATATCGAGCCCCGAGCCCGAGGGCTCTTTGGCCAGACTGGCGATCTCTCGCTCCAAGGCCGCAAAAACTTCTTGCCCATGTTCGTCGATCGAAGTGAGTGCGGGCTCGACCAGGGCCTTGACCCGATCGATCATTAATGGCCGTACAAAACGTTCGCCGACGCGATCGGCCACCGAAGCCAATCGCATACCATACTGCTGGCATAGTGTCTCGAGTCGAGCCAGATGGGCATCTGCCTCTTCGGAAGTGCGTTCGGCGAAGGTTTGGCACCACATCTCGGCTGCCACGGCCCGCTGGCGGCGAATCAGGATTTCATGTGCCCAAATCACAGGTTTGAGATTCCATGCCACTCGATCGTACGCGGCCTGCAATCGCAGGAAATCGATGAGCGTAAACAGCTGCTCGCCGTGGTCGGACTGGGTCGTTGTCGTGTTGTAGTCGAGATAAGCCCGGTAGTTCTCGACAACGGCTTCGATAGCCAGCGAAAGCATTTCGACAGGTTCGTCAGGCGATTTGCCATTGTTGAGATCATTGATCAAACGGTACTCATCCTCGGCATCTGGGTCGTCGGCCAGGCTATCGAGCCATTGATCCACGCCCTGATGCAAAATGCCGCGCAAGTTTCCCAAACTCATAAATCGTTGGTCGAAGAGGTCGGCTCCATACTCGCGAACGAAGTTGCAGAACCGATTCCAGCGCTTCTCATCGGCCAGGCGCTCAACCACACTGAGTCGCAGAGATCGGCTATGAGTAAGCCAGCGGTCGAGTTGCCTCTCGGTAAGCTGTTGCAGGGCATCGACCAGCATGTGGTCGGCTTGCTGAGCCTGTTTGTCAGAATTGCCTCGGCACCATAGTTCAGCCGAGGCGACCATCGAGCGGACAATCGCCTGGTAGCCGTTTTCGAACAGACTGTCGAATTCGGTGACGGCCCCCCTGCCCACGGGATGGTCTCGCTCCATTTGCTGGGCCACATCGAGCAATTGGCAGGCTTCGCGAATCAAGCCCAACTGAGGGAGCCAGCCCAGGAGGTCGTAGAGCAGTTGTTGCAAGCCGCGGGTGGCGACGATCTGCCGGGGCTCGCCGCCGCGAGAGTGCGGAATGTATAGCAACGGATAGGGCAGGATCACTTGGATGAACTCCTGCCATTGTTCGCGGACCTGAGCGGCATCGCCAGCCAAAACCGCTCGTAGGATTTTCACCGAACTACGATCGACAGGTCCGCCAAAAGTCTGGTCTTCGGCAGATTCTTGAGGACCGATCGTGGCTGCCAGTAGCCGGGCAGCGTCGCGAGTCTCGACACAACTGATAATGATTCGTTGGACGAGCCCTTCCTGGATAGTCCGCAGGCGGTCAAACTCGACCAGCGAGTCGTGCGATCCCGAAGGTGGTTGCAGCCGACATCCATGGACAGTTTCCAACAGTTCGATGAGCTGTTCGTAATTGGTGGTCGTCTGAGCCAGTCCCTGCTCGAATACGTCACAGCGGCGGTCCGCGCCATCCGCCGCGGCTCCCCAGACGATGGCAGCGTGTTTCCAGAGGTTGGCAACCGTCGTCAAGAAGTCAAGCCGCTGCTCAAGTCGCTGAGCCTCGTACTCCCACTCGGAATCTTCCAGGTTAATCCCGTCGTCGGCCAATTCTCCTTCAAAGCCGTCGTCGGTGCTATCTCGATAGACCATTTGTTCGTAGGCCGCCTCGAACAATTCCTCTTCGTCCTCTTCCTCCTCACCGTCGTCGTCGAAATCGTCTTCATCGAGGAAAAGATCGTCGTCCATCTCGTCCAATTCACTGTCGAAGGGGACGTCAAGCATCAAAGAAGGTACCTGCCAATACTCCTCGGCATTGGCTTCGAGATATGCGAAAAACTTGGCAATCTCATCCCACTTGTCCTGACCGTGGGCAAGCTGCTCGGCCTCGACGACGGCTAGCCACTGGAAAGACAGCCTGCGAAACGAGCAATCGTTTTCTTCTAACGGCGTACGATCTTTCTGGCTGACCCACTGCATCATCAAGGCACGCGAAGCGACTGTATCGCCGTGATCGAGCAGAGCTTCGATCACGAGTTGGAACGACTTGGAACTGTCGAATTGGTCGACGAACATGCGCCAGAAACCGATGTCGCCTGCAGCAGCGCCGGCTTTGTGCCAGGCATTGAGTGCCCCCGCCACAAGGTTCGCGGAGACCTCGGTTTCCTTGGCAACCAAGCGCAAAACGCCTTCGACCGAAGAAGTCGCAAACTTATCCCACCAAGCGGCAATTCGGACGAGAATGGTTGAGAACTGATCTTCCAATTTGCTGTCGTCAATGGCGGCTGCTTCGCTCCAGGCCCGGGCGCCCAAGTCCAATACTTGCTCGACGAGTTCGATCAAGCCGTCGACACGACGATCGTGAACCGTATTCTCAAGGGCAGGAAACAAGCTGAAATTCCCGGCAAAGCCAACTACGTTCCAGGGATCGACCAAGGCGCCGCATTCGATTCCGCGATAAATCAGGTCTTCGCAGGCCGTGAGTTGGTTTGCCACCTTGTCCAAGGCGCCCTGATCGATGGAGTCGTGGCCTGCGGTCAAATGGCAGTAGATTCCGCTAACCATCCGCGCGGCTGCCACTCGAACCGAGTCGGCTTGTCGCTGCGCGGCGTCGGGATACCCCAGGCGGGCGTACAGATGCGCCAAGTGGACGCGCTGCATTTGCAGGGCCCGGCGCCTGGCCAGCTCATGGTTTAGGTGTTGGCGGGCTGCCCCGAATGGCTGCTTATACCGTCTGGCCTCCTCGCGCAGGTGTTCGCCACGAGTTCCCTCGGATTTTGCCAGTAACATTTCATAGAAATCATCTCGATAAGCTGCGATGTGAGGGAGCAGTGTCGAGAGGGTCACGGAGGAGTCGTGTCGTCCCGGACCGTCGCCACTGACCCCCGAGGCCATCAGCATAGTACCAGCCAAAACTGCGGCCGCGTCCATCCAGCGCTCTTCGGCATCGATACCGCTTGCAGAACTTACTTCTTCACAACGAGACAAGAGCGAATCGAGAGTAATCTGTTGAAGAACAAACCTAGTGTAATACCCAGTGCCTGATATCTGATGCGGGTCCCATTGACCGAAATGATAGTTTGGTCGGCGGTTGACTGGATGATCGAAATCGTAAGCGCGAGGATCGAGTGCAATCTCTTCGAGCCGGTCCAGATCGAACCATGCCCTGGCGAGGATTTCTTCGTCGGTATGGCGAAGGATTTCGAGCGCTTTGTGAAGAATCTTTTCGTACTTCCCGACGGCAACCTTGATGCCTTTGATGTAGAGGGGGATTGGGCGCACGAACTCGTGGGGATAGGGATCCGACAGTCTCCCCGAATCGAGCGTTGCCACTGGTCGATAGCCGACATAGTCGTTCAGCTGCGAGATGGCGGCTGTGACGATCCGCTCCTGCTCGCCCCAAGGCGCGCCCTGCGAAAGGAGTGCTTCAAAGGCACGGCCAATGAAAAAAGGTCGCCATAAGTCAGCCGGAGATTGGTGAAACAGCAGGTCGCGATGGAACTCTCGGTAGGCGGGCAGAAGATTGCTTTCCAAAAGCTGAACCACGGCGCGAGCCTGAGTTACGTCGGCAAACGCTCCGCCTGCCGACTCGAGTCGGTCGATCGTCGCCAGAAGGAGACGTGAGAACTCGGCCAGGCTCTTTTCGCGGGGGGTTCTGCTCTCGATATGACGAAATTGGTCGTTCAGGTTGCTCAAGAACTGCGGATCGCTGGTTCCTGACGAGAAATTGAGGTACCCGGCAACATCTTCCAGCAAGGCAGCTTCGTCGGAGTTGGCGATTGATGATTTCTCTGCCACGCTAAACTACATCCATTTCCGGGAGATGCGTCTCGGTACACTGCGCTTTCGACGGCCACAAAAGCCTTCATGGCGTCGACTTGGACCGGCTGCCGATCGGTGTCGTCGTCTCAAGGCAATCCAACTACGGGGGTTTCATGGTAAGGGACCTCTGCCCAGGCGGTCTAGGTGTCAAAAAAACTCGTGCCAGCTGCAGAATCCGGTTGCGGGCGACTTCGAGATTCATTTTGTCGCGGCTCGCCAGGGTGATTAAGATAATATCTAGAAAAGTGCCCATTCTGGACTCATTAAGCGAATCCAGAGCAGCCTTGACGAGCTCCCTTCAACTTGGATCGAAATATCATGCGACGAGCGAAGTTGTCACCTTGGAAAACCCTGCAACAACGCGTTCGTTGGCTTGGCTTCGGGCTGATTGCGTTGGCAACTGCTGGAATGCCACAAACCGGATTGGCAGCGGAGTTGATGGGTCATGAAACCGCTTCGAAGCTTGGGCTGCATCGTGCTTGGTTCTCACATGTCCAGGTGGACCGAGCTAATAGCCGAGTCACCAGTTGGGCGCTCCACGGCAAACAATTGTTCGCCCTCACCTCGGCGGGGACAATTCATGCGATGGATGCTGAGACCGGCGAGACACTCTGGGTATCGCAGGTCGGCAGGCCGAATCATCCGAGCGCCGGTCCTGCGATCAATTCCCGACATGTTGCTCTGATGAACGGCTCGACGCTCTATGTGTTGGATCGCGGGGATGGACACTTGATTATGTCGCGTACCCTCGGCGATATTGCCTTGGCAGCTCCTGCGATGAGTGAGTCATACGTGTTCGTTGCGCAGATGTCTGGGCGGGTCGAGGGCTTCTCGCTGGACGATCCGTTCGCCGCCGTTTGGCAATACCAATCAGCCGGGCATGTGTATCAGCGCCCGGTTGCAGAGGGTAGCTTTGTGACCTGGACCACGGATCGAGGTTTTCTGTATTTCAGCGATTCTTCTCGCCCGCGCGTGGCATTCCGAGTCGAGACCAACGACGATATCGTCTCTGCCCCCAGTGCAAAGGAAGACCGGCTCTATGCGAGTTCGTTGAGCGGTTACCTGTATTGCTACGCTTCGGCGACCGGCTCTGAACTCTGGCGTTACCCTACCGGGCAGCCAGTCACCAAAGCTCCCAAGGCGGTCAAAGACAAGGTGTTCGTTGCCTCGGAGGCGCCAGCGCTGCATGCTGCCGACTCGGCCAGCGGACGGCTCCTCTGGACTGCAGCAGGGGTTGCAAACTTTGTGGCCCAGGGCGCAAACCACGTTTATGGGACAAACCGTTTCGGCACGCTGATGATTCTAGACAATGAAACGGGTTCTCTTGCAGGACAGATTGCTACTGGCGAAGGCATCTCGGCATTGGCCAATGACGAAACCGACCGCATCTTTCTTGTGAGCGATCGCGGCTTGGTGCAGTGTATTCACGAAATCGGAGCGAACGAACCGACTATCTACCGTAGCGTTCCGGAGGAATCGCGAATACCGGACGAAGGAGAGAAAGCCGAAGTGGAGTCGGCCGCGGAAGAAGAGCCGGTGGACCAGCCAGTTTCTGAAGAGGAGCCGGAGTTCGAGGAAGAGCCAGCCGACGACTCGAATCCTTTTGGCTAAGTCTTAGAGAAGAGCGTGTCTAAAGAACAGTTTTCGCCGTTCTTCAGTTTCGTCAATTGCCGTTCGCCAGCTTCCACTTTTCCTGACCGGTGAGAGCCAGGACCGATGTCCAGAGCTCCCCATCGGGTGAGAGCTGCTTCTTTTCTCCTGTGGATACGGCCAGTGGCACGTGGATCAGTTGCCCATGCCAGAGTCCGATGAGGATGTCGGTCTTGCCCGCCATGGCGGCGTGCACCGCTTTGCGTCCTAACCGCTCACAGAACAAGCTGTCGGCCGCATTGGCAGGGACGCTTCGAATGTGGTAACTCGGGTCAAAGTATTTCACGCTCACAGGGACGTTTTCGCCGCGCATATAGTCGGTGATCTGCTGTTTGAGAAACAACCCGATATCCCCCAACTGGCGATTGCCTGAAGCGTCGTACTGATCCGCTAGGTTTGGCAACAGTTCTTGGCCGGCGCCCTCGGCGACGACCACCACAGCGTGTTGACGCGCTTCAAGCCGGCGCCGTAACGAGGGAAGAAATCCCTGGGGGCCTGTGAGTTCGAAAGGAACTTCTGGAATCATCGCAAAGTTGGCTTCGCCGCTGGCAAGCGTAGCTGCGGCGGCGATGAAACCCGCTTCGCGACCCATGAGTTTTACCAATCCTACGCCGCCTCGTACGCCCTTGGCCTCGACGTGTGCGCAGTCGATTACCTTTTCTGCTTCCGAGACGGCCGAGAAGAAACCAAACGTTCGAAAGCAGAACTTGATGTCGTTATCGATCGTTTTTGGAATCCCCACGACGGCAATGGGTAACTGCCGGCGGCGGATTTCAGCCGCAATTCTGTGGGCCCCACGCTGGGTGCCGTCGCCGCCGATGCAGAAGAGGATGTCAATCTGTTGATTCACAAGCGAATCAACAACCAGACCAGGCTCCTGGTGCCCGCGCGAGCTGCCGAGGATAGTCCCGCCCAGGTGATGGATGCTCTCGACATGATCCGGTGTGAGTTCGATCGGAGGCAGGCCCGCTTGGGGATGAAATCCTTGATAACCAAATCGGATTCCCGCGACTTCTCGCACACCATAATTGAAGTTCAATTCGAGAACCAAAGTTCGAATCACGTTATTGATGCCAGGACACAGGCCGCCGCAAGTGACGATCGCAGCCTTGGTTTTGGCCGGCTCAAAAAAGATCTTTTCTCGGGCTCCGGCACGCTGAAACGATAGTTGGTTGATTTCTTCGCCCAGCCGAAAAAACGGTTCATAGAGAACTCGCATGTCGTCGGGCACAAAACTTCCCCGGCCAGTGCCAGGAAACCTTGCTCGGGTCAAAGGAGAATCGACTCGGCACTCGCCTAAGGTCGAGACCTCCAATTGCTCAGGCAGCCAGGAATTTTGTTCTGTCATCCGAGTTCCTCTTTTGGGTTGGCCGTGTGACAGCGGCTCGTCGCGACACCGGAGAATGTTCGTTCACTTCAGGCAACGCAATCAGTGAGGCTTATGCTGAACTGAGAATCATGAAATCGCATTAAAGCCAGTCGTGCTGGCGATACCAGGCAGCTGTTTCGGCAAAACGTTCTTCCAGAGACCGCTCGGGTTGATAATTGAGCTCTCGGCGGATCTTCTCGTCAGAACACTCCCAACCTGGGGCAACTGCTTCTCGAATCTTGTCCAACCCCAGGATGGCGGGACTTCGGAGTGCCTGCCCCAAAAGTTCCGCTGTTCCCCCTACCAACC
The DNA here is from genome assembly GCA_020427155.1 of Planctomycetales bacterium. GTDB lineage: Bacteria > Planctomycetota > Planctomycetia > Pirellulales > Lacipirellulaceae > Bythopirellula. The sequence continues at coordinate 475 of JAGQOW010000111.1, read as the reverse complement.
AAAACAGTGCCTTGGGAAGAGGCAACGAAATGGCTGAACAACCGATGGCCTGCGCGACAAGCTTCCCGAATTCTCCATATTTGAGCGAGCGTTCTGCTGTCACGTAGTAGACTCCTTGCGAGTCCTGCTGCGCCGGGGTAATCCGTTTTCCTTGTTCGGCAATACGAACAATCGCGTTGCACAGGTCGGCCACATGGATAACGGAAACGGGAAACGCTCGATAACCTGGCACCAAATGGATATGGGTGATTTTTACTCCCCGAAAAATGGCCAGACTGGCCTTGTCGCCAGGACCAAATACGATCGGTGGCCTGACAATGGAGAGGGGAACTTCTCCGGCATGGGCGATGAGGGCCCGTTCGGCTGCCAGTTTACTTCGGCCGTAGTCCGACACGGGCTGATCGGGATCGGACTCGCAGTGCGGTGTACCGGGTGAACTGGGGCCGGCGGCGGCGATGGAACTGACAAAGACCAT
>JAGQOW010000110.1 GCA_020427155.1 Planctomycetales bacterium | reverse complement strand
TCAACGACGTAGTCGGCAAGCAACGCGCCGATTTGGTTGCCAGTCAAGGTTTGCCACTGGGCTCCCACAGCTGAAGTGAGCGGGGCTGCACAGCCGAGACGATCGCAATCGGGATCAGTGGCTAGAATCAAATCTGCCCCGACCTGCCGGGCGTGATCGATGATGGCGTCGAAGACTTCAGGATTCTCGGGGTTGGAAACATGGCCGGGGACGTTAGGAAAATCGCCATCGGGCTGCGCGTGGGGGCCGAAAACCTCGACGTGCGTGAAACCCGCCTGCTCCAGCACTGGGCAGACGGCCGTGGCGCCAACGCCGTGTAGCGGCGAATAAATGACTTGCAGATCGCGCGGGCCTGGCGACGACAGGCTGACCACCGCCTTGATGAATTCTGCATCGACTTCTTGCTGGCAGATCTCGATTCGACCGTCGGCTACCGCGTCGTCAAACGGGTTTCGCTCGATCGCATCGGTCGACATGACGCGATCGATTACTCCCTTGTCGTGCGGCGGCAGCAGTTGCCCGCCGGTCGACCAGTAGGCCTTGACCGCGTTGTCGCTAGGAGGGTTGTGGCTGGCCGTGACCATGATGCCGCAGTCGCAGCCCTTGTAGCGAACGGCAAACGAGAGTACGGGAGTGCTGCGATGTCCCTGGAGGAAGTAGACTTTCAGGCCGGCAGCGACCATCACTTCGGCGCATAGCCGGGCAAAGTGCTCCGAACGATGCCTGGTGTCGTAGGCGATCGCGCAGGAAAGAGTTTCGGCGGAAGTTGCCTGCGATTTGACATAGTCTGCCAGTCCTTGGGCGCTTTCGCCGATGGTTCGATCGTTGATTGCGTTGCTGCCAATGGGGTACATTCGCCCGCGGCGACCGCCGGTGCCGAAAGGAATGATCGTCCAAAAAACATCGTCCAGCTGTTGCCACTTTCCAGACTCGATATGTTCGGCAATCTGAGGCACATACTCGGCGTACTTTGATTCAGTGAGCCACGATCTGATGTTTTCGAAAGCTCCCGGAGTGATCTTTTTGTCAGCGGCAGCTTGCTCGGCCAGGCTGAGCAATTCGGTGTGAGACATCGTCGATTCTTTCGCGTATTGGTACACTGGGGAGCGAGTAAGAAACCAACTCTACAACCTACACCAAGCGCGAAGAGCGCGAAAGGCCGACCATGCGAAGAGTGCATCTTGAGGCAAGCGTGACGCTGCTGCTCTTTGCCACCGCGGTTCAAGCCGGCGGGGAAGGTGCCTCCCAGCGGCGCGCGCAACCACCCCAGTGGTCGACGGCCGAAGTCGACGTCTTTTTTGAAGATGCGCGCAAGCAGTTGGTGGGGGCACGTCCAGTTTCAAGTTCGGGCACCCCGTTGGCATCCGACTCGCAGGCTACCCCGGCGGCCGGCGAAAGGGCTGCCTGGTCCGCTCGAATCGGTGCTGAGTCACTTGCGAGCGAGGTCAAGCAAGCTGTCAATCGCCTTGCCGCGGAGATTGCCAAGCCCGGACAATTCAATAGCGGGGGATACCTGCAATGTCGGCGCGACTTCAGCCTGCTCGCGGTGCTGCTGAGGGTGGTCGAAGAATACGACGGGGAAGTCCGTTGGCAACGTGATGCTGCCGTTGTGCGAGGGCAACTCGAACTAGCGGCCATTCTTTGCGAGTCCCCCGGCGAGGAGAGCTACGCCATTGCGAAAAAATCACACGCCTTGATGTCCGACTTGCTTCGCGGCCAGCCACTTCAGGAAGGTCCCCCCGGAGAGCATCAGCAAGTCGATCGTGCTCAGCTAATGCAACGGTTGGAGGCATCGGTCGAGGAGACCATCTCTCCGTCACTGGCCAATAAGAGCGTGTTTCGTCGATACACCGAGGAGGTCGGGCACGAATCGCAAGTGCTCGCGGTGTTGGCGAAGGTCATTCTCGACGAGGGCTACGACTACGCAGACGACCAGGAATTCGTCAATTTTGCACACAAGCTCTCGGAGGCATCCGTCGCCCTTGCCCAGGCTGCGCAGAGGAAAGACTACGAGTCGGCCCGCGCAGCCGCAGGCCGAATGACCCAATCGTGCAGCCAATGTCACGAGAGTTATCGAGGCTAAAACTGGCTGCCCAGCATCGAAGCAGCCCGAAAGGCATGCCATAAGTTATTTGCAAAACATAACTTACGCAGTTTTCCCTGGCGCAGACAGGACTTGCCAATTTTTTTTCGATCCTGGCGAACCTTTCTGCCGACTTTTGGGTCATGGGGGGTGTTCGCGTTTGCCGGCCCAGATTATCGGGTAACTTTCGCTTGACCTATAGCGAGTTGGCTGGGAGACTCGAAATACCGGATCACGGTACGGCGGGAAACACGCCTTTGAGTCCCAGGTCCGGTCAGCAACGTAACCATTGTTTTTTACAGGTTTTCTCTTTAGCAGCGCCAAGCGCAGCGAGGGTGCCATGCGTAATCTTCTGAGCAACATCAGCATTTTTGGCAACGTGATTGTCCGCCAAGGAAACCAGCTGATCGTCCGCGGTGAAGTTCTGCGCTCCCTCTGCGCGAACTCTATAGAAGCGCTGGCAATCGATGCGTCGCTGCTCCTAGGCGAGCTAGCCGACGCCTTGCGGTCTTGGCCGGGCACGCTATGCGGTATGAAACCGCGCGTCCGCATGGCCCTCTGCTTTGCCACGGTAAAGCAGACGCCGCGACGACACTATGTGACGTGTCATCGCACCGCCGCCTGAAATTGGGTGACTAGGTCTTAGCAACGCCTCCTTTTTCAGCACGGTTTGCCGGCCAGCTTGCACCGCTATGGTTGCGCAAGCTGGACTTCGCTCGCTATGCCATCCTGCTGTCAGACTCAAGGCAATTCGCCTGTCTGGCCCACAACCGAGAAAACTATGAACGCCACATTATCAATATCAGAATACACCGAAGCTTCTAACGAAGAGTTAATAGTTGCAGCCCAGCAAGGCGAGAACGAAGCTTTTGGCGAGTTGGCCAGTCGCTTCGAGCGAATGGTCTACCTGGTCTGCTGGCAACGACTTCGAGATCACGCCGAGGCGCAGGAGGTGGCCCAGGAAGTGCTGATCAAGGCCTTCGAGAAACTCCACCAACTGCAGGAGGCGGGAGCGTTTCCCGGTTGGTTGCGATCGATCGCCGTCCGGCAGTCGATCAACCGCTGCACACGACGACCTCCCTCGATTGCCGTAGAGCCGCACACGATTGACCGTCCCGACGCTCGGCATGCCGCGCCGGTCGACTCGTTGTTGGCCAAGGAACGGAAGGCCCAGTTGCACGAAGGGCTAGGCCGGCTGGCCTCGATGGATCGTAGCACGCTGGTGGCGTTCTACTTGGATGGCCGCTCGCTGCTAGAGATGAGCGACGATTTTGCCGCTCCGGTTGGCACCATCAAGCGACGACTCCACGTCGCACGAAAGCGGCTTGCCAAGGAACTCGAGTGTCTGCAATCGGCGTAGCTGCTGATGACAAGGATGACGGCCCCGGGGCTGCAACCCCGGGGCTTTTCTTGCCTTCTGTGAGTTGACTGCTCAAGCATCGCATTTTTGCGCACACCATGCGTCATAGGCCAGTATCACCCAGCCCACGATGAAAGAAACCCCGCCCAGGGGCACGACCGCCCCCAGCTTCTTCCATTCAGGCGGTGCAAGTGCCATGACGTAGAGCGAACCGCTGAAAAGCAGGATCCCGATCAGAAACGCCGCACAAACCGCTCGAAGAGCGCGTTGAGATACTTGATTGTCAGCAAGCGAAACAACCAGCAGGATGCCCAGCGCATGATAGAGCTGGTAGCGAACTCCGGTTTCGAACCAGGCCATTCGCCCGGTCGCTTGATCGGCATAGCCCATCGACTCGAGCTGGTTATTGAGGCCATGGGCGGCATAAGCTCCCAGCGCTACACCTGCAGCAGCCAACAACGCGGCGGCAACAAGGAAAGATCGACCTCGCATGCATCGAATCCCTATCGCGGCAAGCTACTCTTGAACGATCCCCAGCCGCTCCTCTTCTTCTTCCTGGATAATGATATGAGGCGTCACCATCATCATCAGGCTGTTTGTAGTGCGACCGATGCCCACGTTACGGAAAAGTCGATCGATGTAAGGCACCTTGCCGAGCAAAGGCACGCCAAACTCATTTCGTTGCTCACTTAGCCGCTTGATGCCGCCTAGCAACACCGTACCACCGTCTGGAACGCTGACCGTCGTGGCAACCGAGATCACCTGGAAAGTCGGCAATTGCACCGTCGTACCGCTGCGAGTGATCGCATTGGCAGTGCTGTCTGTCTCGTTGTTGCCGTCATCGTCTTGGTCGGTCGTGTCACTCGAATCGGAGGAGGTCTCTGAACCTTCGAAGGTGAAGGTATTCACGTCGCCAATCTGGCTGAAGAAGGGCACGATGGTCAGACGCACATAGCGGCGATCATCTGAAACCACGGCTTGCACTGTCATCGTAGTACCTTCGGAGAGTACAACGATCACTGGTTGTTGGGCTGCTGCGAATTCGCCCACTACCGGGATTACACTGATCACGAACGGCCGGAAAGCCGAGTCGACAATGATCGCTTGCTGGCCGTTAAACAGGGTTACCTTGGGCGCTTGGAGCACGTTCGACCGGGTATCTCCTTGCGAGGCATTGATCAAGAAAAACGCCTCGATGTCGCTCAAGATCGCAAAGCCGAATTGGCCCACGTCTTGAGGCGTGCCGATCGAAGGAGCCGCCAGCCCGAAGCTCGCGTTGCGGAATGGCACGTCGAGATCGGCCGTGAAGGCAGGCAAACCGAGTTGCTCGTCTAAAATACCACCAGAGGTGAGGCCGACTGTGGCACTTGGCCCCGAATTGGTTAACGCATTCGCGGTCGCCGAGAGGGCAGTGCCATCCGCTCCACGAATGTTAAAGTCGAAGTCCACCCCGATCTTCTCAAAGAAGTTGTCACTCAGACGAATGAACCGCACTTCGATCGTCACCTGCAAATCCTGCAGACGGCGCAGTTGCTCCAGGAGGTCGGCAATCTTCTCGTGCACGCTCTGAGTTTGGCTGATCACCAAACTGAGATTTGTGGGGAATGGTTGGATCTCTCCCTCGCCGGTACCGTTCTCCATCCAGCTGTCGAACTCAACGGTCGAGACGATCAAGTCGATCAGCGAATCAAAGTCGGCAGAGGCCGCCCCGCCGAGTCCGCCAGGGCCCCCAGAGAGCGACGACGGATTGCCGCCCGAGCTCGTAGCACCAACTTGCTGAGCAAGCGCATTACCACCAAGAGGCGAATTGTCTTGACCGGCAACGACCGATACGGGGCCAGGCATACCTACGCCGCCGTGTCGCGCACCGGCAACTGTCTCATACGCATCGTTGATCAGTCCCTGCAATCCCATATTCGTATTCGGCACAAAATTGGGGATTGGCACCACCAGATCGGCCACGTTGTAGGTTCGAGTCTCCAGTTCGCCGTCGCGTACTTGCTCGCTCGTTACTTTGAGCACCTCATCCTTGATCATGTAGGTCAAGTGCAGCGGCTCCAGGATCAGATTCAGCACGCTTTCGAGCGAAATCTCCTGGCTCAGATTGAGCGTAATCGGCGTCTCGCTACGAACTCCTTCTTGCCCCAGTCCGCGCGGATCCAAATGAATGTTCACTCCTGTCAGATCCGAAAGCCCCTGGATAACCTGGGTCAAAGGCATGTTGTCGTAGTTTGGCAACACGGGCGTTCGCAGCTTCCGCTGGATTTCCAGCTCACGTGGCGACAACCGCGAATCCTTATCACTCGAACCGCGCCGACCTTGAACCAGTTCGCTCCAAGAACCGTAATTGATTGGATTACCCGAGTCGAGCAAAGCTTGTGCGGCATCTTTGCGAATGCCCTGCAAGGCACCCACAACTCCTTCATCGGTCATGTCTTCGATTTCTCGATTAAGCATCGACCGACGTATGAACTTGGCGTTCTCCCAAACTTGCTGGGCAACGGGCTCGTCGGGGGCCATCTCGTAGAGCCGCTTGGCAACCACTTCCATCTCGGCAAACCGCTGCTCGTCGCGCAACGTATTGAACTGGTCGACTAGCTCCGCAATCTTCTCGCGGACCTGCCCTTTGACTGCCCGTTGGCGGTCAATCTCTTCGAGCACCGCCCGGTTGGCTTCGTCAAGTTCCAATTCGGCTCGGTGGTCGCTAATGTATCGCTCGACCTCGGTGATACTAAGTTCCACCCGACGCGATAGCTGGCTCTTCATGCCGGCGTCCAGCTCAGAACTTTCGATCAACTGGGCCGCCTTTTGCAACGATTCAAGGGCCGCTTTCGGATCGCTCGTCCGCAGGCGTGCTGCCTCGGACTGGTGTTTGCCGACTTCGACTGAGATCTGTCGCGCCACCACCGTCTGGCCGCTCGTCGCAGAGTTGAGCAGCGACTGACCCGAGGGAAGTGGATTTGCACCATCCCGGTTCGCAGAGAGCATCTGCAAGTGGCCCTGCAATTGTTCCTGGCTTTCCAGGTCGAGCTGGTTTTTTTGTTCGAAAGCGAGCCGGAAAAGCTTCAAGGCACGACTGCGGTCCCCTGCCCGCAAGGCTGCCTCGCCTTGTCCGAGTAGTTCGTAAGGATCTCTAGTCTCAGCCAAATCCACTGAGGGGACCGGTAAGGGGGCCGACTCGAGGGCTTGAGCCACGCGCGCGGAGGGCTGCTGCAGGCCAGGCAATTCAAGGCCAGGCGGGTTCTCGGCGGCAGCCGTGGCAAGCTGAGGCTCAGTGCCAGGATTGATCGTCGTAAGTTCTTCTTCCGCAATGTCAAGTTGCGCCTCTGCTGCAGGTCCTGTGCCGCGCAAATCAGCTGGCTGCGACAATGAGTTGCTGCTGGGGACTAGCAGCTGAACGGGCTGTACATTGTCGTCGATTGCAAGCCCAGCCGCGTCTCCGGACTTCCTACCCCGCAACGCTTCGATTTGTGCGAGCACCGCGGCAGGAGTAAGTGCGCCCGGCTCAAAGCCAGCCCCAAGCGCGCCGGCTTCGTTGGCTGCACGCTCGGCTGCTTCGTAATCGCCCCACTGAACCAGTTCGCTGGCCTGGGCAACCAGAAACTTGGCATAGCCCTGCCGCCAACTAGGTGAGTCGTCTTTGCTGGCCATCAGTTGCTGCAGTTCAGCAATAGCTTTTGCGACCCGCTCCGGCGAATCTTCGTTTGGCGCGTAGGCAACTTGCTGCTGCTTGGCGTTCAACAGCAGTCTCTCTGCGCGGGCGACATCTCCGTAGGCAAGAGCCTGTCGGGCAGCGAGCAGAGAGCTGTCGCTGAGTTGCCGAGGCGACGCTGGAGACTGCTTGGGTAGCGGCGGAACGGCGAGCGAAGTCGAGTTCGAGTTTGGCTCGACTACAGGCTGGTTCACCGTGGCTGCGGCAAAAGGATCGACTGTCGGCTGTTTGGATTGGGAAGCGAGAATAGACAGCGGGTTCCGAATGGATGCGCCTGGCTTGTTACCACCCGATTGCTTGTCCAACATTTCGTCTAGATCGCGGCGCACTCGGGCAGGAGTATCGCCGAAGTGAAGCACCGGGTACCGCACATCAACTGATTCGGCGCGGCGGACCAGCGCGTCGGCATCTGCCAGTTGACCCGATGCCATTTTCGTACGCGCCTGCGCTAGCATGTTATCCACGTCAGTGCGTGTCAGAGTAGCCCGAGTGGCGGATTGCTGAGACTCTTCGCCTGCCGCCACAGCCAAGGTAGCGAATGTCAGAGTCGTAAGGACTGCTAGAAGAAGACAGCGACCAGCTTTATCGATGGACCTATTCAACACTAATCTCCTTGTTGAGACGCAGCCATTCAGCCTGGCAATGTCTCCCGACGCATAGTCAATGGCCATATTGATCTTCATATTTGTTGCCTGAGAAATTCCGCAAGTGCGGCCATATACCTCACTAATCAACAGAAACTTCAAGACAAGTAAGTGTTCCAGCGCGGTCCTTTCGGACAGCAAGAGGGGGTTAAATACTTTCCGCGCTGCGCAGCGTCAAGTGCAGTCGGAATAAGCCTTGTATTTCGTTGCCATGAAACTGCAAAGAAACAGCCAGATGCGGCAGAATCGGATACCCTTGCAAGATACTGCTAGCGTTAGTAGCACAAGACGACTTCAGCGCAGCACAGCCGCCGGAAAAAGCGCATGAAGCCACAAGAATAGCCAGTTTCGGCACATCTAAGGGCAATTCGGGTTTGCCCCTCACAGCCCTCGCTCAGGATTTACCGATCGCCTTCCGACCCGTACTCCCCATAGCCCCCGTAACCGTAGCCACCTTCGTCGCCGCGGCGACCGCGCAAGTCGTTCTGCTCTCCTTCGATGATCTGCTGGTACTCGACCACAGGTTCCAAGTCGTCAAGCTCGGACTGCACGAACAGCCGGCCAGCGGGGTCCATCAGAACGGCTCGCGACGGGACGGTAAGGTCTTTGCCTAGCTTCTCGCCGCCACTGACGTCCAGCAGCGTGATGCCGGTGCGGAAGTCAAATTCGGGATCCGTATCTGGCCTGAAGTTATTGGCCCAAATGACCTTCGCCTTTTCATGGAGGTTGATCACGCTACCGCGGGAGAATGACTCCTGCAATGCAATCTCTGCCGCGTATTGCGCGTCGAGAGCACGGATCAGCAATTCTGCCTCAGGCTCCGAATTGTAATTCGTGTCCTTGGCAGGTTTCGCGCTCGCCACATAAACCCGCGCTGGCAACGGTACGCTGGCGATGGGGCTCGGTTTGCTCCAATCGGTAAACCGGAACTTCAAATAGTTCCCCTTGAGCTCTGCCCGACGATCTCTAACTGTCTTATCCAACATGGTTTCTTGCGAGATGTCGTTGACGTCGTAAAGCACGAGACGGACTCGATAGCGGTACTTCCGCCCTGGCTGGGCCGTATTGTCGAAATAACGAAGCAACACGTGCGAGGTGGTACCGTCCCAAGTAAAGACGGGGAGGGCCGAATTGATGGCACGTTGCGTCATCCGCCCGCCGCCATATCCACCTCCATAACCACCGCCGGATTCATCTCGATACTCACCGCCGCCATACCCTCCCCCCTCGTACTCGCCGCCGCCGTATCCGTACTCTCTGCCACCGTACCCACCACCGCGGCCATACTCACTTCCGTAACCACCTTCCATTCCCCGGCCGCCGCGCATGCCGGGAAATCGACCGGCGGCCATCTCGCGAGAAGGAAGTGTACTTCTGTCGTCGCGAGTATTTGCCGAGAGACCGCCGAAAGGATCGTCCGGATCCGCGGCGGCCGGCTTTTCCTCTTCGCTCGGCTGTGCGGGCTCCTCGACCAATGGGTTGACGATATCCTCCGAGCGCAAGGGCATCGAGGAGTGGCTGACGCGCTCGTCCCACTCTCGCAAGATCAACGGAGGCAGCGGATGGGTAAGAATTGGGTGGTTGAATCGATCCGACACCACATCGGTCATCGTCACCGGGTAGGAATTAAGTGCGTCGATGATGGTTTTCTCGAAAACTAGCGCGACCCTGCCCCACTCGCCCTCACCGGTATTGGTGATCTCGACGCGTTGCACTTCGTAGGCAGCATATTTGGGAATATCACGAGTCGCATCGTAGCCACGCGCGCTTTGGAGCGCATCGTCGTAGAGTTGGTATTGCTGTTCGATTGGCACCTTGGCCAGGATCGTGACCCAGGAGTCGGCCTTGATATCTTCAAAGCCTTGCAACTGAGCGCCGGTACGCGCCGACCGGACTATCGCTCCTCCCTTGGGAGTCGTCCCATCGCGCCCAAGCGGTCCGGCAGGTTCGCCGTACAGTCCGCCCCCTCGAGGAAGCCGCTCGCCCCCGTCGCGTTCGCCATTCGCCGGACCTTGGGCAAGCCTGGCTTCCCGTTCCTTTTCCAGGCGTTGGGCTTCGGCCATCGCTTCGAGCCGCTTTCGCTCGATGACCTTAGGATCAGCCGAGGCCCACAAGCCAGAGTCGCCATGCACTTCGAGATCTTCTGGCGGCGCGAGAATCGGGTCGGTGCGCAAGCCGACCGGGTCTAACGTGCGGCGATTGAGTCCGTGACGAAACAGCGGGAAACTACTGCGCGGGATCTCACTCATGGCCGCGCCATCCAGATTCTGCATGACTATTCGGTTTTCTTCGTCAGCAGCATCCCAACTAAAACTTTCGATCTTGGTTTGGGCCCTGGTCACGAGTTGATCGAGATTCTGTGGCTGCCGTTGCTCGCCAAGCCGCTCACGCCCTATTGCCGACCAGACCAACATCGCTGCACAGACTAAGATCGCAGCCATGCCTATCTTCTCACCATGACCAAGCAGGAACCGGACGATGGCATTGCCGCCTTTGAGATTCGCGCTCATGGTTAGTTCCTTTCTTCGAACCGCTCGTTCAAATCGGTTGGTATGTTACTAATTGGCCCATTACAACGTCGCCGGCGGCGCAGACGCCAACTCGCTGTCGGCTTCGCCGGCTTCCTCGGCGCCAGGCACGGTCAGCATGTCTACGTTGGGTTGGCCGTAGATCAGCACGACCCCTTGGATTTCGACAGTAACTAGATTGTCGTCGTTGGGAACCCCCGGCAGCCCGTCCCGCGAGTACTCGCCTCCTCTCATCATCGAGGAAGCGTTGCCTCCCAGCGCCGAGCGGGCTTTCTCGGGATTGACTCGCACCCATTTCACCTCGACGGGTAACGGCGCATTGGCACACTCGATGAGCACAGGTGGAATCCACCGCTGGTCCATCTTCAGAACCAAGTGCACGGGCAACTGCCGATATTCCGAACCGATGGCGTCGGCGGTCAATGGTTCTCCAGCCGGGTCGAGGTAACGATTGGCCAGTAGCACTTCGTCGCTGACAACCGCGGTTCCCCCTAATCCGCCCTCAGCGCCATAGCCGCCACCATAGCCACCGTATTCGCCCCCTCCTTCGCCGTACTCTCGACTCATCCCTCCCTCGGCGCCATAGCCTCCGTACTCTCCTCCCCCCTCACCGTACTCTCGGCTCATGCCCCCCTCACCTCCGAGACCAGGGGCCTGCGGCATGTAGATCTTTCCCAACGGCTTGCGGGTGGCAATTGCGGGCTTGCCCACCTCCAGATTGACGATCTCTCGAACCGCCGTGTTGCTGGGGTGGGTTGCGCCGCGTTGCTTATTCGTGTTGGCAATCACGTTGAGCAACGTCTCGTAGACCCAAAGATCTTCCTGCGTTACCCAGATCTGAGTGGCGGTAGGCTTGTTCGGAAAAGAAAGCTGCGCTTGCAGGGCCCCCTGGTCGAGCCATTCGACAAGATAATCTTCTTCAACAGCCGCGCCGGCTCCAGTCCGATCGTAAGCGGCTCCGCCGTACTCGCCGCCACCGTACTCGCCGCCACCGTATTCTCCTCCCCCGAATCGTCTGCCGCCAGCGAGCCCCGCCCCTTCAATCTTGCGGGCATCGACGATCTTGAGCAGTGCATCGAAGCGCTTCTGGATGTAGTTCCAGTACCGATCGCGCATATCATTGCTGATCGGATCTCGGAACCTGCGGCCTTTCATATGCTCGGCAAAATCTTCACCCAAGACGCCGTCTTTCGGCCAGTACAGCACCTGCGTGTGCTGGCGTTCGTAGAGATCGCTCCACACCTGGTAGACAGCCTGCTTCTGCTGCACCGCTTGATCTCGATCGGCATTGATCACCTTCTCGTTCGGATGGAACGGTTCGTTACTAAGTCCTTCCACCGATGTAAACTGCCCGCTAATCGCACCGATCCGAGTGCTGAATTTTTCTTGCAGATCGCCTGCAGCAAGAAACCAGCAAGCAACAGCGACACTCGTTCCTAGAATGCTAAGCACCCAAAAACGCTGCTGCCAAATAGCTCCTACAATGGCTCGTACTTGATCCATAGCTGATTACCTTGTCTCTACTGAACTGCGCCTCATTGGCTGACTTCAACGGCATCTTCGCCTGCGGTGGCCGCGGCTTCGGCAGCCGCGGCTTCCTGTTGCTGCCGTTGTTCCACGAGCAACTTGCGCTCGGCGCGGGTACGGGGTTGCCAGCAGAACTGGACAATAAAATCATAACGTTTTAGCTCGATCAACTTCGACTCGGGTTCGGCAACTGCGCCTCCCTCGGCAGCTAGCTCAGCGGGGCGCCCCGGTCGGCCGAACTGCCGGGCACCCATGCCGTTGCCGGCCAGGTCTGCCTCGGGATCAAGTATCTCATCCCAAAGCTTGCCACTGTATGCGACCCAGGGATGACTAATGCCCAGGTCGGCAAATGAGACCTGGATCATTTCGCCATTCTCGCCGTCGGGAAGTTCGACCGAACCTTCCTCCAGCGCCTTGATCAACGTATTGCTGAGGAACTTAGCCGACTGGTTCTGTTGCGACATATTGTGGTAGTGATGGCCAGTCAATTCGACGACCCACCCAGGTCCTGCCAGTCCCCCAGTTGCCCCTTCAGCGCCTTCCTCGACCGGCGCTTCGGCAAGACCTTCTTCATCACCTGTACCTGCAGCAGCATCCACCGGCTGTCCGCCGCGAGCGTCCAGATAGTTTTGCTGCACGAGAGAAAAGTACTCGCCCTGCAAATCGCCAAACTGCTGGACATCGAGCGCTTCAATGTGGATTTCGTTGCGATCGCTGATGTCTTCGCTGGTTTCTTTGCGATCCTCAAGAGTACGCTCGTCTCGCGGCATGGCCGCGTCGAGCGCCTTGAGCAATTCGAGCCAGCGCATGCGGCCTTCGACATTGCTGACCAGGTTTTGCCCAGTTTGCTGAATCGTCTCGAAGGCGGTGCGCAGCTCAGAGCTTTGCGACTTGAAAGTGGCCGAAGTTTGCTTCACCGTATCGGCTCTGCGCTCAGCGGCTTTCATGGCCTCGGTATCGGTCTCGCTCCAAGCCGATACATGCGTCATGTAGTTAAATGTGAGTCCCGCCAAGATCGCTGCGATTCCCGCCACGGCCCAAGGCTTCTTGGATCGAATCAGTCGCGAACGGACAATTTCCTCGGGCAGAAGATTCGTTCGTATTTGGCCCAGCCCTAGGCCTTGCACGCACAAACCATAGGCTACCGCAAAGCTGAGCACATTCTCCTTAAACTGCGAACGCCCCGACGCGCTGCCTGCCGAAAGCCTATCGAACTCTTCGATCGGGGTAACTTCTTGTTCCAGGTTCTGGGACAGATAACGCTGCAAACCAGGCAGCTTCATCGCGTTGCCCAGGGCGATCACATTGCCGATCTTTGCAGACTTCTCGATACTGCTGAAGTAGCCCAGCGAACGCTGAATCTCAGCCAACAAGTCGCTGAAGACGGGCCGCATCGCTTGAAAGACCGCCTTGGGGTCGTCGGCCTGTGTGGCGTTGCGCTTCAAGTGCTCGGCCTTGACGAACGTGAGTTTTAACTCCTTGCTCAAGGCCTTGGTGAAGTGGCTTCCGCCAATAGGAATATTCCGCTGCCAAACCCGATAGCCATTGGTCACCACCAGATCAGTCGTATCGGTGCCAAGCGAGATGACGACCGTCGACTCAGGCGGATCTGCGGGGTTGTACGGTTGGGACTGAAGGTCTTCCAGACGATCGAAGCAAACGTAGTTGTAGACTGCCAGCGGAGTCAACTGAATCAAATCAACTTCAATGCCCGCCGTTTCCAAGGGGCTCAACGCCCGGGCCACCTGGTCGCGCTTCATCGCAAAGAGGCCCACTTCAGGCTCGAGGGCGAATCCGTCTTCTTCGCTGCCGCCGGTCAGTTGCTGGTAGTCCCAAACCACATCTTCCAGGGCAAAAGGAATCTGCTGGCGCGCCTCGTACTTGACAATATCTGGAATCTTCTTCGATTCGACAGGCGGCAACTTGATGAATCGCGCCAAGCCACTCTGACCTGCCACTGAGATCGCTACACGATCGCCGGTCAGATCGTTGCGAGAGAGAAACTGCTCGAGCGCTTCGCGGACAAGTTCTTCCGGTTCCGCTTCGGGCTGTGAGAGTATCTTGGGATACTCGATATAATCGAATGATTCGACGACAATGCGCTGTTCATCTTTTTCGTGGGGGCGACAGCGCAGCGCTTTGATGGCGCACTGTCCAATATCAATCCCCCATACGGCATTGCTCTTCGCCATACCCAGAATTCCTCTGTTCCAAGCTCCAGGCCGCCATCATTGCGACCAAGCTACCCAAAATGCCTCAGACGAGCCTGTTGTTCTCAACCATCTTCACGCACCTACCAACGCTCTGCTCCGCCCCGAGGTGCTGCAGGAGGCGGCCTCAACCGAAAGTATGGATGACGAGAATGGCCAAAATCGGTTGGTTCTCTCGCCAATTTACCGATGAGAAACTAAAAAAGTCAAATCTTCAGCGAGTTTCCCGAGGTAACTACCCTTCCGGCTGCCCGCGCACCACCCCCGACAAATGGCAGCCAACCGGCAGGACTCCCACTGGGTCTATTCTAGACAGAAAATGACATTTGTATAGGATTTCAAAAGACTTACGCCGAGCCCTAATGGCTTTGCTAAGTGAATTTGGCACAAATGCCAGGGCTTTTTCTGGTGTTTTTCGCGTTTCCCTGTCCCAATGGCCCTGGCTTCTCATGATCGTGACCATTGACGGGCCCGCGGGGGCGGGGAAAAGCAGTGCTGCTCGACAATTGGCAAAAAGGCTCGGATTTCGCTTTCTCGACACCGGAGCCATGTACCGTTCGGTCACGCTGGCGGCCACACGAAATCAGATCGACTGGGACAACTCCGAGGCGCTGGCAAGGCTGGTGGAAACGATTGATCTGCAAATCTCCGACGATCGCGTGTTGCTAGACGGTGAAGATGTCACTGAGGCAATTCGAACCTTTGAGATCACTTCCCAAACGCGACACGCTGCCGACAATCGAGCAGTTCGCGAGTGGATGGTGCGTCGGCAACGCGAAATCGCATCCAATCAAGATTTCGTCACCGAGGGGCGCGATCAGGCGACCGTGGTTTTTCCGGACGCCGAGTGCAAGATCTATCTCACCGCTGGAGAAGAAGTGCGAGCGAAGCGGAGATATCAAGACCTGGTCTCGCGGGGCGAGCAGGTCTCGCTTGCCGAGGTCCTGGAGAAGCAACAGCAGCGCGACAAACGAGATCTTCAGCGAGAATTTGGCGGACTGCGCAAGGCAGCGGATTCGATTGAAGTTCCCACCGACGGCCTGACTCC
>JAGQOW010000109.1 GCA_020427155.1 Planctomycetales bacterium | reverse complement strand
TATTGATCCCTGCGCTGCTAAAGAGCCCCCGCCAGAAACGTTTGCTGGTGGGGAGGAAGGCGTTTCCGGCGGGGGCCCTGGGCCCATTCGAAGCGCAGGGATCAATAGCTGAAGCCTCTATGGCCTTCTTCCGAACTGAAGTTCTTCATTAGACAGAGAGACCCTCCGTGGACCCCAGCTCAATCATCTATGCCGTACCCACTGTAGCAATTGTAGCCCTAGTTTACGCATTCATTCGAGCCGGCTGGGTTCGCAGCCAAGACCCCGGCAATGAGCGTATGCAAATGATCGGGCAATGGGTCGCCGAGGGGGCCATGGCTTTCCTGGCTCGAGAGTATCGTACCCTGTCGATCTTCGTCGTTGCCGTTGCGGTTCTCCTCGGAATCACCAATGCCCAGGCCGGAGCCGAGCAGAACACCAATGGGCTGATCGCTCTTTCCTTTGTGTTGGGAGCTTTTTGCTCTGCATTGGCCGGTTTTTTTGGCATGAAGACCGCGACTGCAGCAAACACGCGTACCGCCTCGGCAGCCCGTAAGGGGCTTAACGATGCTCTCCAGGTAGCATTTGCAGGCGGCTCGGTGATGGGGCTGTCGGTTGTCGGCTTGGCGCTGCTGGGCTTGGGGGGCTTATTTGCTTTCTATACGAAGATGTATCCCGAATCGCTATCAGGCGGCGATCCGGCGATGCTCGTGCTCAACATCTTGTCTGGGTTTTCCCTGGGCGCTTCCTCGATTGCCTTGTTTGCTCGCGTGGGCGGTGGCATTTACACCAAGGCCGCCGACGTCGGGGCCGACCTGGTCGGCAAAGTCGAGGCCGGCATCCCCGAAGACCACCCGCTTAACCCCGCTACTATCGCCGACAACGTCGGCGACAACGTCGGCGACGTTGCTGGCATGGGGGCCGATCTGTTTGAATCTTACGTCGGGGCCATTATCTCTTCGATGATTCTTGGAGTCGGCTGGTATGCCGGTCTGGAAGCTGCCCAGGAAGGTAGCGGCATGAATGCCGTCTACTTGCCGCTGGCCATCGCGGCCGTTGGGATCGTCGCCTCCATTCTCGGTTTCTTCCTCGTCAAAACCGAAGAAGGAGGCGATCCACAGAAGGGGCTTAATCGTGGCACCTTTGGTGCCGGTATCATGATGATGATTGGAACCGTCGGGGCGATCTATTACTTGATTCCCTCCAAGGGCGTTGCCGTTACCGATATCATCACCAAGGAGTCCAGTACTTTCACCTGGTTTAGTATCTCGATGGCAGTAGTCGCCGGGCTTGTTTCTGGCACCATAGTCGGCCTGCTGACGGAATGGTACACCGCCACCAATCGGGCGCCGGTCGAAACCATCGTGCAATCTGCCAAGACAGGGCACGCTACGACCATTATTCAGGGGGTCGCTGTCGGGATGAACTCGACCAGCTTTCCCGTGATTGTCATTGGCGTTGCGATCTTGACTTCTTATTCATGTGCAGGCCTGTACGGCATCGCCATGGCTGCCCTGGGGATGCTTTCCACCATTGGCATTCAATTAGCGACCGACGCCTACGGCCCCATTGCCGACAACGCCGGCGGAGTTGCCGAAATGGCGCAGCTCGGCCGTGATGTGCGTGCCCGTACCGATAAGCTCGACGCGGTTGGCAATACCACCGCCGCTATCGGCAAGGGTTTTGCCATCGGGTCGGCGGCTCTGACGGCGCTGAGCCTGACAGCTGCATTCTTGACCAAGATGAATGGGCAGGTAAGTCTCGATGCGGCCAATCCCTATGTGCTGGTTGGGTTGCTCGTCGGTTGCATGTTGCCGTTTCGTTTTTCGGCCATGGCCATGGTTGCGGTCGGCAATGCTGCTCAGGATATGATCCAGGAAGTGCGTCGCCAGTTTCGAGACATTCCAGAATTGCGACCTGCCCTCGATGCGGCCAAGCGAGCCGAAAGTGAAGAACGCGACCCGACCGAAGAGGAGGCGCAGATTATTCGTGCCGCCGATGGCAAAGCCGACTATTCTCATTGTGTTGCGATTGCCACCGGCGCTGCCATCAAGAAGATGCTTGCCCCAGGCCTGATGGCCGTGATTGTGCCGATTGCCGTTGGTTTCTATGACGTCAATATGTTGGGCGGTCTGCTGGTTGGCGTGACCATCTCTGGCGTCTGTCTGGCAATCTTCCAATCCAATGCCGGCGGCGCTTGGGACAATGCCAAGAAGCAAATCAAGGACGAGGGCCACGGCAAATGGGCCGAGGATTTTGAGAACATGCACAACTCCGCAGTCACCGGCGATACGGTCGGCGATCCGTTCAAAGATACCTCAGGCCCCTCGCTCAACATCCTGATCAAGCTCATCAGCGTTGTGGCAATGATCATTGCCCCGATTCTCTCCGCCTACCATTTCGGCGGTTAAGTTCGCCCTTTCGGGCCTAACTTCGCTGAGCCTGCCGATTCACCCGGACTTGCGGCAATCGACCGAACGCATAGAATACACACCAGCCCCCGCCGCCTGGCGAAGGCTTGGGAGAGGTGGCTGAGTGGTCGAAAGCGCCGGTTTGCTAAATCGGTGACTGGGGTAACCTGGTCCGCAGGTTCGAATCCTGTCCTCTCCGCTCATACCTGTTGCCCATCAGCGGATGCCGTTCGCTGATGGGTAATTGTGTTTTAGGAGTCAGCCGTTGTGAACTGGGCGTTGCCCAACTTGCCAGTCGCGTTCAAACTGCCGCCGTGTTAGACCATGAATCGATGGGCTCTCATCCTTGGTCCGCTTCTCGCAGTATCGGTTGGCGTGGGACTCTTCATCTCGGGTTCTACCTCTGCTGTCTCGTGGACGGCGGGAGTGACGTTGCTTTGCGCTACCTGGTGGATCTTTGAGCCCATCCCGATTCCTGCGACCTCGCTCATCCCGCTTGCGGTGTTTCCGCTAGTAGGAGTCCTTACTCCCTCAGAGGTTGGCGAGGCCTATGGCGATAAGCTGATCTTGCTGCTCTTGGGCGGGCTGATGCTCTCTTCGGCGATGGAACGAAGCGGCGCACATCGGCGGATTGCACTCTCCATGGTTTCCTTGTTTGGCGGAACGAACGGGCGTCGTCTGGTACTGGGATTCATGGCCGCTTCGGCGTGCCTGAGCATGTGGATTTCGAACATGGCGACCACGCTGATGTTGCTGCCGATTGTGGTGGCAGTACTTGAAAAAGTCGAAGAGAAACAACTGCAAAGGGCCCTGCTGCTGGGGGTCGCCTATGCTGCCAGTGTAGGTGGGGTTGGCACCCCTGTCGGGACTCCACCCAACTTGATTTTTCTCGACAATTACAAGCGTGTGACCGGTACGGAACTCGCTTTTTCTGACTGGATGCTGCTCGCCCTGCCCGTCGTGGTGGTGATGATTCCACTCACAGGCTGCTGGTTGACCCGTGGATTGAAACAACAGACAGCAATCAAGCTGCCTCCGGTCGGACGTTGGCGAACGGAAGAAATCCGTACGTTGTCCGTCTTTGCGCTGACCGCGCTCTTGTGGATCACGCGCAATGAACCCTCTGGCGGTTGGAGCAATCTCTTGCAGTTGCCCAATGCCAATGATGCGAGTGTGGCTTTGGCGGCAGTCGTGCTGATGTTCCTGATTCCCAACGGTCGTGGAGAACATCTGCTCGATTGGGACACCGCTTGCAGCATTCCTTGGGGCATTCTGATTCTCTTCAGCAGCGGAATCGTCATCTCCAAGGCATTTGTCAGTTCGGGCTTGAGCGACTCGCTTGGCGCTGCCTTGGCAGGTATCGGCCAATTGCCCACGCTATTGATGATCGCGCTGGTCTGTCTTTCGGTCACGTTCCTCACCGAAGTTACCAGCAACACGGCAACTTCCAATCTGCTGATGCCCGTGCTTGCCGCCGCCGCAATCTCCGCAGAAATCGAACCCAAACTGATTATGGTGCCCGCTACTATCAGCGCCAGTTTTGCTTTTATGCTGCCCGTCGCTACTGGACCGAACGCCATTGTGTTTAGTTCTGGAGAGTTGACCGTGCGAGAGATGGCCCGCGAAGGCTTGGCGCTGAATCTCATTGGCGTTGTCGTTGTGAGTCTCGTCTGCTACTTGCAGTTCTCATAAATCTCGCCGCACTCCAAGGCAGCAGGCATTATGGTATACTGCCAGCCTGTTAGCTCGAACCGTCCGGGGGAGTGCAAAGTGTATCCGAGCCGCTTAGTGGCCAATCTGATCTTGGCATTGTGGGTGTCCTTAATCGATGCTGCCGTGGCAACTGCAGAGCAACATGAGCAGTTCTTTCACGAACAGGTCGAGCCAATACTGATCGGCCATTGCCTGGAGTGTCATGGTGCAGACCGTAAGGGAGAACTCGATCTTCGCACCCAAGCTACAGCGATCGAGGGGGGGGAGAGTGGGGCGAGTATCACGCCGGGCAATCCCGCGGAAAGTTTGTTGTACGAGTATGTTTCTACCGGGGAAATGCCGCCGAAGCAGCCCCTCTCGGAATCGCAAATTGCAGTCCTAAAGCAGTGGATTGCCGACGGAGCCTACTTTCCAGACGAGCCGCTGAGTCCTTTTGCCATTTCGACCGACCGCCGCGCAGGTTTCGATTGGTGGTCACTACAACCGCTCTCCGAGGTCGATCCTCCCGTGTCCCCTGGCATGCCTGCCGCTTGGGCCGAGAATTCGATCGATCGCTTGGTCTTTGCCAAGTTGGCAGAAAAGCAATTGCACCCTTCGCCTCCCGCTGATTCCAGGACTCTGATTCGCCGGGCAACGTACGACCTAATTGGTTTGCCCCCATCGCCTGCCGAAATCGCCGAGTTCCGCAAAGCTTGCGAAGCGGAGACGGGTTCGCCCGATCGGGTTGGCAATCGTGCGTACGAAGCTTTGATCGGCCGCTTGCTGGCTTCACCCCGCTACGGCGAACATTGGGGACGGCACTGGCTCGATGTGGTTCGTTTCGGCGAAAGTACCGGCTTCGAACGCAACGTGATTATCGACAATGCCTGGCCCTTTCGCGACTATGTGATTCGCTCTTGGAACGAAGACAAACCGTTCGATCAATTCGTCCGTGAGCACCTGGCTGCCGACTCGCTTGCTGCTGGCGACCCGCTGACCGAAGTCGCGACTACCTTTCTCGTCTGCGGACCGTACGACAACGTCGGCAACTCCGATCCGATTCAGGCGGCGCAGATCCGAGCCAATACAGTTGACGAAATAATTCGAGCAACCGGCGAGACGTTCCTGGGCCTGACCGTAGGCTGCGCTCGCTGCCACGACCACAAGTTCGACCCCGTCTCGCAGCAAGACTATTACAGCCTGTATGCCATCTTCGGGGGCGTGGTGCATGGTAGCCGCTCCATAGCCAGCCAAGGGCAACGCCGCGACCTCGAATCCAGGCAGCAACCACTGAACCAAACCTTGGAAAGGCTTGCCGAGGAAAAGCAACGGTTGGAACAAACGCTACTGGATCATGCTGAGCAGTCTGCTGCAGACATCGAAAGTGCATGGAAGCGCCCCCCTGTGGACCGCAAGCTTACGGTCGAGACTTTTGAACCGGTCGAGGCTCAGTACGTAAGACTCGTGAGTGAGGGCAGCGAAACAAACCCTCGATCTGCGTCGGGCTATCACATCGACGAGTTCGAGATTTGGACCGCTGGCGAATCCTCCCGTAACGTAGCGCTCGCTTCCGCCGGCGCAAAGGCTGAAGGACACAATCGCGTTGCGAACGACTTTGCCGAGGCCTACAGCGCCGCGCTTACCATCGACGGCCGATTCGGTGCGCGTTGGCTCGCTGCCGCCCCTCAGCTTACGATCACACTCTCGCAACCCGAAGCGATCAACCGGGTCTCTTTCTCGAGCGACCGTTCCGGCGCTGCCGTAGAGCATCACGTGGCGGGGTTCCTCTCGGAGTATCGCATCGAGGTGTCAGCCGATGGCGAGAACTGGACACAAGTTGCCAATTCTCACGATCGAAAGCCAATCAACGCCAGCCACCGACGCAGGCGGCTGATCGACGCCGTCCAAACCGAACAACAGCGACAGCAACTGGCCGCTTTCGATGCAGAAATCGGAAAAGCGAAAGCAGAGCTTGCCATACTGCCCCAACTCCCCGTCTGGTGGGTTGGCAACTATCAGCAAGCGAAGGAGCCCTTTCACGTCTTTCTAGGAGGCAATCCCCAACGCCAAGGAGCCGCGGTCGTACCGGCCAGTTTGGCCACCCTGTCTAAAGCGGCCGGCAGCTTTGAACTTGCCGACGATACCCCCGAACCGCAACGCCGGCAGGCACTGGCCGACTGGATTGTCTCCCGCAATAACCCCCTCACCGCGCGCGTGATAGCCAACCGTTTGTGGCATTACCACTTCGGCACAGGCATCGTCGATACTCCAAGTGATTTCGGTTATATGGGGGGACGGCCGACTCATCCGGAATTACTCGACTGGTTAGCGCGACAACTTCATGCCCATCAATGGCAACTCAAGCCACTGCACCGACTCATCATGACTTCGCAGGCTTACCGTCAGGCGAGCGATTTTCGTGCCGAGGCCTCTGCTGTCGACGCCCAGGCGCGTCTGCTGTGGCGCTTCCCGCCTCGTCGGCTCTCAGCCGACGAAATTCGCGATTCATTATTGCAGATCGCAGGCTGTTTGAATCTCGAAATGGGAGGACCCGGTTTCCGCCTGTACCACTACTGGGAAGACAACGTTGCCACATACGTACCCCGCGATCAAGTTGGTCCCGAGACCTATCGCCGTAGCGTTTACCACCAAAACGCTCGCGCCGCGCCGGTCGATTTGATGTCAGAATTCGATAGCCCCGACTGTGCCTTCTCTGCGCCGCGCCGTGCGTCGACGACCACGCCGCTGCAAGCGCTAACACTGATGAACCACAGCTTCACGCTAGACATGGCCCGTGTCCTTGCCAGCCGCATCGATCAGGCGGATCGCAACGCCTCGATTCGCCTGGCATACGAGCTATTGTTTTCGCGGTTATGCGACGACCAGGAACTGGCCATGGCTTCGCAATTCATCGAACAGCACGGCTTGCGGGCTTTCTGTCGGGCGCTGATCAATACCAATGAGTTTGTCTACATCGACTGAACTGCCGAAGTAAGGCAATTGCAAATGATCGACCAAATCACGAGTCCAGAACACCTCCTGAAAGCCGTTCTTTCGCGCCGAGGTTTTCTGGGCAGCGCCTACACAGGGCTGGCAGGTCTCGGGCTTGTCCATCTGCTCAACAGCGAATTATTCGCGGCAGAGCCAATATGGCGCCCAGGCCAGGGAATGACCCACTTTGAGCCTCGCGCCAAACGAGTATTGCAGATCTTCTGCCCGGGCGCCGCATCGCACATGGACCTCTGGGAACATAAACCAAGCCTCGAAAAGTACGACGGCCATCCCCTGCCGGGAGAGGAAGGCGCGTTGAGCTTTCAAGGCAAGAACGGTCCGCTGATGAAGAGCCCCTGGCCATTCCAACCCGCAGGCGAGTCTGGCAAGCTCTGTTCCACGCTTCTGCCGCACATGGCCCGGCACGTCGACGATATCGCGTTTATTCACTCGATGACCTCCAAGACCAATACCCATGGTCCTGGATGTGTCTTTATGAACACCGGAGAAGACAGCGAAGGTTTTCCTAGCGCCGGCGCCTGGATGAGCTATGCCCTAGGCTCCGCCAACGAGAACCTGCCAGCCTATGTGGCGATTCCTGATATTCGCGGCGAGCCGCCCAACGGCAAGGCCACCTGGAGCAACGGCTACTTGCCGGCTCAGCATCAGGCAATTGTATTGAGCAGTCAACAGTCGATTCGCAACTTGCAACTCCCTGCAGGAGTCTCCGAGCAAGAAGAATTGGCGACACGAGAGTTTCTGCAGACGCTCAATCGCAAGCACCTCCAGGCAAATCCCGGCAATTCAGAACTGTCGGCAAGGATCGCTGCCTATGAGCTGGCTGCTCGGATGCAACTCTCAGCGCCGGAGGTCTCCGACCTGGCCGCCGAGTCGGCATCGACCCATCGATTCTTTGGCACGGGGGATGCGAACAAGCTCAAAGCGGCTTACGCCCGCAACTGTCTGCTTGCGCGCAGGTTGTTGGAGCGAGGCGTACGTTACGTGAGTCTCTACTGCGCTTCGCGCGCTTCCGGAGTCGACGGCCTCCTTAATTGGGATGCGCACAAGACGCTCAAGCCCGACTACGAGCGTCACTGCCCAGTGTTCGACCAACCAACCGCTGCGCTGCTGACCGATCTTAAGCAGCGCGGCATGCTCGAAGATACTTTGGTGCTATGGACCACCGAGTTCGGCCGCATGCCAACGCGGCAGGAGGGTACCACAGGCCGCGATCACAATCCCGACGGTTTCACATGCTGGATGATGGGCGCGGGAGTCAAGCCGGGCGTCAGCTACGGCGCCACCGACGAATTTGGCCGTCGCGCAGAAATCGATCCAACGACCGTGTGGGACTTCTACGCAACTGTGTTGCACATCCTCGGATTCGACCATCAACGGCTCACCTACTATCACAACGGCCTCGATCGACGGTTGACCAGTGTTCATGGCAACCTGATCGAAGAAATACTTGCCTGAGTAGCTTACCCCTAGGTCAGACTAGATTCCCATGTACAGCAAACGCAAGATTCAACCCATGCTATCGCTCCCAATTGCCCTCGCCGTTGCCCTCGGCCTTCTCTTTTTGTCCAGTGCAGCGGCTAGCCCCAACTTGATCGTCATCGTTGCCGATGACCAGGGCTGGGGAGACTTGAGCCTGCACGGCAACAAGAACCTCAGCACGCCGCACATCGATTCGCTTGCCCAGGACGGGGCAAGTTTCGATCGGTTTTATGTCTGCCCGGTTTGCGCGCCGACGCGGGCCGAGTTCTTTACCGGGCGATACCATCCGCGCAGCCGAGTCTACGGCGTTTCGACCGGGCTCGAGCGGATGGATCTCGACGAAGTCACGATTGCCGATATGTTTCGTGCGGCCGGCTACGCCACAGCCGCCTTTGGCAAGTGGCATAATGGAACTCAGTTTCCCTATCATCCCAACGCTCGTGGTTTCTCTGAGTTCTATGGCTTCTGTTCCGGCCACTGGGGGAATTACTTCGATCCGATGCTCGATCACAACGGGCAAATCGTCCAAGGCGAGGGTTTCCTGATCGACGATCTTACCGACCACGCCATTCGCTTCATGAAAGACCATAGCGAACTGCCGTTTTTTGTCTATCTGCCGTACAACACTCCGCACTCGCCAATGCAAGTGCCCGACCGCTGGTGGGAGACGTTTCGCGACAAGCCGCTGGCCATGTCTCACCGCTACCAAGACCGCGAGGACGCTGATCATACCCGGGCGGCACTGGCAATGTGTGAGAACATCGACTGGAACGTCGGACGCATCCTGCAGACGCTGGACGAGTTGGAACTCGCCGAGGAAACGATCGTTGTCTATTTCAGTGACAACGGCCCCAACCGGTTTCGCTGGAACGGCGATATGCGCGGCAAGAAAGGTTCGACCGACGAAGGCGGTGTGCGCTCGCCGTTGTTCATCCGCTGGCCAGGCAAGATCAATGCCAAACGCGAGATTCCGCAAATAGCCGCTGCGATCGACCTGTTGCCGACTCTGGCCGAACTTACGGGAGTCGAGCTTACCAACCGAAAACCTCTCGACGGCATAAGTTTCAAGGAGCAATTGCTTGGTCTGGCGAATGAACTGCCCAGCGCAGATCGGCGAATCTTCTCTCACTGGGCAGCGGCCGTCAGTGTCCGCACGCAACAGTATCGCCTCGACCACGAGGGGCATCTCTACGACATGATTGCCGATCCCGGCCAACGGCAGGACGTCTCCAAGCAGCACCCGCAGATCGCTGCCGAGCTTTCGCAAGCTGTCAAACAGTGGAAAGACGAACTGTTGTCGAACCGCAACCAAGAGCGGCGGCCATTTTTGGTAGGTCATCCAGCTTCTCGCTCGACGCAGCTGCCGGCTCGCGACGCCGAATCGCACGGCAAGATCAAGCGTTCCTCTCGGCATCCCAACTGCTCGTTCTTCACCAATTGGCAACGCACTTCCGACCGAATCGACTGGAATGTCGAAGTGCTTCAGTCGGGCGTCTACGAGGCTGAGCTCTACTACACATGTGCTTCGTCCGACGTAGGTTCCACGGTCGAATTGAGCTTTGGAGAGGGTAAAGTGGCCGGCACGGTCGACACAGCTCACGATCCGCCTTTACAAGGCGAGGGGCAAGATCGGGTTCCCCGCGACGAATCCTATGTCAAGGACTTTGGAGTCATGAAGCTCGGCCGCATCGAGCTTGCCAAAGGGCAGGGACCACTCACGCTACAAGCCCAGGAGGTGGCTAACCAGAACGTGATGGATTTCCGACTGCTTGTACTTACCAAATGCGACTGAAACCGATTCACCTCTGTCTCCGCGGGAGTTAATGCATGCCGAGGCTCGACCACATAGCAATCCGGGTGTCGGACATGCAAGCCGCCATTGCTTTCTATACAGAAAAGCTGGGACTCGAGTTGTTGTTTCATAAAGTAGATCGCGAGCATCGCGAATCCTTTGCATTTCTGCAGTTGGAAGGCGGCAATCTGGAACTGCTGCAATTGCTCGACCAGCAGGGGCAGCCGCTACCCATGGAGCCGCCGGTTGTCGAGAAGCCGTACTGCCCCCACCTGGCACTTGCCTCGGACGATCTCGACGAGGACGTAGCTCGCCTGCATCGGCACAAGATTCCGCTGCTTGACGGGCCCTTGGAAATCGCAGGTTCGGTCCGTTGGCTCTATTTCTGCGACCCCGACAACAATGTACTGGAATACGTCCAATGGCTAGATCCGCAGTCCTAAGGTTCCAATAGCTATGTTTGTGAATCAGGCGATTCTGAGCGACTATACATCGACTTTTGCTTGCACGCCCTAGGGTCTCTGGCGGAGTATGAACCTGCAATCTACCTGTATATGCCTTATATTCGTGCGACTCTCGGGCCCCTCGTTGTTCAGCCTGAACTATCATGCTGCGATGCGAGAGTCTTTGCCCGGGGTGCTTGGTGCCGCTTTGCCCTGGCAATAGCAGCTAAGTAAAATGGAAACATTGCCTCGATCGAATCTCCTTCCCTCGACCCACCGCTCTCGGCTTGCCGAATCTCGATGAAATTTTTTCTTAAGGTTTTTTTGGTACTAGCGGTATTGGGTGGTCTGGGGGCAGCTGCGATCAGCCCGGTTCGTGCTTATCTCAAAAAGCGGAACCAGACGAACTGGCGTTTGATGGAGGTCGAACAGGGCGATATTATTTCGGTCGTCAATTCCACCGGCGAAATCAGGCCGGTCAAGAAGGTACAAATCGGCTCGTTCGTCTCCGGCCCCATCATTGAGATTCACGTCGACTTCAACGATCGAGTGAAGGCAGGCGACAAACTGGCAAAGATCGATCCGCGGTTGTTCGACGCCAATGTGCGGCGCGAGGAAGCGACCCTCAAAACGCGTGAAGCTGAAGTCGAGCGCGTCCAAGCGTTGTTGCAACAGGCCCGCAACAACGAGCAGCGAGCGAAAGCGCTGCACAAGGAAAACCCGGAATTCATCTCGGGAACCGAGATGGATCAGTTTGTATTCAACAAGCGCTCGCTCGAAGCGCAGCTGACGGTTGCCACGGCGTCGGTGGATCAGGCCCAGGCCAGCTTGGAAAACGCACAGGCGAATCTGGGTTACACAAATATCGTTTCGCCTGTGGACGGAATCATCATCGACAAGAAAATCGAGGATGGCCAGACGCTCGCTGCGTCGTTTACCACCCCCGAGATGTTTGTGCTGGCGATCGATATGGACAAGCATATGCACGTTTTTGCCTCGGTCGACGAAGCCGATATGGGGATGATCATGGCAGCGAAGGACGAAGGCCAACCGGTGGAGTTCACCGTCGATGCCTGGCCCGGCGAGGTGTTTGCAGGCGAGATCGAGCAGATTCGCGTCAGTTCTACAGTTGAGCAAAACGTGGTGACCTATCCGGTAGTCGTGCGGGCTCCCAACCCCGATATGAAACTGTTGCCGGGCATGACGGCGGAGATTTCCTTTCGGGTCGATCAACGCCAGGATGTCGTGAAGGTGCCCAACTCGGCACTGCGGTTTTTTCCATTGACGGAACAAGTGCGCGAAAGCGACCGCCAGCTTCTGGACGGCGATGATCGGACCATCAAGCAGGAAGAAGATAATGCAAACACTCGCGTGCTTTCGGCTGCCGAAAAGGCTGAGGCAAAACGGAATCAGAAGCGCAAGCATGTTTGGGTCGTCGAAGGCGATTTGCTCAAAGCGGTCGAGGTGGTCACGGGGCTTAGCGACAGCAAGTTTACCGAACTCGTTTCCGGAGATCTCAAGCCCGGCCAGGAGCTCGTTACCGGAACCAAAAGAAGATAGCGTCGGCCTTCTTATTCCCTGAACCTCAGGTTGATAATTCCTCGTGCGTCTTCCCGTCACCTTGACCGTTGCCTTGCGAGCGCTTGCCAAGAACAAGATGCGCGCCAGCCTCACCGTGCTGGGCGTGGTGATCGGTATCGCTGCGGTTACGACCATGGTTTCGCTCGGACGCAGTGCGGGGCAACTGGTTCAAAAGGAGTTCCAATCGCTGGGGACGAACGTCATCTTTGTGGTGCCTGGGCAGCGACGGCGCGGAGGAGTCCGCAAGGCAGGCTGGCCCACGCTCACCTCGCGAGATGCCGAAGCGATCGCCGAGGAGTGCGGCTCGGTACGAGCGGCCACCCCCATGCTCTTTACCGCTGCCAACGTGATCCAAGGCAATGCCAACTGGACTCCCGAAGAAATCGTCGGCGTTGGCACCCAGTATCTTGCAGTGCGCGATTGGGCCATGCATAGCGGGGGATTTCTGACCGAGCGGGACATCACTTCGGCGTCGAAGGTTTGCGTGCTGGGCCATACGGTTGTCGCCAAGCTGTTCCAAACGTCCGATCCCATTGGACGTTCGATTCGCATTCGAAACATCCCCTTTCGCGTGATTGGCGTCTTGGAGAAGAAGGGGGTCAACATGGTCGGCGAAGATCAAGACGATATTATCCTGTTGCCCTACACGACCGTGCGCAAGCGCATTCAAGGCTCCGACTTCGACTATCTGCACGCGGTGATGGTCTCGGCGCTTTCGCTGTCGCTGATGGATGAGGCAACTAGCGAAATCACCTATTTGCTGGACGAACGGCATAACAAAGCTCCGGGCGAGGAGTCGGATTTTCGCGTGCACGATACGACCGAGGTGGCCAACGTTCTGGGAGTCATTACCGGTTCGATGACCCTGATGCTGTCGGCCATCGCCGGCATTTCGCTCATTGTCGGAGGCGTGGGCATTATGAATATCATGCTCGTCTCGGTCTCGGAACGCACGCGCGAGATCGGCATTCGTATGGCGGTTGGCGCACGGCCTGGCGACATCTTGCGGCAGTTTCTGGTCGAGGCAGTCTTGCTTTCCTGCGTCGGCGGGATCGTCGGTTTTTTGCTCGGCGTAGGTGCCTCGGTTGGTGTCACCGCGGCGATCAATTCGTTTACCCCGGGCAACGATTGGCCGACGGTCATTTCGTTCGAGGCCGCCATCGTGGCGATTCTATTTGCAGCCGCGGTAGGCATCTTCTTTGGCTACTACCCCGCCTTGCGAGCCAGCAAGCTCGACCCCATCGACGCCCTCCGCTACGAGTGAGCAATAGGGCAGGCCAGTAAAGAGCCCACCAGCCTCCGGCTTTTCGGCTTTCCGCTTTAGTCTTGTCTCGCCCACTGGGGTCCCAACTTTTGAGACAACACTGCAGCAGGTGCAATTGGTGCAAAATCTTAGATTGCCAAAGAGCAAGTGCAACGAAGTGCTAGGGTGATTAACACAGTTGCGGAGCGACGGGGCTACGATCATTCTTGGCCACCTACCGGTGTGGGATTGAAACGCAGGGGTCGCGGCGGTTCGCAGATGAGAGTGGTGGTGACGGAGGAATCCAAGTTTCGGTGATGGCGTCTGTAGCTGGATTCGCAAGAATTCAGCGGACGTGCCAACGACGTTTCCAACCACCTGAACTCTTGCGAGTTCAGCTACATTGACAGGATGGAACCGCCAAGGCCGCCAAGAGCGCGGAGGATGGATGTAGAGAGTAGAGATTATCAGTGGGCATGCCAGGCGACCGTCTACTTCATGCCCACCCCGGCGGACCGATGTGGACATGGCACCCGCGCATCGGTGAGTAGCAAACCGTTGATGGGTGAACCTGTCGGTGGCAACGTGCTCAAGGTCGAAGTTGATTGGCGATAGGGCGACCCATCCTGCCAGCTAGTAAGATTACACCCATAGATGCGAGGTAAATAGTAGTCGGTTCCGGAATCTCTTTGCCTGCCACACGAAATCCAATATCTCCGAAAGGCATCCCAGGCCCCAATAAGCCATTCCTGAATGAAGACGATAGAGTAGAGTGATTTCCACCTTGAGCTCCGAACCATGTATCACCACGCACGGATCGATATCCTAGGGCATCATCGTTGACCAAATCCATTTGAGTTTCTTCGATTTCCCACACATTTCCGGCTTGCCCCACGGTGCCAAACGGACCCAGCCCGCCGGCGAGCATGACGTCCGCCGGCCCCTGTGCAAATGGCTGATCGTACACCGCTGTATTCGGATCAGTGCCACTAGCCACGGGCAAGGGTGCGGTGTTGCTGCCATTGGGGAAATCAAAGAACGTGTCGCTCACCGGATCGAAGAAGGCTGCTTTGTACCATTCGTCGGCACTGGGCAGAAAGTAACGCGCTTGGGTGTTGCGGAACTTGTTGGCCGGGTTGTAACCGGCGTCGCCGGGCTCCCAGAGTTGAAAGTCGCCGTTGGTGTCGAACTTGTAAGCGGGCGAGCCGCCGGTGCTCGTGTTGAGCCAGTTGACGAACCGGGCCGCCTCGAACCAACTGGCTCGGGTAGCCGGTTTGTTGGGGCCGCGCGCGTCGATCGTGATGCCCAGCGGGTTGCCGTCGAGCGCCGATTGAGCGTTGGCCTTATTGATGGCGTCTTCCGGTATCTCGTACTTGCCGATGCGATACTCGTAAGCCACCGCCCCGGCGGGGTTCGGGTCGCCCGTGGTATCGGGATCGTTGCCCGGGTCGCCGATGGTGACGAAATCGATGCTGAAGGTGTTTGCGCCGGTACCAAAGGTGTCGGCGAGTGCTGGCAAGGCAAGCGAAAGACTGGCCAGGAGCGCTAGGGAAGCGAAGAACGCCTTCATGGGAATGCAGCTCCTGCTGGGGTATGGATG
>JAGQOW010000108.1 GCA_020427155.1 Planctomycetales bacterium | reverse complement strand
GATCGACCCCTATGCCCGCGCTTTGGCAGGACGCTTTCAAGCTGCCGACGACGGAGTTGCGCGTCCCCCCAAATGTGTCGTAGTCCGAGACGATTTCGATTGGCAGGGAGATCGCCATCTGCGTCGTCCCCTGTCGGAAACCGTTATCTACGAAATGCACGTTCGTGGCTTCACTCGCAGCCAGACGAGCGAAACCAAGAATCCGGGAACCTATCTCGGCGTCATCGAAAAAATCCCCTATCTCAAATCGCTCGGGGTAACCGCCGTCGAACTCATGCCCATTCATGAGTTTCCCATACATGATCCTCATGGCAATAAGCTCCTGAGACCCAATTACTGGGGTTACGACTCGTTGGCATTTTTTGCTCCTCATCGTGGCTACATGCAGGGCAACAAACCCGGAGATCAGGTTCGGCAGTTTAAGGAGATGGTGCGCGAATTACATGCCGCCGGGATCGAAGTGATCCTCGATGTCGTGTTCAATCACACCGCCGAGGGCAACAGCGAAGGACCAACGCTCTCGTTCAAAGGATTGGAGAACAAGGTCTACTACATGCTCAATCCAGACGGCAGCTATAAGAACTATTCCGGCTGCGGAAACACCGTGAACGGGAATCATCCCATTTGCCGTGAAATGATTTTTCATTGCCTCCGGCATTGGGTCTACAATTACCACATTGATGGTTTTCGCTTCGACCTGGCATCAATTTTGAGCCGCGATCGGACAGGCGAGCTTGTGCCCAACCCGCCGCTAGTTGAGATCATTGCCGAGGATCCGATGCTGGCCGACACGAAGATTATTGCCGAAGCTTGGGACGCCGCTGGCGCCTATCAGGTCGGTTCCTTTGCCGAAACCCGCTGGGCGGAGTGGAATGGGCTCTTTCGCGACGACGTACGCCGTTTCTGGCGCGGCGAGCCGGGCATGACTGGCCGAAAAGCCACCCGTCTCTCGGGATCGAGCGACCTCTATCAACACGGGGGACGGCGTCCTTACCACAGTATCAATTTCGTGACTTCGCACGACGGCTATTCGCTTTACGACTTGGTGAGCTACGAACGCAAGCACAATGAAGCCAATGGCGAGGAAAACCGGGATGGCGACAACAACAACTACAGCGCCAACAACGGCGTAGAGGGGCCTACACGCAGCAAACCCATTCTTGAACTCCGCTCTCGCCAGGTGAAGAACATGATGGCCTCGCTGATGCTCAGCCAGGGAACCCCCATGATGGTTTCTGGCGACGAAGTGCTGCGGACACAGAAAGGCAATAACAACGCGTACTGCCAGGATAACGCAATTAGTTGGTTCGACTGGAAACTGGTCCGACGCAACAAGGAGCATCTCAGGTTCTGCAAATCGTTGATCGCGTTTCGCAAAGCCCAGCCGAACGTCCGCCGCCCCACGTTTTTGACCGGCCACCCCAGCCAGAATGGTAAACTCCCCGACGTGAGTTGGTTCAGCCCGGATGGGCAGCCGATGGATTGGAGCAACCCAACACAAAGCATGGTCTGTATCTATGGGACTTCCGGACTTAATGATTCAGCCGCTCGACCCATTCTGTTGCTTCTGCACCCAGGCACGGATACCCAGAAGTTCTTGATAGCGAAGGAACTTCGTACCTATCCCTGGAGTCAGTTTATCGATACCTCGGCCCCGATGCCTGGCGATATCTACCCCGCGGCAGACGGTCCCCCTTTGCCGGCCAACGGGATTCTCGAACTTAAGCATCATACGTTGATGTGCTTCGTGGCCTAGGTCCAGCGGCATTGGGCTGGAGAAGGCTGGCGGTAGGGAGTAGGCTGTAGGCATGACTGCTGCTGAGATTTCTGGCACAGCTGTCTTTTGATGCAGGTCTTCACTATTCCGGGTTCGATCAATGACTGCTGTTCAACCAAACGTATCGATCATTGGCATAGGAGACGACGGCCTCGACGCGGTTCCAGAATCGGTGCGCCGTCTGATCCTTGACGCCGATCTCCTGGTTGGCAAAGAACGTACGTTGGCGCTGGTACCCGAAGCAGACTGCAAGCGGTTGGCTGTTGGCGCTGATCTGGAAGAAGTTGTCCAGCAGATCCAGTCGGCAGGCGATACCAAGACGGCCGTGCTCGTATCGGGCGACCCGTTGTTTTACGGTCTGGCGCGGTTCTTGTGCGACAGACTTGGCAACGACCGCTGTGAGATCGTGCCGCACGTAAGCAGCATGCAGATGGCTTTTGCCCGTGTGAAGGAAAGTTGGGACGAAGCCTATCTTACGAATCTGGCGCAGCATGATCTCGACGTCGTCGTCGAGCGTATCCGTACGGCAGAGAAAGTGGGGCTCTTTACCACCGAAGAATTCGGCCCTTCAGCGGTAGCCCAGGCGATGTTGGATCGGCGAATCGACTACTTCACGATTTATGTGTGCGAGAATCTTGGCGCCCGTAACGAACGGGTTACCCGTGGCAGCGTAGCCGAGATTGCCAAGCAGTCGTTCGAGCCGCTCAATGTCATGGTCCTGGTGCGCGACAGCGAAGCCCCCGGTCACCCGCGCGATCCGCTTGTCCGCAGCTTGTTCGGTAATCCTGACGAGGTGTTCATACAGTCCAAGCCCAAGCACGGTCTGTTGACACCTGCCGAGGTGCGTTCGATGGCCCTGGCTCAGATGGCCCTCGACTCCAAGAGTATCGTTTGGGATATCGGCGCAGGGAGCGGCTCGGTCAGTGTCGAGGCGGCGCAACTCGCCCCCGGCGGTCAGATTTTTGCCATCGAGCAGGACGCCGATGATATTGCGTTAATTCGAGAGAACGCCGAGCGCTTTGGAGTGGCGAACGTCACTCCGGTTCTGGGAAAAGCTCCCGAGGCCTGGGCTGACTTGCCGGATGCCGATGCCGTCTTTCTCGAAGGCAGCGGCCGCGAGGTCGTGCGCATTGCCGAATTGGCGTTCAATCGGCTCAATCCCAAGGGCCGTCTGGTCGCCAATGTGGTCAGCATCCAAGCGCTGAGTGAAGTCCGCGAAGCCCTGACCAAGCATGCCTCGCAGGTCCACGTCTGGATGATCAACGTGGCGCGAGGAACCGACCAGTTGGAACGATTGCGTTTCGACGCTCTGAATCCGACCTTTCTCGTTGCAGCCGAAAAACTCTGACCAGTAGGCGTGGGCTTAATTACTCCGCGACTCAGAACCCGCAACGCATTTATGCAAGTACCGCCTTGCCTTCTGGAGCAATGCATCGATCGTAGAATTCTTCGATGTCGGCCTCGGGGCCCATCAAGATCACGATATCCCCTACGCTCAAGATCTCGTCGTCTTTCGGATTGAACGTGGTTCCGCCTTCCGTGTGGCGTACGGCAATAATCATCACCTGTAGATTCTCTTCGGCCTCTCTGACGGTTCTGCCAAGATAAGCGCTTTGGGCGGTGATTTTGAATTCTTCCAGCTCAGCATTCAATCCTGATTCGTGACCTACGCAACGCAGTAGATCGGATGCCTCGGGCTTGACAATCATGTCCGCCATTCTTTCTGCTCCGATGACAGCGGGCATCACTACCTCGTTGGCGCCGGCCTGGACGAGTTTTTTCTCGGTCCGCGGGTGTTCGCCTCGGGCGAGAATACGGATGTTGGGATTCATATTGCGAGCTGTAAGCGTAAGAAACACATTGTCCGAGTCATTCTGAATCGAGATCGCAATCGTCGCAGCGTGTTCAATTCCTGCCGAGCGCAGCACGTTTTCGTCGGTTGCGTCTCCCTCGAGAAGCAGGTACTTCAACGTCTTCGCGGAGATGGCAGACTCGGGACTCGAGTCGATGATCACGAAAGGCACTCGATGTCTCGCCAGGCGATGCCCCAGGTTTTGGCC
The DNA here is from genome assembly GCA_020427155.1 of Planctomycetales bacterium. GTDB lineage: Bacteria > Planctomycetota > Planctomycetia > Pirellulales > Lacipirellulaceae > Bythopirellula. Next base: position 11,778 of record JAGQOW010000108.1, on the reverse strand, counting down.
AATGCGGCCGAAACCACAGATGATGACGTGATTCTTCAGCTTGTTGATTTCCTTCTGCATCTTCTTAACTCCCATGGCCTTATCGAGTTGCCCCTCGACAACTGCCTGAATTAGCATGCCCACGGTATATGCCATCGCCATCATGCCGACGACGATCACAATGATCGAAAGAAACTGCCGAGCATCCCCGACTTCCTGTTCGATGTTCTGGGAATAACCCACTCCAGAAATCGTGATCACGGTCCAATAGATCGACTCAAGCAGTGTCTTATTGAACCACCAATGATAAGAAAGAATCGAAAAAACCATGACGCAGCCAAGCACCAGTGCTCCGCGTCTCGCTCTTTCCAGTGCTTCGCTCATCAAGTGTGATATTCGGCGTTTAGTCGTACGTACTCAGTCGTGAGATCCGTGGTCCAAAACCGCGCCGATGCTGTCCCTTCGTCCAACAGTAAAACAATGCTGGTGTTATGCTCCGCCCGCATCGAGTCGGATACGACCTTCGGGTCGAAACCCACCGGAGCGCCGCGCTCGTAGAGCAATAGGCCGTTGACGAGTAGGCATACCTTCGTGGGGTCAAAAGCTATACCAGCGTAGCCTGCAGCCGAGACGATGCGTCCCCAATTGGGATCGTTCCCGGCGACTGCGGTCTTGACCAAAGGACTGTCTGAGATGTTTTTGGCGATTTTTACGGCATCTTTCCGGGTCTTGCAGCCATGGACCTCGACCGTGATCAAATGCGACGCCCCCTCGCCGTCCGCCGGGATCGACTGGGCCAAATCCTCGCAAACCTCGACCAGCGTGGCCTGAAACTTCGCCAGTGAGTCGCCTGCCAGCACCGGCCCGCCGGCAGCGCCATTGGCCAGCAGCAAAACTGTATCGCTGGTACTGGTATGTCCGTCGACGCTGATACAGTTGAAAGATTCATCGGCGGCATCGGCGAGCAGCGCCTGCGCATCGCCCTTGTTCAGGTTCGCGTCGGTCATAATGACGGCTAGCATTGTCGCCATGTTGGGGCCAATCATTGCCGCCCCCTTGGCCATACCGCATACTCGCACCGGACCCCCGAGATCGACTTCGCGGCTCCGAATCTTGTGCCGCGTATCTGTGGTCATCATGCCCCTGGCCGCGGCGATCAATGCCTCCTCACCATCACTCAGTTGCGAGGCGGCTGCAACGATGCCTGCGTTGATCTTCTCCATCGGCAGCATCTCGCCGATCACGCCTGTCGACATCACCAGCACTTGGTTTTCGTCTAACTGGCATACTTCGGTTACTTTGGAGGCCATTCGTTCGGCGTCTCGAGCCCCCTGTTCGCCTGTGCAAGCGTTGGCCACGCCCGAATTGATCACCACGGCACGGACAGATTCACACGGAGTGCGATCGCGATTGAATTTCACCGGGGCGCCACACACGATGTTTTGAGTGTAGACGCCTGCTGCGACTGCCGGCCGATCAGAAACGACTAACGAGAGATCAAGCGACGTGGGATTTCTCTTGACACCCGAATAGACGCCCGCTGCACGGAATCCCTGAGGAAGACGATCGGCCATTGTTCAGCTACCTTGTGTTCAGCACCCATGTATCTCGATATTGCACTCAACGGTCGAAGACTACAGCAGTGCTGTAGTCTCCGGAAATCCGTACATCAAATTGAAATTTTGCACCGCGGCTCCCGATGCGCCTTTCATCAGGTTGTCGATCGCGCTCAGGACGACGACTTTCCCGCCAACCCTGCGGGCCGTGATGTCACAAAAATTCGTCTGCACGACGTCTTTGGTGCTCGGGCTATGTTCTACCACTCGAACAAACGGTTCCTTGGCATAAAAAACGCTCAACGCTTGCAAGACACTCTCTGTAGTAATATCCCGCACAGGTTCGGCATAGGCCGTGCTCAACATGCCGCGATCCATGGGGATCAGGTGCGGCGTAAACACCACTGCAGTTTCCACTTCGGCCCAAACACTGAGTACCTGGTCAATCTCCGGCGTATGCCGATGCTGGCCAATATTGTAGGCAGTAAGGTTCTCGTTTGCTTCAGGAAAGTGAAGATTTGGCTTAGGCGTTCGGCCGGCGCCACTGATTCCGCTCTTGGCGTCGATCACAATGCCCTTCGGCGAAATGATTCCTTGCTTCAGCAGGGGAGCAAGAGCCAGCACCGCCGCCGTCGGATAGCAGCCTGGATTGGCGACCAGATCGCTATCGCGGATCGATTCCCGAAAAAGCTCTGGCAGCCCATAAACGGTTTCTGGCATTCGCCGCGGATCGGGATGCTCAACCCCGTACCACTTGGCGTAGACCTGCGGATCGTTGAGTCGGTAGTCGGCGCTGAAATCGACAACCCGGCAACCTGCGTCTAGCAACTCGCTGACCGCTGCCGCGCTGGCCGCGTGCGGCAGGCAGCCGAACACACAGTCCGCCCGTGCGGCGACTTCTTCGAGAGGAAGATTCTCGAGCACCAGGTCCAGCCGACCCCGTAGCGACGGATGCGACTCGGCCACAGGCAAACGCGTGTCTTGCCGCGTCGTTAGCGCAGTGATTTCTATCTCGGGATGCCTCAACAACAGGTTGAGAAGCTCGCGGGCGGTGTAACCGGTAGCGCCAAGGATTGCTGCACGAATCATACGGCCGACTATTGAAGTAGGGGGTGGGAGGGATGCTGGGGCTGGTGAACGTAGACGGGAGATTGAGGCGATTGGCGAGACCCGCCAATATAACGCCCTGATGCTAGCCCTGCCATGGGAAGCGACCTCTGCGGACACGTTTGACCAAGAAGCGGTTCGCTGCTGCAGAGCCTCTCTAGCTGAGGATTTCAGAGCTGCCAGCACCCACCCACTCTCGGGATTGCTTAGGTTTCCGCAATCGAGCTATAACGAAAGCAAACACTTCACCGGCTGCAGAATATAGGTTTAACTGAGAGGGGATACAGAGATGTTTTCCAAAGACCAGGTACAATTCACATCGATCACCGAGGAAGCGATAGCCGAGCGGGCTTATCTTATCTGGCAAGCCAACGGCTGCCCCGCGGGCGACGGTCAGGAAGACTGGGAGAACGCCAAGGCTCAATTGCTCGCCGAAGCCGCCGGACGTCAGGCCGGACCGCTGCGACGGCTCTTCTCGCGGTTACGCGACCGCGCAGCCATGGCCTAAGGGCCTCAGCATTTGGGGGCCCTGGCACATAGAGTACTATGGTAAGGGATCGTCCTTGGTAAGGCCGAGGTGAGCTAGCAGCGATCGATCAAAACACGCTGTACCACTTCCAAAATCTTTTCAGCAACGACCGCCTTGGATCCTGCGGCTTGCTCGAGGATCGTACCGGCCGGGTTGAGAATCTCGACTTGGTTCTCCAGCGAACGCATCGCCTCGACGCCGTTCGAGACCATCAAATCGCAGCATTTCCGTTCGAGTTTTGCCAATGCTCGCAGTCGATGATCCTCGGTTTCAAGCGCAAAGCCGACCACCCAACGCCCACCTTTGCGAGCACCGAGCGTGGCCACGACATCGTCAGTCTCAATCAAGCGGAGCATCAGCGGCTCGCCTGTTTTGGCGATTTTGCTTTGCTCGACATGCAGAGGCCTGTAGTCGCAAGGAGCCGCTGCGCCGATCAGACCGTCGCACTCTTCAAATTGCTGCTGGGCACACTCGAGCATCTCTTCAGTCGAGACCACAGAAAGCACCGTAGCTGCGGCCGGATACTGCACTTCGACGGGCCCGCTTACGAGAACCACCTCATGGCCAAGCGCTAGTGCCGCCTCGGCCAGCGACTTGCCCATCAACCCGCTCGAGGCATTCGTCAGATACCGCACCGGGTCGAGGTATTGCCGCGTTGGTCCAGAAGTGATGAGGATGCGAGCCATGGATGTACAAACAGCCGGAAGCAATCAGGGGTCATTGGGACTTGCCTTGCAGCAGGCGCTCGATCGTACTCTTGATCTGCCCCGGTTCTGCCATTCGTCCCACCCCTTTTTCGCGGCAGCTGAGCCAGCCAGCCTGGGGGTCGACAATATGAACGCCGTCGTCACGCAACTGGGCAAGATTCCGTTGCACTGCGGGCTTTTGCCACATCTGGCTATTCATCGCAGGCGCCATCACGACAGGCCCAGCGAACGACAATAGGAGCGTGCTGAGCAAGTCGTTAGCGATGCCATGGGCCGCCTGAGCCATGACGTTTGCCGTGGCGGGAGCAACGCAGAGCAGCTCGGCCTGACGGGCCAGCTCGATATGCGGCCCAAGCGGGTGGTCGTGTGTGTCAAACGTCCGTGTCAGCACTTGCCGACCCGTGAGAGCACGAAACGTCGCGGGCCCGACAAATCTGCAGGCTGCTCGCGTCATCACCACGGTTACTCCCGTACCACCCTGTACGAGCTCGCTGACCAGCGCAGCAGTCTTGAATGCTGCGATACCTCCCGACACGCCGACGATGATTTCGTGAGCCATGAGCAGCGCGAGAGTTCGCAGGAATTACAGGTCGGAAAGATCCAATTCGGGAGGACCGACAGTCTCGTCCCCTGCGCCGGTAATCTGCACTTTGTTCGAGCTATCCAAATAGATTTTGTCTTGCAAAATCTCCTGCACTACTACTTCCATAGGGTTGGTCGAATCGCAAGTCACCAACGCGCGTGCTCCCGAATTGATTGCCGCGAGCCGTTTCTGAATCAGGGTAGACAGCTTGAATCGACCCCCCACCTTATTGACAATCTCTTCTTCCTTCAAAGCATCAATCATTGAGAAGACCTCGGTCTTGCAGAATCTGACAGATTTCGTCTACCGCCTCGGCGACGGTGTCGTTTACTACTCGGTGTTGGTACTGATCGGCCAGCGCCAGCTCGCGCCGGGCAACATCCAAACGTCGCTGGATCGCTACTTCTTGCTCGGTTCCGCGAGACCGGAGGCGGCGCTCTAATTCTTCCAGCGAATCGGGCTGAATGAAGATCGTCACGGCCTCGGAGACCCTGGCGAGCACCTCTTTGGCGCCAGCGACATCAATCTCCAAGAGTACCCACTTGCCGGCCTCAAGGCTAGGCCCGACTTCGCTCCAGAGGGTCCCATACCAGTGCCCTTGGCCAAATACCTCGATGCATTCAAGGAATTCTCCCGCAGCTCGACGGCGCTGAAACTCGGCCATCTCGAGAAAGTGGTAATCAACCCCGTCCTGCTCGCCCGGGCGGGGCAGGCGGGTGGTGGCCGATATGCTCAACCTTAGCCTGCCTCCAAATCGCTTCAGAACCTTGGCTACGACGGTCGACTTGCCCACGCCCGATGGGCCCGATACGACCACTAGTTTGCCGGGTTGAGGTGTCGTCATCGTTTCTGGAAAACCTTGGGCCTGCTGTCGACTTGGCAACAGAATAGTCTACTGCCGCAGGGCCGAACGGCTGAAACGCCAGCTACTGAACATTTTGGATCTGCTCTCGAATGCGCTCCAGTGCGGTCTTGATCTCGACCACCTGGGCCGAAATCTCGGCATCGTTGGCTTTCGAGCCGATCGTATTTGCCTCGCGTCCCATTTCCTGACAGATGAACTCCAACTTTCGCCCTGCACTTTCGGCCAATTGCATAGCCTCGTCGAATTGCTGCAAATGGCTGCGGAGTCGGACGATCTCTTCCGAGATGTCGGCCCGATCGGCAAACAGGCTTACCTCACGAACCAGGTCGGCCGGCTCGACCGACACATTCAATGAGGAGAGTGCCTCGTTCACGCGATCCTGGATTCGTTTGCGATAGTGCTCTACGACTAACGGGGTGCGGGTTTCGATGACATCCAGGGCTCTGGCAACCGTGGCGCACTGTTCCTCCAAGTCGGTGGCTAAGGCCTGCCCTTCGACCGCGCGCATCTCCCCAAGTTGTTCGAGGGCGGCGCGCAACGTCGGTTCCACCAGCGGCCAAACGTGCTCAGCGTCGTGGGCATCGGTCGAAAGCTCTTCGATGACTCCCGGCAGTCCGGCCAATCGTTCCAAGCTAATATCCTCGCTCATACGGCGTTCGGCAGCGAGCGCTTGAAGTTGGTCGACGTACTGATTGAGCACTTCGACGTTCAGTCGGAAATCGTCGGCAACACCCAGGTGTCGAATTCGCACATTGCAGTGAATGGTGCCACGTTTGACTCTTTCGCGAATGACCTTTTCTAATCGCGTTTCCAGCGAGCCGTAACCTTCGGTCGTGCGGAGATGAAGTTTCAGGTAGCGGCTATTGACCGTACGCACCTCGACGCATATCGCATAGCCTTCGCGATCGTCGCGGACTTCGCCAAAACCAGTCATGCTCAAAAGAGCCACGCCACTACCCCGTCAAGTTGATACTGCCCATGCCCGAGCTTCCATCGTTTCTGAGGCTAAGAAGCGGGGTGTGCTGCTGTATCGAAGTGGTCTGTTGAAGCTGCAACAAAACCCTACTGCTGTGGAGTCTCATCGCCAGGTGCAGACTCTTCCTGTGCGGCATCGTTCGCCACCGGAACAGTTTCCGCAGCTTCAGCGCCAGCCTCAGAATCGGCTTCTTCCTCTTCCCGGGCGCCAACCATTGCCGGTCCTTCGGTGCCAGCAGCGCCGGAGTCTGTCGGCGAGGCTGTCGTGCCTGTCTTGATGAGACTTTCCTCAGACGGCCCTAGCTTTGCCGCCGCGATGCAAAGAAAAATCCAGACTGCCGCGGCGACAATGGTGATTCTTGTAAAGACGTCACCTGCCTTGGCCCCGAACGCGCTAGAACCACCCATCCCGCCAAGAGCGCCGGCCAAACCGCCGCCTCGACCACGTTGAACGAGCACCAGCAAGATCAAAAAGACCGCCGCCCCGCCCAACAATAGTTTGATGAGCACTTGCCCCAGGGCTGCAAACAGAGGAATTGTCACTACGATGGCTCCATCACCTGTTTCATGGGTCTCGCCGGCCAGTAATAGTCGGTGGGAGAAACACGCTAAGTTGATTCAGAAAAAGGTTGCTTCAGATCAAGGGATTCAAAAAAATGGCTTATCCGACAGCAGCCCCGGCCGTGGCTATGGCCAGAAAATCGTCTGCCTTCAAACTCGCGCCGCCGATCAGCGCCCCGTCCACATTAGGCTGTCCCAGCAACTCCGCGGCGTTGTCGGGCTTGACGCTGCCCCCGTAGAGGATCCGTACGCTCTCGGCAATCTCGCTATTGTAGCGTTCGGTCAGCTGTTTGCGAAGGTCGGCATGCACCTCCTCGGCTTGCTCCGGAGTCGCTACTTTGCCCGTACCAATCGCCCAAACAGGCTCGTAGGCGAGCACCACCGATTGGATTTGCTCGGCAGTGATCCCCGCCAAGGAACCGTCGAATTGCCCGCGAATGACCTCAGCGGTCTTGCCTGCTTCGCGGTCTGCAAGCTGCTCGCCCACGCAGACCACCGGGACCAGACCCGCAGCCAGGGCGGCAAGCGCCTTCTTGTTTACGTCGCTATCCGACTCGCCCAGGATATGTCGTCGCTCGCTGTGACCGAGGATAACGTATTGCAAACCCAGGTCGCAAAGCATGGCTGCACTAATTTCGCCAGTGAAAGCGCCGTTGGCCTCGTGGTACATGTTCTGGGCGCCCAAGGCGACAGACGCATCTCCAATTGCGTCACGCACCAATGTCAGATAAACGTTCGGAGGGCAGACCAGCAATTCCGCGTCTTGCACTTCGCCGGCACGTTTGGCGATCTCGCTGGCCAGCGCAGCCGCGCTGTTGCTGTCGGTGTTCATCTTCCAGTTACCGGCGATCAGTGGCGTTCGCATCTCGTCATTCCCTATCAATACGAGTGGTTGGGTGGTACGTAACTCGGGGCAAACCGCCGCGGGCAGCGGCTACTTGGTCTATCTTCAGCTCGCTTCGCCCATTCCGGCTGGCTGAGGGTAGCCCGTCAGTTTAGCCGATTGCCTCGGCATGCGCATAGGAGCCCAGCACCGTTAAACGAGTCGCCTTCTTCTCCAGTGAAGCAATCGCCCGGCGGGCTCTCAACTCGCTGGCGTGGCCTTGAAACTCGACAAAGAACAAATACCGCCCTCGCTGGCCAGGTAGTGGAAACGACTCGATCCAGGTCAGGTTCAGTTTATGCCGCTTGAAGATACCCATCGAATCGGCCAGTGCCCCAGGTTGATGATCCAGCTCGAACACCAAGGCCGTCTTGTCATTACCCGTCCGGCCCCCGCTCTCGGTGCTGATTACGGCGAATCGAGTGACATTGTCTGGATTGTCTTCAATACTGCTGGCCAGGATCGAAAGCGAATAGTTGGCCCCCGCTTGCTGGCTTGCAATAGCTGCCGCCGAAGCATCTTTGGCAGCTTTTTGGGCAGCTTCGGCAGTGCTGGCTACCTCCAACAGTTGTGCGCCTGGCAAATGCTTGCTGAGCCAATTGCGACATTGCGACAGCGGCTGAGTCTTGCTGTAGACCCGTTCGATCTTGCTTCGCTCGCCGATGCCCAGCAGGCAATGACGAATACGAAGCGGGACCTCGCCGCAAATCTTCACACATGAACGTGCCAGACAGTCTAGCGCGTCGGTTACCCGCCCATCGGTCGAATTCTCAATTGGCACCAGTCCATATTCAGCGTGCCTGCGCTCGACCTCTTCAAACACCGAAGCGATTGTCCCCACCGGCATCAGCTCGGCCGATTGACCGAACCGCTCGATTGCCGCGAGATGGCTGTACGTATACTCCGGGCCCAAATAAGCCACCCGCGTCCGGTGTCCAACTCCATGACTCCCACTGAGCAATTCGCGAAACACGGCCCGCACCGCATCGTCCCGCAACGGACCTTCGTTCAGCCCCACCACTTTTTGCAGCACGTCGGCATTCTCTGCAAACGAATGGCCGCGCTCGGGACCACCCGCTTGGGCCCTGCTGACAGTCAGCTCTGCGCGCTTGTTGATCAGCGCTAGAATCTCTCGGTCCAGCTTTTCTAGCTGAAGGCGAGAAGGGCGTTTTTCATTGCCGGCAGCAGTCTCCTCGGTCGATTTCTTTTTTGCTTTCTTCTTGGCCATAGGCCCAGTATGGTCATCGACTCGAAGTCGGCCAAGATAGCTCCTATGGAACCAACAACCAGGCTAGGGCTGCCATTGTGGCAAGAGGTTTCCAGGCCACGCTCGTGACCTTTTAGCTCCGCTGCCAAATTGGCAGCACCCTCATTTTGGCAGCTCCCAATCAGTGTTGGGGTTTAGTGTGTAACGTATTACAAATAAAAGACTTGCGTCGCAACATGCAGGGCGGGCAGTCATGGCACGGTCTTTGCCCAATGGTCTTTCGGGTCCGTCTGGGATCTATCAAGCGACTAATCCCCAGCTTGGGCTGGGCCAGCAAGATCTGGCAGCCCGGGCTGCAGTATATCGTTCAAACAGTAGCGCAGAGTCAATTACAGGAGACAGCTCAATGGCTGCAGGAGAAAAAATCATCGGCATCGACTTGGGCACGACCAACTCGGTCGTTGCAGTCATGGAAGGCAAAGAGGCCAAGGTGATCCCCAATCCCGAGGGCAATCGCCTGACCCCCAGCGTCGTTGCATTCACAGACAAGGGCGAAGTTTTGGTCGGCGAGCCTGCGCGACGCCAGGCGGTCACCAACCCTGCGCGTACCGTCTACTCCGTCAAACGCTTCATGGGACGTCGCCATAACGAGGTTGCCTCGGAAGAGAAAATGGTCCCCTATCAAGTGGTCGGTGGGCAAGAAGACTACGTGAAGATCAAGGCTGGGGATCAAGAGTTTACTCCATCCGAAATCTCTGCCAAGACGCTTCGCAAACTGAAAGAATCGGCCGAAGCATATCTTGGCCATAAGGTCAACAAGGCCGTCATCACCGTGCCGGCGTACTTTAACGATGCTCAGCGCCAAGCGACCAAAGACGCTGGTCAGATTGCCGGTCTGGAAGTCGCTCGGATTATCAACGAGCCGACCGCTGCTTCGCTGGCCTACGGACTCGACAAGCAGGCCCAAGAAAAAATCTGTGTCTTCGATCTCGGGGGCGGCACTTTCGACGTTTCGATTCTCGAAGTTGCTGACGGCGTCTTCCGCGTGATCTCTACGAACGGCGATACCCACCTCGGCGGCGACGACTTTGACGAGGCACTGATCAACCATGTCGCCGATCAGTTCCAAAAGGAGCAGGGCATCGATCTGCGCAACGATCAGATGGCGCTGCAACGGCTGCAAGAGGCTTGCGAAAAGGCTAAGAAGGAGTTGAGCTCGGCCCAATCGACCGATATCAATTTGCCCTTCATCACGGCCGACGCCAACGGCCCGAAACACTTGCAAGTTAGTATCACTCGCGCCGAATTCGAGCGGCTCGTCGACGATCTGATCGAACGCGTGCGGGGCCCTGTTGTCAAAGCCATGGAAGACGCCAAGCTCAAGTCAGGCGAAATCGACGAGGTGGTGCTCGTCGGCGGTTCCACGCGTATTCCCAAGGTCCAGCAGCTTGTTGCCGAAATGTTTGGCAAAGAGCCTCACAAGGGGGTCAATCCCGACGAAGTGGTAGCAATCGGAGCTGCCATCCAGGGCGGCGTTCTCTCTGGGGAAGTGCAAGACATCCTGCTGCTGGACGTAACTCCGCTTTCGCTTGGTATCGAAACGCTCGGTGGCGTGATGACCAAGCTGGTCGAGCGAAACACCACCATTCCTGCCGAACGCAAGCAAGTCTTCAGCACGGCCGACGACAACCAGTCGGCTGTTACGGTCCGAGTTTTCCAGGGCGAGCGCGAAATGTGTGCCGACAATCGCTTGCTTGGTCAGTTCAATCTCGAAGGAATCCCGCCCGCGCCGCGCGGCGTACCGCAGATTGAAGTCAAGTTCGACCTCGACGCCAACGGTATCCTCAACGTCTCGGCCAAAGATCTTGGCACGGGCAAAGAGCAGACCGTGCAGATCGAGCAGTCGAGCGGCTTGAGCGATGAAGAGATTGAAAAAATGCAAAAAGACGCTGCCGCGCATGCAGACGAGGACAAGAAAAAACGCAGCCTCATCGAAGCCCGCAACGAAGCCGACTCGCGCTGCTATCAACTTGAGAAACTGGTGAAAGAGCAGGGCGAAAAACTCGCAGCCGCTGACAAACAGGCGCTCGAAGCGGCGATCGCCAAAGTGCGAGCCGCCGCCGCAGGCGAAGATGTCGAGGCGATCAAGACAGCCATCAACGAGCTCGAGACCGCTTCGCACGCCATGAGCGAAGCGCTGTACAAGTCGGCCGCCGCCGGTGCAGCCCCCGAGGCTGCCCCTGGCGAATCCGACGCGTCCGAGGCAGACGACGACGCCATCGACGCCGAATTTGAGGTGAAGAGTTAGCTAGAGCTGCATCTCCGGTGCAGTTCCACTGCAGTGAAAGGAACCGAGGTGCAACATGGCTTTCCGATTCGACAAATTGACGATCAAGGCCCAAGAGGCTATCCAACGCGGGCAAGAGCTGGCCGCCGACGCGGGCAATCCGCAGATCGAGTCGCTGCACTTGCTCGCTGCATTGCTTGCTGAGCAGGAAGGCGTCGTGCGGCCGCTGCTCGATCGCATTGGCGCAAATCAGGCTCAGTTGCAGCAGATCGTTGTTGCCGAGCTTGGTCATCTCCCCAAAACCAGCGGAGGCGCTCCTCCGCAACTCAGCGCCGAACTGGCCAAAGTGCTCGAGGCCGCACAGCGACAGGCCGAAACGATGCAGGATGAGTTTGTCTCGACCGAGCATCTCTTTCTTGCCCTGGCGATAACGAAGACCAAAGCCCAGGATGTGCTCAAGCTCAATGCCATCAGCGAGCAGCAAATACTTGACTCCCTGAAAGAAGTACGCGGCAGCGCACGCGTGACCGATCAGAATC
>JAGQOW010000009.1 GCA_020427155.1 Planctomycetales bacterium | reverse complement strand
CTTTCTCGCTAACGATGGCCGGGTGTTGGTCAATGAAATTGCACCGCGGCCGCATAACTCGGGGCATTTAACCATCGACGCTTGCCAGACGTCGCAGTTCGAGCAGCAGGTGCGTGCGATCTGTGGATTGCCGCTAGGGTCGACTGAGGTGATTGCCCCGTCGGCGATGGCTAACTTGTTGGGCGACTTGTGGCAAGAGGGCGAGCCGAACTGGCAGGCAGCACTGCGTGACTCGGGAACCCGGCTGCATCTGTACGGCAAAGCCGCGGCGCGGGTGGGGCGAAAGATGGGGCATTTGACAGTGCTAGCGGAGAATGCAGCCGACGCTGAGCGTCGCGCGCGGGCTGCCCGCGAAGCGCTTGTCTCCTAGGCGGAAAGTAGAAAGGGTGAGGTGCTGCCTGCTCTGCCAGCGGATTGCGCCGCTTTGTGTGCTATCTCACCTTCTTTTTCCAGGCAGATGCCTAGAATGAGCGAGTAGATCGCTGAGCTCAGCGATTTGAGTCGTTGGTCGACTATTACAGATTTCGGAAGTACATAGCCACAGAAAACAAAGAGCGCGCAGAGCAGAGTGTCAATGACCTCCGTTCTCACTGAGAACTCTGTGCTCTCTGTGGCTAGACAGTTTTTTAAAGCTGTTGCAAGTCGAAGTGTTACTCTCGTTCATTGGAGACCCAAGACATGAAGAAACTGATTGCTGCTCTGGCGGTGTTGCCGTTGGCCGTGTTGTTGACGGTCGGTTGTGGCAAGGCGCCGGTGGAAGGGCCCGAGCTTTCGGCCCCGGTGGTGATGAAGACCGTGTACGAATCGGCTACGTTGTGCGGCAAGTGCGGCGAGGTGAAGGGAGGCGAGGCCTGTTGTGTGGCCGATGCCGAGATTTGCGCCGATTGCAAGTTGCACAAGGGTGCTCCTGGGTGTTGCAAGATCGAAGCAGGCGCCGATGCCACGTTGTGTGCACATTGTGGCGAAGTGAAGGGCAGTGAATCGTGCTGTGTCGAGGGTGCCGCAACCTGCGAAAAGTGCGGTCTGCACAAAGGCGCGCCAGGCTGCTGCACATTGAAGAAGGTTGTTGCCGAGGAAGAAGCACCAGCGGCGACGGAAGAATCGTAGACGGTTGCATGCAAAGCCGAAGGCGGAAAGCCGATGAGTTTTTTTTGCGCGGCTTCCGCTTTCGGCTTTCTCCTTTACGCTAAGTCACCAATCGCAGTTGCGCCCAGCAGCTGGGGTCTTCTTCGTAGGGGAAACCGGTGCCGAGCGAGAAGGTTTGCAGGCCGAGTTGGCGGTCGAGCAGCGCGTAGGTGAAACCTAGGCGGGGCTGTCCGGCGGGGTCGTAGCCCCCTAGCGCAATGGCGGGAATGGCGCAGGAGAGTTCGTAGGCCGACTCGGTGACTTTGCTTTTGACCTGCAGTTCGCGGGGACGAATGGGGCGGGCGTTTTCGCGGGCGCGGTTGATTAGCATCTGGTCGGCGACCGGCTCTTCGGCGCTGGGCCCGCCGCCGCGCGGCAGGAAGACGTAACGGTGGCAGAAGCGGGTTGCCCGATGGACGTTGGTCGTGGCGCGGGTGTCGATCCAGAGCTGTAGGCCGTCGCTGTCTTCGAGCCGCGATTCGCGGCACCAGGGCAACTGTTCGCGGCCTGCGACGCGCACCCACCAGGCCAGTCCTTTTTCGTTCCAGGCCATGCGAATGTCGGCCAGCGGGCGCTCGTCGTCGAGGTCGGCCAGCGTCGGGAGCCGATAGCTTTCGTCGAGCAGGGCACCTTCTTTGGCAGACCAGATAGGTTCGGCATACCGGACGTCGACTTCGAAACGAAACAAATAACGGGGCGGGACCAGCGAGTCGGCGGGTGTGGCGGCGTCGGCCATGGCTTGATGATCGAGTGAGCGAGTGGCGGCGATGGAAAAACAATAGGTTAACACAGATTCGATTGGCTGAGTAACCAGATTGGAAAGCTTTGCTGCGGTTTGCGGGGAGCGGGTTGCAGGGTACGATCTTTGGATGCGAATGATTCTGCCATTGCTTGTGCTGCTGATTTGTTGTCCCTCGTTGGCGGCAGAGGAAACTCTGCCGGCGGAGCTGGGTTCTCGTCGGGCGGGGATCGACTGGCCTGATTTTCTTGGCCCTGGCCGCGCCAGCAAGTCGCCCGAGCAGGGAATCCGTACCGATTGGAATGAAAACCCGCCGCGGATCGTGTGGCAATTGGAATTGGGGACCAGTTACGGCATGCCAGCGATCAGCCGGGGGCGGCTCCTGCACTTTGATCGTCATGGCGATCAGGCCCGGCTCACTTGTCGCGAAAGCGAAACGGGGCGGGAGTTATGGCGCTACGAGCACGAAACGGCTTACAGCGACATGCTAGGTTACAACAACGGGCCCCGTTGTTCGCCGGTAGTAGATGGCAATCGCGTGTACACGTACAGCGCCGAGGGGCAACTGCACTGTGTGAGCTTGGACGAGGGGAAGAAGATTTGGTCCGTCGATACGTTCGAACGATTTGGCGTGGTGCAAAACTTTTTTGGCGTGGGGAGCACGCCGATCGTGGCGGACGAACTGCTGATCGTGAACGTGGGTGGCAGTCCGCCGGGGAGTCCGCCCGATATTTACTCTGCCCAGGGGCAGGTCGAAGGGAACGGCACAGGAGTGGTGGCGTTCGACAAGTGGACGGGGGAAGTGGCGTGGCAGGCAAGTGACGAACTGGCGAGCTATGCCAGCCCGGTGTTGGCGACGATCGAAGATCGGCCGTGGTGTTTCTTGTTTGCCCGGGGCGGGCTGCTGGGGCTCGATCCGCGCAGCGGCGAAGTCGATTTTCATTTCCCCTGGCGGGCGCAGATGCTCGAGAGCGTGAACGCCAGTTGCCCGGTGGTAATTGGCAAGCGCGTGTTTATTTCGGAAACGTATCGAGTCGGCAGCGCGCTGCTCGAAGTGCGGCCTGGCGGTTACGACGTGGTTTGGCAAGACGAGCAGCGCGCGCGGGACAAGTCGCTAGAGTTGCATTGGAACACGGCCGTTCATCACGAGGGGTATTTGTATGGCAGCAGCGGCCGGCATCGGGCGCCGGCGGAGTTGCGCTGCATCGAGCTGGAGACGGGCAAAGTAAGGTGGAACGAACCGGGGCTGGGTCGCTCGTCGCTGCTGCAGATCGATGGCCACTTTATCTGTCTGAGCGAAGACGGCACGCTGCGGCTGCTGCGCGTGACGCCCGAGCGGTACGAATTGCTGGGCGAATTATCGCTACAGGACGACGACGCTCAGCCGTTGCTCAAGTACCCAGCATGGGCGGCGCCGATCGTTTCTCACGGCTTGCTCTACGTGCGCGGCAAGGATCGGCTGGTCTGCCTGGAGCTCATTGCCGAGTGAATTGAGCTTCAAATAGCGCAATGCGCTAGGCAGGCTGCAACTCGGCTTTGCGTTCGGCCACGATATCGGCTTGGATATTGCTCGGCGTGGGCGCGTATTTGTGCAGTTCCATGGTAAAGCTTCCCTGGCCTTGGGTTTGGCTCCGCAGGTCGGTCGAGAAGCCGAAGGTCTCGGCGAGAGGCACATCGCAGATGATGGTGGTGATGCCGTTGAGCGTATTGGTGGAAACGACCATGCCGCGCTTGCTGGAAATCTGGCCGACGACCGAGCCTTGGAAGGACTCGGGGCATTCGATCTCCATCAGCATGATAGGTTCGAGCAGAACGGGCTTCATACGGCTGAAGTTTTCGCGGAAGCACTCTTGGGCGGTCAGCATAAAGGCCATATCGGAGGAGTCGACTTCGTGATAGGAGCCGTCTTCGAGTACGACCTTCAGACCAACGACCGGGTAGCCGGCAACGGGGCCTTTTTCCATCATTTGACGGAAGCCCTTTTCGATGGCCGGGATGTAGTTCTTGGGAATTCGGCCTTGAACAATTTTATCGACAAACAGTAGTTCGCCGCCTTGGGCCTCTTCGCGGTCTTCCTCGGTCATGGGGCTGATCGATCCCTTGATATGGCCGTATTGACCGGAGCCGCCCGTTTGCTTCTTTCGCTTATGATCGAAGGCATAGGGCACGGTGCCGCTCTCACGGTAGCTGACCTTGGGAGCCCCGACCTCGACGTCGACGCCATATTCGCGGCGAATGCGCTCGACATAAACCTCCAAATGGAGTTCGCCCATGCCGGCAATCACGGTTTCGCCGGTTTCGGCGTCGGTGCTCACTTGGAATGTGGGGTCTTCCTTACGGAATCGCTGCAGCGCCTTTCCGAGCTTGTCGGCATGCTCGCGCGAGAGGGGGTTGATGGACATCTTGATCACCGGTTCGGCGACAAAGATGTTTTCGAGCGTGCAGAGGTTGGCCTCGGAACAGTAGGTATCGCCACTGGCGCAATCGATGCCCATGATGGCGACGATATCGCCGGCCGAAGCGGATTCGATTTCTTCGCGTTTGTCGCTATGCATTTTCACAATGCGGCTGAAGCGTTCTTTCTTGCCAGTGCGCTGATTGAAGTACTGGTCGCCCTTCTTGATCGAGCCTTGGTAGATTCGCATGAAAGTGAGCTGGCCATACTCGTCGTCGACGATCTTGAATGCCATGCCGACGAAAGCTTGCTTGGGGTCGCTTGCCAACTCGATTTTTTCATCAGGGTGTTCAGGGTTGGAGGCCAAAACCGACCGATCCAACGGGGTAGGCAAGAACCGATTGACCGCATCGATCAGAGGTTGGACGCCTTTGTTCTTGAAGGCCGATCCCAGGAAGACGGGAGTAAAGCCTTGTTCGATGGTGGCAGCGCGAGTGAGGTCGTAAATGAGCTTTTCAGGAACTTCCTCTTCGGAGAGGAGCAATTCCATGAGTTCGTCGCTGTACATCGAGAGCGCTTCGAGCATATGCGAACGGGCCGCGGCAGCCTCATCGGCCAGTTCCGCGGGAATCGGCTCCTCGCGAACCGTTTCGCCGTTGCTGCCATCGAAGTAGAGCGCTTTGTTGGTTATCAGGTCGATAACTCCCTGGAAGTTTTCTTCTTCGCCAATTGGGATTTGCATGAGAACGGCATCGGCGCCCAGCTTTTCGCAAATCTGCTTGACGACCGAATTGGGATTGGCGCCGGTACGATCCATCTTGTTGATGAAGGCCAGTCGTGGGACGTGGTAGCGTTTCATCTGCCGATCGACGGTCATCGATTGCGACTGGACGCCGCCGACTGCGCAGAGCACCAGCACGGCCCCGTCGAGGACGCGAAGGCTGCGTTCCACTTCGACTGTGAAGTCGACGTGGCCAGGCGTATCGATGAGATTGATGGAGTGCCCCTTCCAAGTGACCGAGGTAGCCGCACTCGTGATGGTGATGCCGCGCTCTTTCTCGAGCTCCATATGGTCCATGGTGGCGCCGTCGCCGCCGCCGCGCACGTCTTCGATTTTATGGATCCTGCCCGCGTAGAAGAGAATTCGCTCGCTCAGGGTGGTTTTACCGGAGTCGATATGCGCGGAGATACCAATATTACGAACTTTCTTAAGATCCATTTTCTTTTGTCTCAACCTCTACCTAACGGCAACCAAAGTGGCGCTGCGAATGCGGATACTCCGCAAGCAGCTGGATTCCTGTCGGGAACCCACGGAACGAAAGTTCCGGGGCAGTACATTAGAGAAAGTAGGGCAGCATCCTTAATTACCCTGTCTCTGGGCGGGACGAACCATCTATTCTCTCCCGAGACGGTCTTGAAGGCTAGTGCAAACTCTTGGAAAACGTGACGTAACGACAGACCAGGCGGTAGTGGCATGCGCTTGGCTGCAGCCGAAGAAGATTAGGCGGCGGCGGCTTGGGGGCAAAGACCGATTTGGCTAAGAATGTTTATCTGCGTCGGAGCTGTGGCAAGTAGAATGGAGAAGCGGTCCGCTCGGGGTATCGACGGGAAGCGTTAAGTTCTTTATTTGCAGATAGATAGGTCAAGCCGCGTGGGACGCTGGTCTGGCGGGTAGACAGTCTCGGCGGCAAGCAAGCTGTGGCCGAAGCAGCGAGAGAGATACCAGGGGAATGCGATGGTTGAGGCGGCAGCGAATTCTGGAGATTCTGCCAGCGTAGAGAGCCGGGCAGGGCAACTGCCGGCTGGTTGGCTATCACGTTGGCCCTGGGTGACGTTCTTGCTGCCCATGATCGTCTACATGCTGATGGGGACGCTCGAACCCAAGCCCCCGCAGGTTGCCGAGAAGGTCGACGAGGCAACGGCGGAGTTTGAGCGACAGATTGCGGAATCGTTCGACGAAGAAGGCCTGCTGCCAGCGATCCGCTACGAGCACTACCCGCTGATCTACACCGCGAAGATCGTCCTCACTTTGGTAACCATGGTGTTGGTGTGGCCAGGCTATGGTTCGTTTCCCTTGAAGGTGAGCTGCATGAGTGTTGTGGTGGGGGTGGTGGGAGTCGTGCTGTGGATTGGCCTTTGCCGGCTGCAGTTGGAACCGAAGTTGATTGGCCCGGTGGATCGTTTCTTGGGCGGTTTGTTGCCCATGGAGCTGGGACCAGAAGAAGAACCGACGATCGGTTTGATGGGCATCCTGGGCACTGGCGAGCGGAGCGCGTTCAATCCGCTTGAAGAACTTCGCGAGGCAGGCGTTTGGGCCTATGTTTTTTTGGCCATTCGATTTGCGGGACTGGCGCTGGTAGTGCCTGTGATCGAGGAGTTTTTTCTGCGTGGATTCTTGATGCGTTACGTGGTGCACGAAAACTGGTGGCTGGTACCGTTTGGCGCCGTCAATAGGACAGCGGTGATCGCCGGCACGGCGATACCGATGTTGATGCACCCAGGCGAGCTACTGGCTGCGCTGGTCTGGTTCAGCATGGTGACCTGGCTGATGGTTCGCACGCGCAATATCTGGGATTGCGTTGCGGCCCACGCGGTAACCAATTTCTTGCTGGGGGCCTACGTAGTTGCCAGCGGCGAGTGGCAATTGATGTAGCGGGTCGGCAGGGCAAGCGACGCGAGCAGGCGGGCCTGTAGCTACCGATCGGTCGCTTCGTAAATGACCTGCGACACCTCGCCGACCGGCTCGGTGCGATAAGGGATACGCTGCTGGTAGAGCCGCAGTCGTTCGGTGTACGCGATCTTGGACTGTTCGGGGGCAATGGCGAGAGCATCCTGAAGCGTCTTGATCGCAGAGGCGAATTGTCCGGCGTTGGCTTGTGCAGCGGCTAGGGTATCGAGGGCCACATGGCGCTGTCCATAGTCGAATTGGAGAGCTTGCTGAGCGCCTAGGAGTGCGTTTTCGGCGTCGCGAAACTTTGCGTCGGGGCAGGTTGCCAGGAGCCACGAGCCGTTGCGGTAGGCGTGGGCAAACTGGGGATTGACTTCAACGGTGCGCGCATAATCGGCGAGTGCTTCGCCGTAGCGGCCCATGTCGGCCAGCAGATCGCCACGGCTGCAGAGGATTTCGGCATTGGTAGGATCGCAGTGGACAGCAACTTCGAACTGGGCGAGTGCTTCATCCCAGCGGCCTAACATGTGCAGGACGCGCGCGATGCCAACTTGGGCATTCGAGAGATTGGGATTTAGCTGGGCGGCGTGCTGATAATCGTCCAAGGCCGACTGAAGATCGTTGGCCTGGACAAAGAGGGTCGCACGATTAGCATAGCCTTTGGCAAACTTTGGGTTGAGTTGCGTGACGCGATTGAAGTCGTCGAAGGCCTCGGCAAAGAAGCCAAGTTGGGCATAAGTGACGCCGCGATTGTGCAGTGCCCGCCAGTTATTGGGGTTGTTATCGATTGCTGCACGGAAGTCGGCATCGGCCTGTTCCTGTAGCCCAGAGTCGGCGCGTAATTGTCCGCGACGATTGAGGGCCCAGGAGATGAGTTGGTGGGCGAATTGTCGTTGTTCCTTGTCGGCGCCCATCCTTACGGCCTGAGAGGCCTGATCGACGATCTGGGTATACTCCGACTCTTGTTGCGCCTGCAGCGAAAGGGCATGTGCTGCTACCAGCAGCTCGACCGACGGACTGGCGATGTCGGCTTCTGATTCTTGATGCTGGACCGGTTGAACGCGATTGGTAGCATGGGGTTGCTGTTCAGTGCCGCGATTCTGACCCAGGGGCAGCAGCTTGCGCGAGGCAGCTTGAAGAAAGCTGCTGGGCTGCTTTGCTCCGCTCGGGCCAACGGCCTGGGGAGATTGAGCTGGCTGGGGCGAAGCGGCGACCGTACTAGGACTTGCGTCGGTCGGTGCAGGTTGCGTTCGCTGGAAAACTGGCGGCAATGGAAGTTGGGGAACGAGCACCAGGTCGGCTCGTGCCGAGCGCGCCTGTTTGGGGGCGGCCTGGGCTATGGCTTGCGGTGCTGGGCTCAGGGGTTGTGGCTGGGACGAGCTGCTGTCTTGGACGACGAAACTGGCGTCGGCAGCCGGGGCTACGAAGGTAATTGAGCCACGCGCAGCGGGGGCAGCTTGGTTTGATGGCTGCGGGTTGCTATCGCTGATAATAATCGTTGAAGTTTTGCTGGAATCGCTGGCTAGCGATTGATTAACTGCGATCGAAGAGCCGGGTCCAGCGATCAAAGCGAAGGCTGTCAGGAGCAGCAGCTGGCGATGTCGGGTGTTTGAAAAGGTCGCATCCATGCTTCGTTGTCCGGCGATGAGGGTCGAGGTAGCAAGGTTCCTGGGCGCACGACGAGTCGGCACCTCGGTCCTAGTTATCGGCCGAGCGGCAAACTCGCCGTAACCAAAATCATCGAAAGAATCAGAAAGGTCTGCTTGAATTGCCTAGTCAACCGCTAGCAGAGCTGCTGATAGCACGCGGCATAGAAGCCGCCTGCAGAAATGGTTGGCCGCTCTTCCTCGCCAGGATGGCGAGTCTAGGCAGCTCGATCACCGTGATCAAAATACGAAACGACCGATGTGCAAGCTAGCAGTCGTGGCAGGGCTAGGCTGACGGACGCGTCATCGAATCGGGGTCGAGCAATGCGTCGAGCTTGTCGGCGGCCAGAACCTTGCGGTCGAGGCAGAGCTGGCGAATCGTCTTGCCGGTTTTGAAGGCATCTTTGGCCAGAGTAGCCGACTGTTCGTAGCCAACGACCGGCGCCAACGAGGTAACCATCATCAGCGATTGATCTATCAGCTCGCGGCAGCGCTGTTCGTTCACCTCAAGATCAGTTACCAGCTTGTCGACGAAGACGTTGGCTGCAGCGGAGAGCAGTTTTACGGATTCGAGAAAGGCATCGATCATGACAGGCATAGCTACATTGAGCTCGAACAGCGAGCCGATGCCGCCGAGGGCAGCCGTGGTGACCGTGGCGTCGTTGCCAATGACGCGGCAGGCGACTTGCATGACCGATTCGCACATGACCGGATTCACTTTGCCGGGCATGATGGAGGAGCCGGGCTGGGTGGCGGGCAGACTGAATTCGAAGATGCCGCAGCGCGGCCCTGAACCCAGGTGACGGATGTCGTTAGCGATTTTCGAGAGCGAGACTGCGATGGTTTTGAGCTCGCTGTGAGCGGCGACGAAAGAGTCTTTGGCTGCTTGGGCCTCGGGGTGGTTGGCGGCTTCCTGAAAGGTATTGCCGAGCTTGGCGGAAAGGGCCTGGCAAACGCGGTCGGCAAACTCGGGATGGGTGTTGATGCCGGTACCGACAGCCGTGCCGCCGATGGGCAGATTTTCTAGGGTGCGCTGCAATGCTCGATTGGCGCGGGTCGCAGCATAACGAGCCTGAGCAGCGTAACCAGAAAAAACTTGTCCGACGCGAATTGGCGTGGCGTCCATCAAATGGGTACGGCCGATCTTTACGATCGAATCCCATTGCGAGGCTTTTTCATCCAAGGCGTCGGCCAACCTGGTCATGGCGGGGATCAAGTCGTCTGCCAGGCGGCAGGCAGCTGCGATGTGCATCGCCGTGGGAAACGTGTCATTGGACGACTGGCCCATGTTGACGTGGTCGTTGGGATGGACAGCGCCCTCTTGGCCCTTGGCTCCGACGCCCAGGCCCAGCTTTTCGTTGGCCAGATTGGCGATTACCTCGTTGGCGTTCATGTTGGTCGAGGTACCCGAACCTGTTTGATAGACGTCGACCGGAAAATGGGCGTCTTGCTTGCCTGCGGCAACCTCGTTGGAGGCATCAATAATCGCGGCGGCTCGCTGGGGATCGAGTTTGCCCAAGTCCAGGTTGGCCTGCGCGCAGGCAGCCTTCAAGTAGCCGAAGGCGTGAATAACTGCCGCGGGTACGGGCTCGTTGGCAATGGGGAAGTTCTCGATGGCACGGGCAGTAGAAGCGCCGTAGAGGGCGTCAGCAGGCACTTGCATTTCGCCCATCGTGTCGCGTTCGGTGCGGAAATTGCTCATGGTGGGGCTCGCGAGTTTACGGAAGTGGGGAGCTGAACCGAGGGCCGTCGGGGACGACGGCTAACGCTAAGTTCAAGTTACCGCTTGCAGTGAGCGTCCGCAATGCGTGCCTTCGTTGCTTGCAGCGAGAAACAACAATTGAACTAGGCGGCGCTGTCGGCAGGCTTGTCGACATGGATGTCGAGCTGCGGATAGGGGATCGCGATTCCCGCTTGGTCCAGTTGCATCTTGACTGCACGGATGAGCGCTTGCTTGGCATCGCCGAAATCGTCGCGGTTGACCCAGATGCGGACCGACCAATCGACGCTGGAAGCCCCTAAGCCGGTGAGTACTACAGCAGGTTCGGGATTAGCCACACATTGGGCAACGGTGCCGATGGCGTCTTCTAGTGCCTTGCGAGTTTGGTCGATATCAGCGTCGTAAGAGGCGCCGACTTCGATGTCGACGCGGCGCACCGGGTGATAGGTGATGTTCTCGATCACCGATCCGAAGATTTCGCTGTTGGGAATGATAAAGCGGCGGTTGTCGAAGGTGTCGATGGCAGTGGTAAACAATTCGATTTCAAAGACTTTGCCCAGGTTTCCGGCGACGTTGACGATGTCGCCAATTTTGTAGGGGCGGAAGACCAGGAGCATTGCGCCGGCGGCAAAGTTCGAGAGCGTGCCTTGAAAGGCCAGGCCAATGGCCAAGCCTGCGGCGCCTATCACCGCGGCAAAGCTGGTGGTCTCGATGCCGAAATAGCTGAGGCAGGTGAGCACCGCCAGTCCCAGGATCAACCAGCGTACAAATTTCGAGATGAAACTGGTCAGTGTCTCGTCAAATCTCACGCGGCGCAGGCCGCCACGCACCAGCATCGAGGCCCAACTGGAGACGGTCCAGGCGAGCACCATCAACACGACCACGAACAAGGCGCGCAAACCGTAATAGGTCGCAACGTAGGTCCATTCATCCTTGCCGAATTCGTCCCAAGTGAGCGAGGAGAACTTTCCCAGGACCCAGGCCATCCAATCCTTGGAGCCAATCGGGGGTTTGTTGGGAAGGGCTCCAGGGGCTTTGGCGGGCAGGGCTTGGGCGAGTAAGAGCAGATTCATCGGAAAGATGCCAGCGGGAAAACCTGTGGGATAAAGCTCGCTATCTAACCCTTGCGCACCAGCTTGTCGAGATCAGCCTGTGCTAGCAGCACATCGCACTTGTTGGGCTTTCCCTTGCGGCCGTATTATCTGACCGATGGAAACTCAGGCAGCAGAACAAGAAAACAATCTGTCGACCGGGACGGGCGGCGAGCAATCTTCGGATGGCCGTTTCTCGCTCCATCGGCTATCAGCGGCATTTGCACGGCTGGCAGGCGCAGCGGAAGCCAGACCAGGAGTGCCCGAGCTGGCAGAGTCGTTCGACGAAGTGGCAAGTTGCGAGGAGAAGGCCTCGACCGTCGGCGAGGTAATCTCGCCACGAATGATCGTTGAGGGGATGTTGTTTGTCGGCAATCGCGAGGGGCAGCCGCTAACCAATCGCCAGCTGGCGGCCAACATTCGCGATGTTTCTCCTCAAGAAGTCGATACGCTGATCGCGGAACTTAACCAGAGTTACCTTGATAACCAGACCACATACGAGATTGTCAGTGAAGGCGCGGGCTATCGAATGCGGATTCGACCAGAGCACGAAGCGATCCGGCGTCGGTTCCATGGGAAGGTACGCGAGGCAAAACTTACGACCGCAGCGATTGAAGTGCTTTCGGTAGTCGCGTATCGCCAACCGATTACCGCCGAAGAGGTGGCGAGACTCCGCCGTTCAACGAGTCGGGCGATATTGAGTCAACTGGTCCGGCGTGGGTTGCTGCGGCTCGATCGAGGTGAGGCGGTGAACAAGAAACCGGCTTATCATACGACCGAAAGATTCAACTCGCTGTTTCGTATCGGTTCGGCTGCAGAACTCCCGCGGAGCGAGGATCTCGACGATTCCTAGTCCTTGGGAGGGGTGGATGAAGGATCAGGTGTCTGGCCGTAACTCGTTTCTCATATAGGAGTTAAATCGGAATACCAATAATCCGGGCCTAGCGGCACTTGGCAGGCTTGCTAGAATTCCCGCCTTCCATGCCGAACAATAGAGCAGGAGATCGATTGGATGGATTGAGTTTGAAAGAATCCTTTGGAACTCAAAGCAAGCTCGAAGTCCAAATATCCTTTCGTACGAATGAAGCCGTATCTCTCTGCTGCCGCCGTGTGTCATGACCTACTTTTCGGTCGAGGCTAGTTTCAGCCCCTGCCCCTCAGCTTTCGGTGCAACCATCTGATCAGAACCACTCGGGCCGCAAATTCCAGAATCCTTCCGTCGTGGGTCAAGGCACTTGCCAGGCACTCCTCCTGCGATGGCGAATGATCTGAGTCGTGATTCAATTCTTCAGTAACACGTTCCTATGCCTCAATCCAATCAGCTTGCTCGACTGAGAGAGTCGTCTCCCGCGGTTCTGCCCTCGTTGTTGCTATGCGACTTCGGGAACTTGGAACGCGAGGTGCGAGATCTGGAAGAGGCGGGAGTCCAAGGGTACCACCTGGACGTGATGGACGGACAGTTCGTCCCGAATTTGAGCTACGGTTTGCCGATTGTCGAAGCCATGCGGCGGCTTACCGATTTGCCGTTGGACGTGCACTTAATGATTGTTGATCCCGGCAAGTACGTTCGTCAGTTTGTCGAAGCAGGCGCCGATGTAGTCACTATCCATCGAGAGGCGGTAGAAGACCCCCGCCCGGTGCTGGAAGCAATCCGTGCCCAAGGAGCAGGCGCGGGGCTGGCGATCAATCCGCCGACGGCTCTGAAAGAGATCCAGCCCGTACTTTCGTTGTGCGATCTTGTGCTGGTGATGAGCGTGATGCCTGGTTTTGGCGGGCAAGTGTTTGATCCTGTGGCGCTGGACAAGTTGCGTACCCTGCGAGCCACACTGCCGGAAGATGTGCTGCTGGAGGTCGATGGAGGCGTCAACGAAGAGACGATCGCTGCTTGCGGCGAAGCGGGCGCCCAGCTGCTGGTGGCTGGATCCGCCATTTTTCGCAAAACCGATTACACGGCTGCTTTGTCGCAACTGACCAGGCTGGCAGCTCCGATCGCAGAATAACCCTGGGACTAGTTAGACTATGCTTACGATCATGTTGGTTCGCACCGGAGCGACCGAGTACGAATGCCAAGGTCGCATTCAAGGTGCGCTCGACGTCCCCTTGAGTGAAGATGGACGGCAACAAATCGAACAGGTTGCCGAGCAGGTGGAAGGAACCGAAGTCGATGCGCTCTATGCGGGACCTTGCCGGGCTTCGCAACAGTCGGCCGAAATCTTGGCCGACCGATTATCGCTGAAGGCTAAGACGGTTGAGGGCCTCTCGAATCTCAACCTTGGCCTCTGGCAGGGGATGCTTATCAAAGACGTGAAGAACAAGCAGCCGAAGGTGTATCGCCAGTGGCAAGACCATCCGGAGACAGTTTGCCCGCCGAGTGGAGAGACGCTCAAAGCGGCCCGAGAGCGACTTCAACAGTTGTTGGCGAAGGTGATGAAGAAGCACAAGTCGGGTACGGTCGGATTGGTAGTCGACACGGCGATTGCCAGGTTGCTGAGGAATATGCTGCGTGAGGATGCCTTGGGCGACCTGTGGGGAGTCGAGGGGAAGTGCCTGCCGCAGTGGGAACTTATCGAGGTGACTGCAGGAGCTGCCAGTCCTTAGAGCCTTTGGTTTACGGCGATTGGCCGCATCGAGGGGAGCAAACTGTTGAGTCGAAGAGATGTCAGCCGGCATGGCTGGTCGGCTTGCTCACTGATATACTGGCCTCTAGGTTTTGGGCCCTCCCGCGGGGCGCAACGCGGAGAGCCAATCGGCCCATCTTGGTGTTTCGCGGCAGTCGGGGATTGTAGATCCTAGGTTTGAACATGGCTACCAGCGAGTCGGACGTAACGAGCGAAAAGGCAAAACCCGTGCGCGAAAAGCGTGGGGTGCCTGGGGGGCTGTGGCTGGGCTGCGAAGATTGTGGGGCGATGATTTTCCGCAAGGAAGTCGAACGCCTGATGAATGTTTGCCCTGAGTGTGGTTACCACATGTACCTCAGTGCCCGCAAGCGAGTCGAGACGGTGCTCGACGAAGGGACTTTTGAGGAGTGGGATGCGAACCTGGAGCCGCTGGACCCGCTGCAGTTCGAAGACCAGAAGAAATACAAAGACCGTCTGGTGGCCGAGCAAAAACGTACCGGTTTGCGTGATGCCGCGTTGACGGGTACCGGGATGATTCGCGCTCGCCGGGTAGCGTTTGGAGTCACCGATTCGGCGTTCATTATGGGGAGCATGGGTTCGGTCGTCGGAGAGCGACTTACGCGTCTCGTCGAGCGGGCGACCGAACAACGGTTACCGCTGATCATTGTGAGCGGTTCGGGCGGTGGCGCGCGGATGCACGAAGGCATCTTCTCGCTCATGCAGATGGCCAAGGTGTCGGCTGCGTTGGCTCGATACGACGAGGCGGGCGGGCTGTTCATTTCTGTGATGACCAATCCGACCATGGGGGGAGTCGCGGCCAGTTTCGCCTCGTTGGGCGACGTCATACTTGCCGAGCCAAAGGCCCTGATCGGGTTTGCCGGCCCTCGGACAATCAAGGCCACCATTCGTATTGAATTGCCTGAAGGCTTTCAAACGAGCGAGTTCCTGCTAGAGCACGGTTATATCGATCGAGTAGTGCGTAGGGCCGATCTCAAGAGCGAGATTGCCCGATTGATCGATTATTGCGGGAAATAGCGTACTCAGGCAGCTGGCGAGGGATGGTGGGTACGGCCGGCCACTGATGGTTTTCGGGCCCAAGCCCTGTTGATTGAGGCGTTAGCAACCCGCAGTTTGTTGCCCAAAGCCCTTAAGGCGCTTAGAGTAGAGAGCGGGGAGAAAGTGACTGGCGACGCCGAGCAAGGGGCGAGTTGGGTTGCCAAGTCGACGGAAACTGGTTTCTCAGCTCAAGAAGGCGCGCTGCCAGCTGCGCCCAAAACGTGGAACATTGCTTACATCATGGGCATTAGCTCGTTCTTCAAATCGGTCATGGATGGTGGCAAGGTTGACGTGGCGAGGCGCTATGAGATCTTGCGTGAAGCGGTCTCGGGCACGATGTCGGACTTCAACAAGGTGCGCGATCGCGAGACCGAACAGATTGTCGGGCTGAAAGTTCTCGACAAGAAGAAGACCGAGCAATTAGAGATGCGATTTCGCGGCCTCAACAAGCCGACCGAAGGCGAAATCGCTGTCCAGTTCAATCATCCGCGCATCGTCAAGACGCTCAACCATGGTTTGACAACCAAAGGCGAGCAGTTCCTGGTCATGGAGTTTCTTGAAGGACCGGGATTGAACTCCCTGATTATCGGCCGAAGCAAGCTGCTCGACGGCAATCGGCTGACGCTGATGCGAGAGGCAGCCGAGGCGCTGCAAGCGGTGCATGAGGCGGGGTTTATTCACCGAGACGTCTGTCCGCGGAATTTTGTATGTTCACCGGATGCGACATCGCTGAAACTCATCGACTTTGGATTGACGGTTCCGGCGAGCAAAGAGTTCATGCAACCAGGGATTCGTACAGGCACGCCTAACTACATGGCGCCCGAGGTGGTACGGCGAAAGCATACGGACCATCGCCTGGATATCTTTGCGTTTGGGGTGTCGATGTACGAAATGTTCACTTTCGAGTTGCCTTGGCAACGCGGGAGCGGCGACGGCCTGGCGGCGATGAGTCACGGACAAAGCGAGCCGACCCCGCTGGAACATTTCTGCCCGAATATCCACCCGACTTTGAGCAAGGCGATTTCCCAGTGCATGCTGCCCGACCTGCAAAAGCGAATGCAGACGATGAAGCAATTTCTGGCAATGATCGCCAATGTGAAGTCTGAAGAGGTAGCTCCTACGGCAGGCAACTAGCTGGATGTCGAGGCGGCGGCTTTGGCTGGCCAGCGGCGAGATATCCGCGGTACCCAAGGGATTGAGGCTGACTTGGGGGGCGTAGCCGGGCTTCAAGCCGAGCATTGCGGCCAGGGACTGACTCACGTATACTGGCCGATTCGGCGATTTCAGCAAAGAGACGCCGTGCTTGTATTCAAGTTGGAGTGGAACGATGACTATCGACAAAAGCCTGAAAGTCCGCCGCGGCGGCAGCTCGAACCGTAGCGTGCTGAAACGCAGCGAGCGGCTGGAAAAGCTTAAAGAGACAGAACGGTGGCAAGAGGGCGACTCGCCCCTGGGACTGCCTAAGGTTCGCGTGCGCAAACTCGTGCTGAAGAAGAAAAAGAAGAAGGTTGAGGAGACCGACGACGCAAAAGCCGGTGATGCTAAGAAAAAGAAGTAAGGGGACTTGATGGCTAGCAAGTCGGCTGAATTCTGGGCCAGTGAGAACTAAGCCGCCAAGATATCTTGAGTTTCAGGGCCGCCGCGAGGCGGCCTTTCTAATTGGTAGGACGCTCGTTCCAGGAATCTGCCAATCACCTACATGGTGCTTGCCACTTGCGGAGTAAGCGTCTGCAAGGCAGCTACCGACGGCCTACTCTTTGATGATGTCTTTGACCGTATGGCCGCTAGGAATCATCGGGAGCACATGCTCCTGGTAGGGGACTTCCACATCGAGCAGGTAGGGACCGTCGTGGGAAATCATTTCTTTCAGAGCGGGGAGCAAGTCGGACTTTTGCTTAATGCACTTGGCGCCCCAGCCGAAGCCCTTGGCAATTGAAACAAAATCGGGGTAGCGCTGTTTGGGGCTCAGACCGTCGCCTTTGCCGGTCGCTTCGGGGTTGTCGATTGGCCCCAGATAGGTGTGGGCCCGATTGCCCTGCATAAAGCGGTCTTCCCACTGGACAACCATTCCCAGGTGCTGATTGTTGAGCAGCATGACCTTGACCGGGAGTTTCTCGCAAACACAGGTGGCCATCTCCTGGATGTTCATCAAAAAGCTGCCGTCGCCTTCGATATCGATTACCAGTCGATCGGGGAAGGCTGCCAAAACGCCCATGGCAGCCGGCAAACCGAAGCCCATGGTTCCCAAACCGCTGCTGCTGAGCCAGGTTCTGGGTTGAGAGAACTTGAAGAACTGGGCTGACCACATCTGGTGCTGACCAACTCCGACGGCAATGATCGGATCTTTGTCGGCGGTGAGTTTCCAGAGCTCATGGATTGCAGACTGCTGGGTAATGCCAGAATACTCGGTGTCGAACTTGAGCGGCTCTTCTTCTTTCCAACGCATGCATTGGTCGACCCATTCAGAGATATCTTCCGGCGGTTCGACGATCTTGTTGAGCTCTTCGAGCACAAACTTCACATCGCTACAGACGGGGATGTGAGCTGGCTTGTTTTTATTGAGCTCAGAGGCGTCGATGTCGACGTGGATGATTTTGCCGTGTTCGCAAAATGCCTCGACCTTTCCTGTGACCCTGTCGTCAAATCGCACCCCGAGGGCGATCAGCAAGTCGGCGTTGTCGACCGCGTAATTGGCATAGACGGTACCGTGCATGCCGAGCATGTCGAGCGAGAGGGGATCGGTACCAGGGTAAGTCCCGAGGCCCATGACGGTGGTGGTGATCGGGATGCCGGTTTTCTTGACCAGCTCGCGGAGCTGCTGGCTGGCCTCGGCCAGGATGATGCCGCCGCCGGCGTAGATGACCGGCCGCTTGGCGAGGCGAATCGCGGCCGCGATCTGATTGATTTGCTCGGGACGGGCACGAGGAGCCTCGATGGTGTAGCCCGGCAGATCAAGCTCTGCGTCGTAGTCGGGAATGCAGGTATCGAGTTGTACGTTTTTGGGGATGTCGACCAGGACCGGGCCGGGGCGGCCGGTCGAGGCGATCAAGAAGGCTTCCTTCATGACCCGGGCGATATCGTTGACGTCGGTCACAAGGTAGTGGTGCTTGGTGATGCCGCGGCAGACTTCGACGATTGGCGTTTCTTGAAAGGCATCGGAGCCGATTGCTTTGAGGGGAACTTGTGCGGTAATGGCCACCATGGGGATGCTGTCGAGCTTGGCATCGGCAATGGCGGTGACGAGATTCGTGGCGCCCGGTCCGCTCGTGGCCATGCAGACGCCAACTTTGCCGGTGGCGCGAGCGACGCCCTGTGCCGCGAAGCCGCCGCCTTGTTCGTGGCGGGGCAGGATAGTCCGTAGCTGGTCGCTAAAGCGAGTAAGAGCTTGGTGCAGCGGCATACTCGCGCCGCCTGGATAGGCGAATATCACCTCGACGCCCTGGTTGATCAGCGACTGGACCAAAATGTCAGCACCACATGTAACTTCGCCCTTGGTCTTTGCTGCAGTCGTGGAAGCCACTGATTCTTTCCTCGGACTCAATGCTAATAGAAGTAGTAGATGCCAAACGGCATCTCGATGTCGGGGTTTTGCCAGTTTTTGGCCGTCAGTACCTCGAATCAGTCCATACTAAACCTGGATAAGGGCAGAAACAAGGAGCCATAGGCAATTCGAGCAGGGCGGAACGGTCGCAAGTATCACGACTTGGGCCGCCTGCAAGAGATGAGCGGATCTCGTTGTCGCGGGTTCGCGAGGCTGGAGCCGTTTGCTTAATCGCGATTCTAGCCCTTGGCTCGGCGAGGGATCGTGAAGGAATAGAGGACCACCACGGCGCCGGAGGCCATCAGGCTCCAGGGCGCCCATTCGGGAGGGACGATTTCACCCGAGGCCACGAGCGGCTTCTGTCCCTCGGCCGGTTTTTTGAGGATTGCCTTGTCAATGGCAAGCGCTTCGACGCCGAGCAGGCATGTGTAGGCGCCAAGTGCCAAGAAGAGAGATCGCCACATCGCTGTAGCTCCTGAGTGCAGAATATTTGGAGTGTGATTCACTGAATTACATCGACGCTAGCTACGGTCGCGCTATAGACGTTGCCGGCCTGGCTGGGATCGACGGGGAAGAAAGGTTTCTGATCTTGCAGGGTTTGGGGGTTGTCGGGATTATGTCTCGGCGAGGGCGCTGAAGAGCTGTTTTGTAAGCATTTCGTGAGTATTGATCTGTTGGTCTCTTATCAGGCCCGAGGTGTCTTTGCAGGCTGCCTGTCTCGTAGAGTCTTCCAACATGCGAATTCTGACTGTCGACATAGCGGATGAGATTGCCCGGGAGATGGTCGAGCGTGCCGATGTCGAATTGATGTCGCTTGCGAGGCGTCAGGGAGTGCAGACTCTCGTTGCACGAGAGGATAGCTCTTGGGCGTTCCATTACCCGGCGGGTTCGAAGCTATCGTGGCGAGCGCGGCAAAGCGTCCGTCGCGCGATCCTCGAATTCCAACCCGACGTTGTGCAGGCGTTCTTGAGTCGGAGCATTGCCCACGCGGTGTTGGCGACGATTGGCATGCCGCGTCCACCGAAGATCGTTGCGTTTCGCGGAATCACCACGAAACTGTCTCGTCGTGATCCGGCCAACTGGATAACGTTCTTGAATCCAAGAATTGACGGCTTTGCCTGCGAGTCGGAGGCGATTCGTCAGGCGGTGATCGAGTCGGGTATCCCGGCCGAAAGATGCTGGGTGACTTACAACGGCGTGGCTTCTTCGTCCGCGGGGAGGCGGTCCCGCGAATCGATCTTAGAACAACTGAATGTGCCGCCCGAAGCATTCGTAGTAGGCACGGTCGCCAAGATGCGTCGTGTGAAAGGGATGGATTTGTTGCTCGAGGCGGCCATAGAATGCTCAGAACTGCGCGATGTATATTGGGTACTGCTGGGCGAGGTGGCCGACCCGCTGGTACGAAAACTGGCTGCTGATCCGCGCATCAAAGACCGCGTCCGCCTGCCGGGTTATCTGCCGGAGGCGAGAAAACTGATATCCGCTGCCGACTTGTTTGTCATGCCGTCGCGCTCCGAGGGTCTCTGCCGAGCCTTGCTCGAGGCGATGGATGCCGGCGTCTGCCCGGTGGTGAGCGACGCAGGAGGGATGAAGGAAGTGGTTCGCCACGGCCGCGACGGTTTGGTTTTTGGCCGAGAGTCAGTCGCGGGAATGGTGGAGGCCATCCGTACTTTGTACGAAGATCGCGAGCTTGCAGAGACGTATGCCGCCTCGGCCAAACGTCGGATCGCTGAATCATTTTCGTGTCGGCAGGCGGCCGAGCGGATGCTGGGGGGTTTTCGCAGATTGCTCGAGAAAGAGTCGCCAGGCTCCCGGCGAGTTGCGTAACCCGCGAGTTCTAAGGGAAGTTTCACGCAGCTTGCGGTCGCGCGTCCTTCGACTTGCTGCGCGGTTTCTTGGCATCCAGCAACTGCTGGTACAAGGCGAGATGACTACTGGCCATCTGCTGGGCAGAAAAAGTCGCTTCGGCCCAGTTCTTGGCAGTTGCGACACGAAGTTGCTGAGCGGGCGAACGAGCCAGTCCTTTGTCGATTGCAGCGGTCAACTGTTCGACATTGCCAGGTTCGAATAGTACGGCGCAAGGTGATTTGCCTGAGGCGTCGACACGCATCACTTCGCAAGTACCGCCGACGGCAGTTGCGGCAATCGGGCAGCCGGCCAACATGGCTTCGATCAAGACTAGCGAAAGCCCTTCGCTATGCGAGGCAGAGACAAAGAGATCCGCATTGGCAAGCAGTTCGGCCACTTCGGCGCGAAAGCCGAGGAAATGGACCCGGTCGTCGACTTGCAATTGCGTGGCGAGCGATTCGAGAGCGGTTCGCTGCGGGCCACCGCCTGCCAACCACAAGTGCCAGCCGCGGCTAGCAGTAGTGCCTCGCGCAATTGCGCGAATGATCGTATCAAACCCTTTGACGGGCAACAGGCTCCCGATGGCCAGGAGGTGACGGTCGGAATCGTCTTGGGCAGCCGACTGAAAGAGATTGCGTACTTTTGCGTTGTCGTTTGGATCGACGGTTCGCTGGGGAACCCCGCCGTAGATAATGCTCGTTTTTTCTGGCAGGATGCCCGCGGACTCGCACTGTTGGCTGGCTGCCTGAGAGACACAGACGACTTGGTCGAGCAGACGGTTGTGCTTTGCAGCCGACCGGATAGGGAAAATCGTGTGTCGAATGCCGATCTTCAGCAGGTCGGTGTGATAGCTTGCCAGCCCTCCGCTGGTAATAGCGTGGGGGTCGTTGAGTACAAGCACATCGAACCGATGGTAGATGAGCCAGCGTCGGAGCTGCCACAAGCTGACGGGGCTTCGTCCGCGACCTGGCTGTTCGCGAACGAGTAGCCAGGGCCGCTGGCGACCCCAGCGCGCCATGGGACTGCATTGCCTGGCGACGAGTGCGACTTCGTGTTGAGTGCTGGCAACGGCTTCGATCAGAGTTGCTAGCACCTGCTCGCCGCCACCCCATTGCTTTGCCGTGCTGACAAAACAGATTCGCATCGTAGAGGACTCCTTTTGATGGCCGTCAACAGGCGGGCATCGTATCGATCCTTCGCAGGCCAGCCAACAGAGATCTTAGGACACTTCTTTGGCCTTCCGCCTGGGGAGAAGCTCTTGCTATGCTCCGACCGAAGCATCGAAGTCTCCGATCGAAGACAATCCAGCGCGAAAGTTAACATGGTTCGAGTGCTGCTAACGACCTGCTGCCCCAATTGGCCGATGATACGTCAAACTCCCAAGCGGCTAGGAGTTTGGGAGGATTACGAGTTTGTGATCGACCAACCAGGCAGCGTGTGCGATGCCTGGGTTGTTTTTGATAATCTCGGCGAGACAACCAGCGCGACATGTGCTCCCGAAAACTTGTTCTTTGTTTCGGCGGAGCCACCAGAAATTCGGAAGTATCGTCGCGACTTCTTGAATCAGTTTCGCTGGGTAGTCACTTGCCACGAAACTCGGCATCGAGGACTGATAGCTGCGCAGCAGGGACATCCTTGGCATGTCGGGGTTGATGCGGACAGAGGTTTTATTGCGACACTGGATTACGACGCGCTGTCTGCAATGGACGTTCCCGACAAGCCGCACGTGCTGAGTACCGTCATCTCCAGCAAGGCGATAACGCCTGCTCATCGCCAGCGACTGGCGTTCGTCAAGCAATTGAAGGAGCGTCTGGGCGACAGATTTCACGTCTATGGGCGGGGACATCAGTCGATTGCTGACAAGTGGGAGGCAGTTGCGCCCTATCGGTTTCACTTGGCGATGGAGAATGCATCGCGTCCCGATTATCTGACAGAGAAAGTCTGTGATGCGTTTTTGGGCAGCTCCTATCCTTTTTACTTCGGCGCTCCGAATGCTGGCAGTTACTTCCCCAAGCACAGCTTTGAACCGATCGACATCTTTCAGCCCGAGCAGGCCATCGAGAAGATTTGTGCTGCGATCGATTCGCAAGTGGATATGCGACGTCGCGACGAAGTGCAGCAAGCCAGGCGAGTCGTTCTGGACGAGTTGAACCTCTTTGCGATGCTCGTACGTTTGCTGCGACAGAAGCTTGTCGATCGCCCGAAGCGCAGGCTACGTCTCTATCCCAAGGGGCAGCATCTGCAGCTCGCAATGAGCGGAGTAGGCCGTTTTCTGCGCCGGGCCGCGTAGGTGCTGCTGGGGAAGTTGCGACTCCGGTGGAGTTTGCCTGGCAGCTGATAGCACCATTGAAGCTGGCGTTGACTGGAGCGAAGGCTGGTACTAGTCTCGCACGGCTTCAGGAAGAGACAGAAACAGAAGCTCATGGATGGGAGCTAGTGTGATGCCACGGCTGCAGGAATTTCTAAGTCGAGTCTTCACCGGTCGTCGCCGATTGAAGGCGGAGCAGCTAGCGAAGATGACCCCGCGATCGGTATTCGAATCGATTTACGAGCGTAACGGCTGGAAAGGAACGGAATCGGTTTCTGGCCTGGGTTCCGATCGAGAGCAAACCGCTCGAATTGTCGCCGAGCTGCCCCGCGTATTGCGAGAGCTAGGGGCACGGTCGCTGCTCGACATTCCCTGCGGCGACTTTTACTGGATGCGGCATGTGGATCTCGACGGGATCGAGTACGTCGGTGCCGACATTGTCGAAGACCTGGTTCGCGGGAACGAGGCATTTGCAAGCGAAAGCCGTTCGTTTGTCTCCTGTGATTTGTTGACAGACGCCTTGCCCAGTGTGGATGCGATCTTCTGCCGAGATTGTCTGGTGCATTTCTCGAACCATCACGTTTGGCAAGCGCTGCGGAACATTGCCCGTAGTGATGCGAAGTATCTGATCACGACTTCGTTTACTGACCGGGGGAATGAAAAACAGATTGTCACCGGCCAGTGGCGTCCCCTGAATCTGCAAGCCGATCCATTTTGTCTGCCCGCACCCTGCCAATGGATCGACGAACAATGCACGCAAGACAACGGCGCCTATCCGGACAAGATGCTTGGCGTGTGGTCCGCGCAGGCGGTTCGGGAGGTATGCGAACGCAGCCAACTCGCGGCGTAACGCGTGTTTCAGATTATATGGTTTGCTTGATTCTTCACACTTACTCCAGTTTGGATCGTCATGCCTTTGCCAGACGTCGACGTCGTCATGCCTGTTTACAATGCCGAGACATATGTCTGTGAATCGGTTCAGAGCATCTTGCGGCAGAGTTTCGAATCATTTCGACTGATCTGCGTGGACGACGGCTGCACAGACGGTTCGTCGGAGATTCTCGATCGGTTGGCGGCGGAAGATCGCCGAATCGAGGTCCTGCGGCAGGAGAATGCCGGTTTGGTAGGCGCCCTGAACGCAGGGCTGTCGAAATGCACAGCGCCACTGATAGCACGCATGGACGCCGATGACATTGCGATGCCAGACCGTTTTCAGCGGCAAGTGGAGTTTTTGCAGGCGGATCCCAAAGTGTTTGCCGTGGGAACAGCCATTCTGGAGATGGACACCGACAGCGAGCCGCTGGCGATCGTTCAGAATCCGTTGGAGCACGAGCAGATCGACGCAGGTTTAATGCAAATGCGAAGTGGGTTGGCTCATCCTTCGGTGATGATGCGGCGTCGGGCGGTGCAATCGTTAGGCGGATATCGGGCCGAATTTGAATGGGTCGAGGACTATGATCTGTGGCTGCGGATGTCTGAACACGGCAGATTGGCCAATTTGCCCGAGGTATTGCTCTGCTATCGCCAGCATGCATCCAGCGGAACCTGGCGCGTTGGCGAGTCGCGAGTGCAGCGGGCGATCGCTGCTTTGAGAGAGGCGTATGAACGTCGTGGCCTGCTTGTTCCGCATGGATTCGAACAGCGTTACCTCAAGGTGCGTTCGCCAGGCGGACCGGGCAAGTGGGCCCGCAAGGCCTCGCGTCAGGGACACTGGGGAATTGCTTGCAAGCATTTGCGAAAGCTTTGGCAAGAGGCGCCGGCCAGTTCATTGACCTGGCGCATGACACTGGAGGTGGCGGCGCGCTCGACCACGCATTTGCTATTTGGCCGAAAGACGGCATTGCCGGAAATACCACGCTATCGCGACGCCGCCTGAGATCCTCGAGTTCGACCCTGGGATGGGCACAATCGGCATTGCCCCTAACGGGGCAAGTCTTGATAATCGCCGGGCAAAAAGAGGCTGCAGGATGCAGCCCCCGAGCCGCCAGTCAAGGAGCAAGGAAGTTCCGTGAATAGTAGCGACCCGATATTGATCACCGGTGGGACCGGGATGGTAGGCAGCCGGCTTGTTGCGCAGCTGCAATCGCAGGGCTTCGACCGTCTGTTGGTGCCATCTCGTCAAGAGATGGACCTCTGCGACAGCCGATCGGTGGACGCCTGGTTTGAACAGCATCGACCAAAGTATGCCTTCTTTCTGGCCGCCCAAGTTGGCGGCATCATGGCTAACATCGAAGATCCGACCGGCTTTCTTGCCAACAATCTGCGGATCGTCGTCAACCAGTTGAGCGCTTGTCATCAGTTTGGTGTCGAGAAGTCTTTGCTCCTGGGAAGTTCGTGCATCTATCCTCGCGAGTGTCCGCAACCAATGCGCGAGGAGTCCCTGCTGACCGGTCCACTCGAACCAACGAACGAGGGATACGCAATTGCCAAGATCGCAGGCCTGCGATTGGCGCAAGCCTACCGCAAACAGTACGGCATGAAGTGCGTACTGCCGATGCCTTGCAATATCTATGGAACTGGAGATCACTTTGAGCTCGAGCGCAGTCATGTGCTCAGTGCTTTGGTCAAGCGTTTCTGCGATGCCAAAGAGGCCAAGGCAGGAGAGGTCGTGCTGTGGGGAACGGGCGCGGCGCGGCGCGAGTTCATTCATGTCGACGACGTAGTCGCAGGGATACTGCATCTCTTTAAAGTTGCCGAGGGCGAAGAGATCATCAATCTGGGAACGGGCGAAGATGTTTCGATCGCGGAGTTAGCCGCACTCATTGCAGCCGAGACAGGTTACGAAGGCGAGATCGTGTGGGACACAAGCCGTCCCGACGGCATGCTGCGAAAGTGTACCGACGTGAGCCGACTTGCGGCGAGCGGTTTCAAGGCCCGGATATCGCTTCGCGAGGGGGTTCGCCGTACTGTTTCCGAGTACCGAACACTGGTGGGCCAAGACTCAAACCCGAGGGCGGCATGAAACTGCACACTCAGGAAAGCCTGGAAAACTGGTTGGACGAGCACCTGGAGTCGCCGCTCGACGGGCAGGGGAAGTATTGGTTTCCCTTGACGCTGCCAACCTATGGCAAGGAAGAGATTGCCGCAGCGGTCGCAACGATGTGCGATTATCGCACTTCGATGGGAACCCTGACGCGAATGTTCGAACGCCAATTTGCGGCATACGTCGGAGCGCACGACGCTGTGATGGTCAACAGTGGGTCGTCGGCCGATCTTTTGCTGGCCTTCCAGCTGATCAATCCCAATCATCCCCGACTGCAGCCGGGCGACGAGGTGCTCGTTCCAGCCGTGACGTGGCCGACCCAGGTCTGGTCGCCGTTGATGGCTGGGCTCCAAGTCAAGCTGGTGGACGTCGACCCGTCGACATTGAACGTCGATTTGGATGATTTGCGACGGCGCATTACTCCGCGCACCAAGTGTTTGTTTGCAGTTCATCTGATGGGCAATCCCTGCGAGATGGACGAGTTGTTACAGGTTTGCCAGGAGTATGGGTTGCTGCTGATCGAGGATTGTTGCGAATCGCTCGGCGCTCGGTATGGCGATCGTCACGTAGGCACCTTTGGGCTGGGAGGCAGTTTCAGCTTCTTCTTCTCGCACCACATGACCACGATGGAAGGCGGCATGGTGACATGCCAAAGCGAGGAAGACGCTGATGCGATTCGCGTGCTGCGTGCCCATGGATGGACGCGGGGCATCAACAATCAGGCGAGCGTTTCCAGTCTCGGTCAGGGCTTGGACGAGCGTTTTCGGTTCATCAATTGGGGATTCAACGTTCGCCCAACCGAGTTGCAGGCGGCCTTTGGCATCGAACAACTTAAGAAACTCGACGCGATGAGCATGCGCCGTACCGAACTGGCCGAACGGTTCTATCAGTTTGTTGACAGTAGCCCCTACCTGAGGCGGTTTGATACCCCCGCCGCGGGCACTGCCAGTCCGTTTGCCTTGGTGGTGCGATTGTGCGGAGACGCAGCGACTGAGCGCAGCGCACTGTTGGCCAGTCTCGATCGTGCCGGTGTAGAAACGCGGCCTATCGTAACGGGCAATTTTGCCCGGCAACCGGCCGCGAAGCTGTTGGGTGAGATCAATCCTGCAGACTACCCCGGCGCCGAGGCCGTTCACGAGGACGGTTTTTACGTAGGACTCAGTCCGATGTTTGACGACCTGATCGTCGAACGGCTGATTCGCACTCTCGAACAATCGCTGAACGAGACTGTTACCAAGCCCAGGCTTCGCAGGGCTTCTTAACGCTCGTCGGCATGGCGCCGACCGCAGTATTCCACACACTGTATTGCTCGGCGAATGGCAAGGCAGATGATAATCACACGATTGATCGGCGGCCTGGGCAATCAGTTGTTTCAGTATGCGTACGGCTTGTACCTGGCCAATCAGGCGGGGCAAGAACTCATGCTGGACGACAGCGCTTATGAAAGCTACCAATTGCACGCGCTGGCAATTGATCGCTTTGCGATCACCGCGAAGCGGATGCCCGCAGAGTGCAGACGCCGCATCCCGGGAAGATATCGGGGAACTACTCGCACGAGGGAAGCGATCGAGCAGTTTGTCGGCCGCTTTCGCAGCACTCGCTCAGCCCCGTTGACACTGCGACGCGAGAAGCCTTTTGGCTATCAGGAAGCGTATGTGAAACCGGGAGTTAATCTCTATCTCGACGGCTATTGGCAAGGAGAAAGATTCTTTCCTGGAATGCGAGATCGGTTGCGCAGGGAGTTTGCGCTGCGCGATCCGCTGTCGTCAGAATCGCGCGCCGTCGGAGAAAAGATGTCAGAAACCGAAAGCGTGGCAGTACATGTACGCCGAGGCGATTATGTGACCGACCCCGAGACGCAAGCAATTTACCGTTGCCTCGAGAGCGAGTATTACCGTGCCTGCTTGGCAGATCTTCGACAGCGTGTCGCTGGCCTCCACGTGTTTCTGTTTTCCAACGACCCAGCCTGGTGCCTGGCGAACCTGGACGTCGGTGTACCATTTACCCCAGTGACGCACAACGGGGCTGCGACGGCCCATGAAGACCTGTTTCTGATGACCCAGTGCCGTCACGCGGTGATCGCCAACAGCTCTTTCAGTTGGTGGGGAGCCTACCTGGCGAACGACCGCGCAGAACGTCGAGTGTACTATCCACAGCCCTGGTTTAACGCGGGAACCCAGGAGGGAGGCGCAATCGGCTGCCATGACTGGATCGGTGAACAAACGATTGCTGCTTTGAAAACCAATAACACTGCTGCATAGCTCTGTGCCTTGCACCAATGGAAACTAGCGAGTCTGCTTTATCCTCTAGAATGAGTAACGACCTGTGACACGATTGCCATTTACTCAGCGAATTGCCCGCAGCATGGTTAAACGAGCCGATGCCGTTTTGACCTTGTGTGGCCTTCCCGACCGTATGCCCCCGTACACGACTCACGCCCGCAGCCATCGCCAATGGCTCGCCAGCGACGGCGACGCAACGCACCGTCTCGCCTACGAGCTTGGGCCAGAGGATGTTGTTTTCGACGTGGGAGGTTATCGCGGCGATTGGGCTGCGGAGATTGCGGAACGGTACGGTTCGAGGATTCACGTTTTCGAGCCAGTTGCTGCGTATTATCAGCAGATCGAGTCTCGCTTTGCAGAGGTAGAAAATGTGGTTGCGCACGCTTTTGGTCTCTCGTCAAGCGACAGGACGGTATCGCTGGCGGTACTGGAAGACTCTTCCTCGCAATTCAAAGCAGGCCAGGAAGTCGAAGCATGCCGACTGCGGTCGATCACGGATTTCATGAAAGAACAACGAATCGATCGAGTGGCCTTGTTGAAATTGAACATTGAGGGGGGCGAGTACGAACTGCTCGAATCGCTGATCGAGACAGGCATGATCGAGCAGTTCGACAACATCCAGGTGCAGTTTCACTGGTTTGTGCCCAAGGCACGTGCGCGGATGCGCGCCATTCAGGCGAAGTTGCAGAAGACTCATGCGTTGACCTACCAGTACGAGTTTGTATGGGAAAACTGGTCGGCGCAAGCGGCAGCGTGAGTCAAGCAGATCGTGGCTGGCGATCTTAGCCAGCCAGTTGCAGGCAGCGTGCATTCCACTTTCGGGTTTCCGCCGCGCCAAGTACAATTCCGTCATCAAAACGATGGACAGCATTGCCACGGCCAGGCCATTTTCGGCTGAAGAGCTTTATGGCCTGTCTGGTCAACTTGAGAAGCAGCTTGGCTTTCCTGAGGTGCTTGCCAGCCTCGCGGCGGGGCATGGCGGAACATTGGGTGGAGTCTGGGGTTCGTCGTGCGCGCTGGTGGCGACCGCGATTCAGCGCGCGTGTCCAGCGACCCTGGTAGTCGTCTTGCCGCACGCGAGAGATCTGGATGCCTTCAGCGACGATCTGCGGCTGTTTTCGAATCTTGCCGTCGAGCAGTTTCCTGCCTGGGAGAGCGATGCTCGAGAGCGGCTGCTACAAGACGAGATTTATGCGCAGCGTTTGCGCGTCATGAAGCGGCTGCAGGCGGGCGGCGAGAAGAATAGTTCTGCCCCCTTTATGGTGGTGACGGCGATTCAGAGTTTGATGCAGCCGGGGCCGAGTTGGAACGATCTGGCGGCGGCTACCCGAACGCTGCGTGTTGGCGATACGATCTCAGTATCAGAGTTGACCGGGTGGCTGGCTGCGCAGGGGTGCGAAAGTACAAGTGCCATTGAATTGCCGGGCGAGTTTTCAGTTCGCGGCGGAATTTTTGATATCTTTCCACCCGATGCGGAATATCCTGTGCGCATCGAGCTGTTTGGCGACGAAGTAGAATCGATCCGCTCTTTCGATGTTGCCACGCAGCGCAGTAAGGAGAACCTGCAAGCGGTCGACATCACTGCCCTGCAGCCTAACGCCCGCGACCGTACGCACTTCACGAGCTATCTTCCATCGCAGAGTTGGTTTCTGCTAGTCGAACCGAGCGAATTGGAGGAGGAAGGCAGGTACTATCACCGACGGCTCGAGCGGCCCGACGAGTTCTTTGCCGTGTCGACGGCTCTCAAGGAAGTCTACAAGTTTCCTTCGGTTACCGCCTCGGGGGTGCCCGCGGGTTCGTACGAGACGACGGCACATTTGCAGTTCGAGTCGATTGAGCGGTTTAGCGGCGACGTTCATCGAGTGCGCGAAGAGCTGGACAGTGTGGCGGCTGGCCAAAGTGTCTTTCTTGTTGCCGAG
The DNA here is from genome assembly GCA_020427155.1 of Planctomycetales bacterium. GTDB lineage: Bacteria > Planctomycetota > Planctomycetia > Pirellulales > Lacipirellulaceae > Bythopirellula. The sequence goes on along the minus strand of JAGQOW010000009.1, from coordinate 39,743 downwards.
ACCGAAGCCGAGGTGCAGCGTCTGACCGAGTTATTCGGCAAGACCGAACTGCTGAATCAAGGCCGTCTCCAGTTTGTCCTGGGACGCCTAAGAAGCGGTTTTCGATTAGTCGATCAGCAGGTGGTACTGATCAGCGCAGCGGAGCTGTTTCTCCGCGAGGAAGTCGCTCGGCCTAGTCTGAGGCGAGTGGGTCGGGCGATCGATAGCTTCTTGCAGTTACGAGAAGGCGACTTGGTGGTACACGTTGGCCATGGCATCGGCCGTTACCGAGGGCTCAAACTCCTGCAGAAGGAAGGGAGTGCTGAAGAACACCTCGAGGTCGAGTTTCATGGCGGGACGCGCATCTATGTGCCCTCGAGCAAGATCGACCTGGTTCAGAAGTATGTCGGCGGCCGCAAGACGAAGCCTTCGCTGGCACGTATTGGCGGCAAATCATGGCTGCGCCAAAAGCAGGCAGCGGAAAGAGCGGTCACCGACCTGGCGGCCGACATGCTCCAGTTGCAGGCGGCCCGCAGTGCTCGCCCGGGCATCGCGTTTCCGGAAGATAGCACCTGGCAGCAAGAATTCGACGCCGCCTTTCCCCATCAAGAGACGCCAGATCAATTGGTGGCTCTGGAGTCGATCAAGGAGGATATGCAGCAACCCAAACCGATGGATCGGCTGCTGTGCGGCGATGTTGGCTTTGGCAAAACCGAGTTGGCCATTCGGGCTGCATTCAAGGCAATCGACGCCGGACACCAGGTGGCCGTGCTCGTGCCGACGACCGTACTGGCGATGCAACATGGTCGGACGTTTACGCAGCGAATGGCGGAGTTTCCTTTCGAGATCGCAGTACTCTCGCGCTTTTGCTCGAAGAAAGAGCAGCGACTAATCCTCGAACGAGCTGCCGCAGGACAGGTCGATTTGCTGATCGGCACACATCGGTTGGCATCGGCAGACGTGCGATTCCAGAACCTAGGACTGGTGATCATCGACGAAGAGCAACGATTTGGCGTAGCCGTGAAGGAGCGCCTTAAAGCACTGCGGGCGAGTGTCGATGTGCTCACCATGACGGCCACTCCGATTCCTCGTACCTTACACATGTCGCTCTTAGGCGTACGAAGCATTTCGAATCTGGAAACTGCTCCCGAGGATCGGCTTGCCGTAGAAACGCGGATCGCACGGTTCGACGAGACGCTCGTTCGTCATGCGGTGCTGCGCGAATTGAACCGCGAAGGTCAGGTCTACTTTGTTCATAATCGGGTGCATGACATTCACGCGGTGGCAGAACGACTGCGGCGCATTGTGCCAGAAGCCAGCATAGGCATCGGACATGGGCAAATGCCTGAAACCGAGCTGGAGGAGGTGATGCTCGGGTTCATGCGCGGCGAATTCGATATCCTGCTGGCGACAACGATCATCGAGAGCGGTCTCGACATACCCAATTCCAATACGATTTTTATCGACGACGCCGATCGCTATGGTCTGGCCGACCTGCACCAGCTGCGCGGCCGTGTGGGTCGATACAAGCATCGTGCGTATTGCTATTTGCTCGTCGATGAAGACCGGCACTTGTCGCCCGAAGCCGCGCGCCGCTTACGCGCGATCGAAGAGTACAGCCAGATGGGGGCGGGGTTTGCTATCGCGATGCGCGACTTGGAGCTGCGTGGGGCCGGGAACCTGTTGGGCACGCAACAAAGTGGCCACATCGCCAGTGTGGGTTACGAACTGTACTGTGCTTTGCTGGAGAAAGCGGTTCGACAACTCAAGCAATTGCCGCTGAAGGAAGCGGTCGACGTCTCGCTCGACTTGCCTTTGGGCGCGTATTTTCCTCGGCAATACGTGCCCGACATGCGGACGAAGATCGATCTGTATCGACGGCTGGCTCGGATAGTTGCGGAAGAGGAATTGGATGACTTTCGCGTGGAGCTAGCTGATCGATTCGGCGCGCCGCCCGCTTCGGTCGAACAGTTGGTAGAACTTGCCCGACTGCGGATTTGGGCGCACAGCTGGAGAATCAACGCGATTCATCTCGAGGGTCGATATCTGGTCCTCGGGTTCACCGACCGAGCGAAAATCGCCGATCTGGTCGTGCGAAGCGGTCAGAGGCTGCGAGTGGCAGACGCTAAAAGTGCGTATCTCCCTATGGGTAAAGAAGTTAGCGATATTCAGGAGATTCTCGAAGAGCTCAAATCGCTCTTGCGGCCAGCGTTGGCTGATCACTAGAATCCCGCCGCTTTTCTTTACTTCTCTTTTGAGCGAGCTCAATGGGCCCATCGGACAATAGCAAAGTGGACCTTAGCCGCGACGGGACAGTTCGCTCGAGCACCGCGGCGATTTGTCAGATCGAGGCCAGCATTTACTGTTTTCTGCTGTTGGCATGGCAAGCTCTGGGAAGCAGTGCGGCGTGGGCTCAACCGGCTTTCGCCCCCCCTCCCCCGCCGCGAGCCTCGGCTGTGCGCGGGATCTATGATCCGGCACAACCTTCGGCATCGCCGGCGACAATTGCCCCGCCAGTTCCTCAGTCGGCGGCCGTTTCTCCGCAATCGACTGACGTAGTTAGCGACAGCATATTACCGACGTCGTCCGCCGGGGCTCAGCCTCTGGAAGGTGGCGAGATTGTGGCTCGTGTGGACGGTCAGATCGTATTGGCCAGCGACGTGCTTTGGCAGGTGAATCAAATCATCGAAGCCAATCGCGATCGGATTGCTCCGGAACAGATCGAGGTTGCCCGTAGGAGCATCTTGCGGCAACAGGTGATGGGGCTGATTGATACCAAGTTGCTTTATGCCGATTTCCGCCGCACGGTGCCGAGCGAGAATATTCCGCAGATCGAAAAGAATCTGGTCGAACCCTTTGAAGAGAGCGAAGTACCTCGATTGGTCAAAGTGCTCGAAGTGAAAGACCGCCGCGCGTTGGCAGAATTGCTAGAAGCGCGCGGCTCTTCGCTTGCCGATGTGCAACGGCAATTCAACGAACGGACTATTGCCGGAGAATGGCTGCGGCAGAAGACGCCCAAGCCCAAGCCGGTAACCCACGAGCAAATGCTCGAATACTACCAGGAACACCTGGCTAAGTACGATTACCCGGCCCGGGCCAAATGGGAAGAGTTGATGTTACGGTTCGATCGGTTCGAAGGTGATCGTACGGCCACGTGGCGCGCCATGGCAGAACTGGGCAACCAACTTTGGCAGAGGGTGCAAGCCAATCCTGCAGCAAGGGGGCCAGTTTTTGTCGAGCTTGCTAAAGAGCAGTCTCACGGTTTTACGGCCGCAGAGGGCGGGCAGCACGACTGGACTACTCGGGGGGCACTTCGTGGCAAGTCGGTCGACGAAGCTCTTTTTACGTTGCAAGTCGGACAGTTGAGCAATATTCTCGAATCCGAAAGCGGCTTTCATATTGTCCGCGTACTCGAGCGTGAGGAAGCGGGTCGAACTTCGTTTGAGGAGGCCCAAGCCGCTATCCGCGATGAGCTTGAGGCCAGCCAGAAACGAGAGCTGGTAGAAGAGGAACTGGTCAAACTACGCAAGCAAAGTCGGGTTTGGACCGTCTTTGACGGCGAATTCAGCGGTCCGCAAGTAGCCGAGCTGCTAGGACAGCAGCAAAAGCGCTGACTCCCAATCTGCGGCAAACTCTTCCAGGGCAGTCTCAATAGCCTTCCAGCGCAGTCGGATGGATCGCCCCGATTGCTGATCGGGCGCGCCGCCGTTACACTTCTTGTGGGCCACCGCCGGTCTAAATGCCATTTCTTGACCTAAGTGGGACATTATGAGTGGGACGTTGGAAAGGAAGAGCTCGATGAGCGAAGTTGGGAAACTCACGGTTGGCGACCAAGAGATTGATCTACCGGTGATTGAGGGGACCGAGCGTGAGCGGGCCATAGATATCGGCAAATTGCGAGCTGCAACGGGGCTTATCACCATCGACGAAGGGTATGTGAACACTGGATCGACGACCAGCGCGATTACTTTCCTTAACGGCGAGAAGGGAATTCTCCGCTATCGGGGATATCCGATCGAGCAACTAGCGGGGCAATGCGATTTTATCGAGGTTGCCTATTTGCTGGTCTTCGGCAAACTGCCGACCCAGACCGAGCTGGAGAAATTCCGAATGCGGCTGCGGCGGCATACGATGCTGCACGAGGACATGCGGCTGTTCTACGATGGTTTTCCGCGTGACGCCCATCCGATGGCGATCTTGAGCTCAGTCGTTGGGGCAATGTCGACCTTTTATCAAGATTCGCTTGATCCTCACGACGATGAGCAAGTCACCGAGTCGGCAATCCGGCTCTTGGCCAAGTTGCCCACGATTGCCGCTTTTGCCTACAAGAAATCCGTAGGCCAGCCCTTTGTTTATCCTCAGAACGACCTGACCTACTGTGCGAACTTCCTGCGGATGATGTTTTCGGTGCCTACCGAAGATTACGAAGTCGACCCGGATTTTGTCGATGCGCTCAATTTGCTGCTGATTGTGCATGCCGATCACGAGCAGAACTGCAGTACCTCGACGGTGCGAATGGTCGGTTCGTCGAATGCCAATCTGTTTGCCTCGATCTCGGCTGGCATCAGCGCGCTCTGGGGGCCGCTGCACGGCGGGGCAAACGAAGCCTGTGTGGCGATGCTCGAGCAGATTCGGCAAGATCACGGCAACGTCAAAAAGTACGTCGACAAGGCTAAGGATAAGAACGACGACTTCCGGCTCATGGGTTTCGGACATCGCGTATACAAGAACTTCGATCCGCGCGCCACGATCATCAAGGCGTCGTGTGATAAACTGCTGGCAAAACGAGATATCAACGATCCTGTTTTTGATATCGCCCAGGAACTTGCCGAAGTGGCACTGAACGACGAATACTTCATCGAGAAGAAACTTTATCCGAACGTCGACTTCTACTCGGGCGTCATCTATCGGGCGTTAGGTATTCCGGTGCAGATGTTTACGGTGTTGTTCTCGATCGGTCGCTTGCCGGGGTGGATTGCCCACTGGCGGGAAATGCATCAGAGCCCGACGAAACGGATTTGCCGGCCGCGGCAAGTCTATACGGGCGAGGTCGCCCGCGATTTTGTGCCCATCGACAAGCGGTAGTCAGCCGCCTCGCGACGCAGTTTCCACGCGAAGCAGCTCAACCCCGACTTTGCCGGACTGCCATGCGGTCCACGGCAGTTACGATGACGGTTTCAATCGAGTTTGGAGACAAAACGCAGCAGTTGGGCGTCGAGCAGTTCGAGGTCTTTGCCGAAGATACTCATGAAGTCGATCAGCCGTTCTTTGGCTGGGTAGGCGGCAAAGGGCTTGCGAGCGGCCACTCGGGCCAGGTACTGGCTGTAAGCCTGCGGCTGGGTCTCGCAGAGAAAAAAGGTTAGTCCCCAGGCCTCGGCGTAGGCGGCCCCAGGATTGCTTCGGAACAACTGGTCTGAAGAGACGAGATGAGCCAGCACGTTGTCGGGTCGACTCTGGAGAAGGGCGCGAAAGTCTTCGAGTCGGCCACGGTTGATTCGGTCGGACTGCTGGTAGACCGATCGGCCATCCCATACTCCTCGTGCTTCGAACATCGTTGCTAATCCTTCCACCACCCAGCGAGGCTGCTCGGCAAATCGTCGATGGACGCCAACGTTGAAGGCGGTTTGGTGGGTGGCTTCGTGGATGATCGTCTCGGCATTGGCCGACCAATCGGTTTCGCCGTCGGGTGTGGTGGCGTCGAAGAGAAAGATGCGGTTGGACTGCGGATCGTAATGGCCCAGAGTGCCTGGTTGCAGGGGGGTGCCGCTGGCTGCGGCGTGGCGGTAATAGTCGCTCTGGTTACGAAAAACAATGGCCACAAGCGGCACCTGGGTCTGCTGGATCGAGAAACTACGCACCTGCATGTAATGAGTAAAAGAGCGGAATAGCGACTCGAGGCGTTCGGCCCAAGCACTCCACTGGCCGCGCGGATGGACGACGACGAAGTGGGCGGTGGTGCTGATGTCGAAGCTCTTATCAAACTCTGCCCGGAGCCGATTCCGCATTTCGCTCACGGTATAGCCCTGAAATCGGGTGCTCGTCTTCTGCGAGTCCTTCGCGGCTTCAGGCTCAAACTCGTACAGTTGGCCGTCACGGCCGAGCAGCAGCATCTGCCGATCGGTCCAGGTGAGCGGTTGGCCTTCCAAGACTCGGCCGTTGACGTGGGTGGTCATCATGAATTTCGCCGGACCGGCTGCCGATGCGGTCGTGGCAGGCAAGCAAAGAAGCCCGATGGCGAGCGATGCGCTCCACGCAAATAGTAAACGTCCTCCAGTCATCGGATCGATTTCCTCCACGGCGATAAGGCTTTGATCATGGGGTGGGACGGCCCAGGCGCCGGGGCGCCCTATCCCAAGCTTAGCTCACAGTCAGACCGAGGATTCGTCACAGCCGGCAGGTCCGCTACAATGGAGTGGTGGACCTGCTGGAGATAGCGTGGAGAGGCCTTATGCGGATGACACGAGATAGCGGCTGGGGAGTTTCTGCGACATGCGTCGCCCTGATACTGACAAGTGCCACGGTGCTGTATGCAGCCGAGCCCGACCCGGCGCTTTCACTGCGAGTCGACCAGTTACTTCGCCAATTGAACGACGAGGAATCTGCTCGTCGTGACGATGCTGAGCAAGAACTGTTCAAGCTGGCGCCGACCGATCTGGAGGAATGCGACGCGTTCATGTTGCTGCTGCCTGAGCCGCTGGAGGGGATGCCGGCCGAAGTACGGCTCAGGCTGAGCCGGGTGCGCCAACGCATCGAAAGGCGGCAAGGTGACAAGGAACTGGTGGCTAGCCGACTTACGCTCAGCGCCAGCGCCATGGATTTGAGTGCAGTTCTGAAAGTGGTCCAGGAGCAGACGAGCAACGAGTTGATGGACTATCGAGATCAGTTTGGACAGGACGCCCAACCGCGCAACGTGACGATTGAGATCGAAAACGAGGCGTTCTGGCCGGCGATCGACAAGATTCTCGATGCGACGGAGATGAGCCTGTACCCGTTTGCCGAGGAAGAGGCGCTGGCGGTAATCAATCGCGAAGAGAGAGCTGCGCCGCGCGTCGGTCGGGCAAGCTATGTCGGACCTTTCCGCATCGAGCCCCTGGCCGTCGTTGCCCGCAGAAGTTTGCGTTCGCCGAGCGAACAGGGGGCGAGCGTCGAGTTGGAGATTGCCTGGGAACCCCGCTTGCAGCCAATCGCACTGTCTCAGCCGGCCGAGGGGTTGGAGATTGTTGCTGGCGACGGCTCGCCGATCACGGTGAGGAATCCCGAGGCTTCTTTCGACGTCGAGGTGCAAGTTGGGAGCCATGCCACCGAGTTGACCATCCCGCTCACTTTGCCGCCCCGAGGAGTGTCGTCGATCGCCAGTTTCCAGGGGCGCCTCTCGGCCCTGGTACCAGGCCGTACGGTTGAGTTTCGCTTCAACGAGTTGGACAAACCGCAAAGCGTTGAGCAGCGGCGTGGAGGTGTGAGGGTAACCTTGAGCGGCCTGCGAAAGAATCAGGCGCTCTGGGAAGTGCACATGCGGTTGCAGGTCGAAAGCGAAGAGGCAGGGCTCGAGTCGCATCGCGGCTGGGTGTTTCAGAATGCCACGTATTTGCTTAACAAGAACGAAGAGATTATCGACCACGCCGGCTTCGAAACGACGATGCAATCGGAACGAGAAATTGGCCTGGCATATTTCTTTGAATTGCCCGACGACGCGATCGGCGAGTATACCTGGGTGTATCGCACGCCAGCCGCGATTGTGCGGGTGCCGGTCGAATACGAGCTGAAAGAGATTCCGTTGCCTTAGACGGGAGAGTTGAAAGCGGAAAGCCGATCGTGGAGAGCTGAAAACGGAGAGGTCAATCTGCTACCCCCCATTCCCCTTGCGAAACATCGTGCCGACATCCACGATGGGCATCCCTTGGGTCTTGATCTCATCGATCCAGGCTGTCAGCGCTAGGGGGTCGGCGGGGTCGAGCTGCCGCAGTTGTTCGATGATTTCCAGCGCCATCTCGGGTTTTTTCAGTTGATGCAGACACCAGATGAGTCCGCGACCGCAGTCGAAGAACGTGCGGTTGGCAGGGTGCAGTGCGGGGACGGGCGTCGGGAGCCTGGCTTTTTTCAAGGCCTTCATTCCCAATTGGTAGCCCAAGCCGAAATGGCCGCGTGCGAGCGGCACGTCGCCGTCGATTTCGACAGCCAGTTGCCCGAGCAAGTAATGAGCGTCGAGCAACTCATGGCAATTTCCCAACAGCCAGCGCAGTTCGTCGACGGCAATGTCGATTTCGCCAGCGTCGATCATGGCGCGCACTTCGTCGAGATCTTCGGCACAATCGCGCGCGTCGCGCGAGGGAACCAGGGTCCAACCGTTGCCGCTTTTTGCGCGTCGCACAGACAACGTCATCTTTCGCTTCCCACCAGAGATTGGGCAAGTTTGCAGCAGCTACTTGGCCGCGGCTCAGGCATCGAGGTGTTTACCGAGTGCGTAGATTTCGTCGGCATCGAGAACCAGATCGTTTGCCTGAAACAGGCGATTGATCGCGCCTTTGTGAATTTTCATCTTCAGCCCGCCGACGCCCAGGGCGCCGTAGCAGATCTGTCCGGCGCGTTCGGCGGCCTTGTCGCCGGGCTCGATGCCTTCGACGCCTAGCGGGGGTACTGCGTTGAGGTCGATCGCCACTTGCAACGAAGCAGCGGCACGTCGCGAATTGGCGTCGAGCAGTTGCACCCCGGCGGCGCCTGTGGCAATCACTAGCTGGGCGCCCTGGATCAGCTCGGCGACTTCGGTCGCATCGGTCGAGTGGGGAGTCAAGCGGGCTCCGCTGACGGCTTGCGAAACTCGATGGCAAACCCCTTCGGCTCGAGGCAGCCGGCGCGAGGCGACGCGAACCTCGACGCTTTCTTGAGCCAACATTCGCACCACACGTTGCCCAACCGAGCCGGTGGCGCCCAGCACGACTGCCGTAGTCTCTGGCCCCATGGGAACGTGGCGGCGCGCCGAGACCACCGCGGCGGCGGCGGTCGTGTTGGCCCCGTTGCAGTCGAGCATCAGCGACACCCGAACTGGGCCGAAGAAGGCTTTTTGTGCTGCGGCGAGCAATTGTTCGCCGGCGTGGACGTCGGTGCCGCCGATAAACACGGCGGCGTTCTTCAGATGGGCTCCGCCGCGAGTGAACATCACGCCGTGCACCAGGTCGCGGACCTCGGCAGGTTTGACATCCCCGTGGCGCAGCAGGTAGTCGACGTCGGCATCGATGGCGACCACGCTGTCGAAAACGCTGGGCTGCGGATCACTGTCAAGACAGAGCAGGATCTTTTTCATTGCGATCTAATCAAATTCGGGGACCCATGCGGCGAAGGAAAAGCCCAGGGGATGCACCCCTGGGCTTTGAGCCGTGGACAAGTTGCCAAGTCGGCTTCTAACGTGCTAGAAGCCGCGGAAAGGATGCGCGGCTTCCTCTTTGCCTCGGAGCATTTCGCCGGCCGTGGGCTTGCCTTCCATGGCGTTCTTGACTGCCATCTTGGTGGCTTCGTAGTTGTAGTCGTAGATCTTCTTGTCGTCGGCTGCCTCGGGGTGGATGAACACGCCGCAGACACAGACGAGATCTTCGGCGGCGTCGGTTGAGATCACGCCATCACCAACTGAGTCGGCAATCGCTTTGGCGACCGCTGCCTGGGCAGGCCCGAACATCTGTACGGCTTGCCGCATGCCTTTGATCGTAACTTTGGTGACCATCACGGTGGCGGGCTTCACGGCAAGATTGGGGGTCAAGACGGCCAGCAGGTTGGTATGTCCTTCGCTCTGACGAGCCAGGGCGTTTGCAAAGGCGTTTCCGACGGGGCCTTCTTTGCTGCCAATGAGCAGGTCGATATGAGCAATTTCGTTGCCATCGCCTGCGAGTGCTTCACCTATGAACATCGACATCTGCTAATTCTCCCGATCGAGTAAGGTAAGGTTCCCGGCCGCCTGAACCGAGCTGGTGGATAGCCCGTTAACATACCATTGCGGGTCGGGCCACTTCAACTACCGGACTGTGGCGGAATAGCAGGCACAGCCGCATTGCAGGCGTGAATAATACAAATGTCCCCTAAAGTTTGACTTGGCCTCTCCAGTTCGGAGTCCCGCAGGCTGGGGCATTGCGTCGGGCACTGACAGGGCGGGCAAAACGACCATTGCTGGACAAATCAACCCTTTTTTGCGACAATTAAGCCGTTAGCCGGGTCGTGTGTTGGGAGCTCTTGTTACTATTTCCTGGTGGTCTGGCACGGATCTCGGCTACGAGGGCCCAGCGGCGGGCCTTGCAGTCGCGACTATTATTGTATTGGCGTGTGCTTGGCGCACCCTGCGGAACAGGCTGATAGCGCGGCATCCACTTTTCACTCTTCAGGGAGTTCAGAGATGAGGCAACAGAACAAAGCGGCGTTTACTTTGGTTGAACTCCTGGTGGTCATCGCGATCATCGGCACGTTGGTAGGCCTCCTGCTACCTGCGGTCCAAGCCGCCCGCGAAGCCGCCCGGGCGAACACCTGCAAGAACAATCTCAAGCAACTCGCGCTGGCGCTGACCACCCGCGAGACGTCGCTCAACGAGTTTCCTGGCTACATCAACAAGCTGGGCATTCCTGGGACCACCCCCGATAAGCAGAACCGCGCCAGCTGGCTGGTGATGACTTTCCCGCAACTTGAGCAGACGCCCCTGTGGGATCTGTGGAACAACATTGGTAGCAACGGCAGACCGAACGTCCCAGACCCCCAGGCCTTTCCATCCATCGAGATTTTCGTTTGTCCTAGTGATCCGCCAGACACGGTAGGCGAGCCTTTGCTGTCCTATGTTGCTAATGCTGGGTACGTGTTCAACGATGGGTCAAGCTCGGCCAAGCGCGAGAATGCAGCCAACGGTGTTTTTTTTGATCGCACACGCACAGCCGATGGCGCCTACGTTTCACCTAGCCTCGACGATGCCCGTGATACTAACGGGGAGCCGATGATCAAAATGACCACAGCCTACATTCAGTCGAAGGGTGATGGGACAACCCGCACGATGATGCTCACCGAGAACAAGAATGCTACGCATTGGGGCTATTACAACGCTGGGACAGTTACCGACAAGAAGTACCATTTCGGCTTCTGCTGGGAGCAACCGAAGGTGGTAGCTGACGACCTTGCTACAAGTTCTACCAACACTGAAACGGATGCCAAGTATCGGCGAATTAACGGGCTCAAGGAGCCATTGATCCATCAGACAATCAGTGACAGTATGACCGCCAACTACGGTTTCCCGTCGAGTAATCATCCGGGAGGCGTGCAAGCGGCGTTTATGGCCGGGCAGGTTGCCTTCATCTCCGACCAGATCGACAACCTGGTCTACGCCCAGTTGATGACCTCGAACCACAAGCAATCGGATTTGAGGGGCGTCGACGGCACAACGCCCGAAAAGAATCTGCAGCAGCCGGGCGACGATGCTTATTGATTGCTATGGTCGCTTGGCGGTACTGCCTAAGTATTGAACCGCTACGATATTGAACTACTGCGACGCGACGCGAACAGACTGGCTTCAAGCGCCTAAAAGCGTTCTCGTCGTGGCCTTCTTGCTGTTGTGGTTACCCAGGTGGCGAAATGCTACGGCTTCAAACGACGTCAAGCAGCGGAGCACAGTTCAAGGGAGCGTTTCAGACACCCATTACGCGACGATTTCACGGATCGGCTCGATCGGCTCGACGCCGACGAGCTTCTGGTTGAGTCCGCCGTAGAAGTAGCTCAGGTGATTGGGGTCGAGCCCCATTTGGTAGAGCACTGTTGCATGTAGTTCTTTGACGGTGAGGGGGCGCTCCACGGCGCGGCTGCCGAGTTCGTCGGTGGTGCCGACCGAAGTGCCACCCCGGATGCCGCCGCCCGCCATCCACATCGTAAATCCGTAGCTGTTGTGATCGCGACCAGTGCCTTTGGCGTACTCGGCGGTCGGCTGCCGACCGAATTCGCCGCCCCAGACGATCAACGTTTCGTCCAACATGCCCCGCTGTTTCAGGTCGCGTATCAGGGCGGCGATCGGCTGGTCGGTCTCGCCAGCGTGTAACTCATGATTATGGATGAGATCGCCATGGGCATCCCAATTGGCGTCGTTATGGTTGCCGCCCGAGTAGAGTTGGATGAAGCGTACGCCGCGTTCCACGAGCCGACGGGCGATCAAGCACTGCGAACCGAAGTTGTGCGTTTGCTTCCCGCCTACTCCGTACATGTCGAGCGTCGCGGCCGACTCGGTCGACAGATAAGTCGCCTCGGGCGCAGAGACCTGCATCTTGTAAGCCAGTTCGTAGCTGGAAATCCGCGCGGCGAGCTCCGAGTTGTCTGGCCGCTCGGCAAGGTGGCGGCCGTTGATGCTGGCCAAGGTATTCAGGGTTTCGCGCTGCATCTCGCGGGTGGTGTTGGCAGGTCGCGAGAGATCAAGAATCGGCGCGCCTTCGTGCCGAAACACCGAACCCTGATAGGTCGCCGGCATGTAACCGCTCGACCAGTTCTTGGCGCCCGAGATCGGTCCGCCCGAGGGATCGAGCATCACGACAAACCCGGGCAGGTTCTCGTTGGGGCTGCCCAGCCCGTAATTGACCCAAGATCCCAATGCCGGGCTACCCGAGATCAGCTTGCCGGAGTTCATCATCAGCATGGCCGATCCATGGATGGGCGAGTCGGCCGTCATCGAGTGCAAAAACGCAATGTCGTCAACCTGGCGCGCCAGGTGCGGAAACAAAGCGCTGACCCATTTGCCGCACTCGCCATACTGCTGAAACTTCCAGCGCGGTTCGACAATTCGCCCGTGATTCTTCTTGCCGCTACGGCCAAAGGTCTTCACCGCGATCGTTTGGTTGTCGCGGCCAATCATACCCGGCTTGTAATCAAACGTATCGATATGGCTGGGCCCGCCGTACATGAACAGAAAGATCACGCTCTTTGCTTTGCCGGGCAACATCGCCGCCCTAGGAGCTAGCGGGTTGAGGTAAGTCGCTGGCGCCGCCTCGGCGCGGGAGGCGAAGAAGCCGTCGCCGGCAAGCATGCCGCTGAGCGCCGCCGCCCCGAAGCCGCAGCCCGCTTCCCAGAGGAACTCACGTCGTGTGCGTCCGCAGAAGTTGCCATTGCCAGCCATGATTCATCCTCAATCTACGTACACAAACTCATTGAGATTCAGTGTCATCACACAGAACTGCCGAAAGGCCTCGTCGCGCTCCAGGCCATGCTCGTTCTCCAGCCGTTCGATCAACTGCAGGCTATCGGCGACGCTCGCTTGCTCGGGCTGGCGCGAGAGCACCAATTGCAACGTACGGACAACTCGCGCCTCAAGTTCGTCGCCCGCTTCTGCACGCACTCGATCGGCCAGGTGGCCGGCATAGGTTTGCAGAAAATCGCCATGCAGCAGATTGAGCGCCTGCGCGGGAAGCGTAGTAACGAACCGCGCCTCGCAGCTCGTGTCGGTTTCGGGAAAATCGAAGATCGCCAGCTCGGGCGGAAGGAGACTTCGCTTGATGTGGATGTAGATGCTTCGGCGAGCCGCCTGGCGCGGATCCGATTTGCCCCAGCCTAGTCCGGGTTGCGATTGCGTCTGCAGCACCTCCTGAGACAACGGAGGGTAAATACTGGGACCGTACATTTGCTCGTTCAACTGACCGCTAACCATCAGTACCGAATCGCGAATCTCCTCGGCCGAGAGCCGCCGCAGATCGAACCGCCAAAACAAATCGTTGCTGGGGTCGATCGCCAAGGCTGCCTCGTTGGCCTGCGACGACATGCGATAGGCGCTGGACGTCAGAATCAACCGATGCAGCTTCTTCAGACTCCAACCGTTGTCGGTAAACCAGCAGGCAAGCCAATCGAGTAACTCGGGGTGCGTGGGCGGAGTGCCCAGCTGGCCAAAATTGTTGGCCGAACGGACGATGCCCCGACCGAAGTGATGCTGCCAGACGCGATTGACGATCACGCGCGAAGTGAGCAGGTTCTCGGGCGAGGCAATCCAGTCGGCCAGCACCCGACGGCGCCCAGCAGAACGGGCATCGTTAGCCGGCTCAGGAATGATCGGAGGCTCCTGGTTAAACAACTCGGGAAAGCAAGGTTCCACGGGATCGCCCAGCGCGTGCGGATTGCCACGCAACATCACATGCGTCGTATCCGGATGCGGATCGCACTTTGCCAACGCAAGTGCGTACTCGGCCGCTGGCACTTGCGCAAGACTTGTCTCGGCAACTTGAATTTCGGCGATCGTATCGTCGTAAGGCTTTCGCTCGGCTGAGGTCAGAAACTGCCCGAGCTTCTCGTCGAGCACCTGCTGCCGCTCGTCGGTCTCGGTGCGGCGCTGGTCGGCGGCGTCCATTCGCTCGATCGCTTGCTGTTCAATCAACTTCTTTGCCGATCGAAGCTGTTCGATTCTGGCTGAGAGCTCTTGTCTCCTCGCTTTCTGTTCCGGAGGCGACAAGTCCCACAGGCTGTGATACTTGGCATCTCGCCGGGTGGGCAAAGCATACGGCGTGATATCGCTGAAGAACGACAGCAAGCCGTAGTAATTGGTCTGCGGAAAGGGATCGACCTTGTGATCGTGGCAGCGGGCACAACCGACGGTCAGTCCCAAAAACCCCTGCCCTGTCGTACTGACGATGTTGTCGAGATCATCATACCGCGATTGCAGCGGGTCGGCCGGTTCGTCGTCCCACGTGCCGAGGCGGTAGTAACCGGTGGCGATGATCGAGTCGGCCGTCACCTGATCCAGCTCGTCGCCGGCGAGTTGCTCGCGGACGAATTGATCGTAGGGCTTGTCGTCGTTGAGGCTGCGAATCACATAGTCGCGATACTTGTAGGCGTAGGGCTTGGCCGCGTCGCGCTCGAAGCTGTTGGTCTCGGCATAGCGGACCACGTCGAGCCAATGGCGGGCCCACTTCTCGCCGTACCTGGGCGAGGCCAGCAGGCGGTCGACCAACTGCTCGTAGGCATCGGACCGATCGTCGGCGAGAAACTCCGCCAACTGCTCGGGCGACGGCGGCAGACCGGTGATGTTGTAGTAAGCCCGGCGGGCAAGGGTCCGCTTGTCGGCGGGCGGTTGCGGCGCAAGCCCCTGGGCCTCAAGCCTGGCGAGCAGAAAGGCGTCGATCGGATTGGCGACCCAGTCGAGCTGCTTCACCGCGGGCGGCTCGCGGCGCTGGAGTGGTGTAAAGGCCCAGTGCTTTTCCCATTCCGCGCCGGCTTCGATCCAACGTCGCAGCGCGGCAATCTCCTCGAGCGAGAGCGGCTCGCCCTCAGGCGGCATCCGCAGGTCGAGGTCTTCGCTGCCGATCCGCGCCAACAAAACGCTCTGTTCGGGCTGGCCGGGCACAATCGCAAATCCGCCTGAGTCCAGCTCGGCCAGTGCGGCATCGTGGGTGTGAAGACTCAGGCCCGCCTCGGCCTCGTCGGGACCGTGGCAGGAAAAGCAACGAGCAGCCAAGACCGGCTGGATGTCGCGATTGAAACGGACGGTCTCGCCCTGGACCTCGGACCACAGCACGAAGAACAAATAAGTTGCCCAGGCAACTCGGTGGCTCCATGAAGCGGCAGCGCACGACAGCTTGTCGGAGGCAGTCAGCATGGCCTCTATTGTAGTCGTTTGCCGAAGTCCCTGCCATCAGGTTTCGTGGGCCCGGCAGGAGCTGCTCATCATCCGCGGCAACATCTTCAGCCGCCACAGCACCCACTTACGCATCTCCTGCGCCGCCCGCGTTCTTGCCCAATCGGGCCGGGGGTGTCAAGCTGATTATTGAACGGGCCGTTTTCTTTGGTTTTCGCAGCATTGCTTGTGTAGTGTCGCGAATACATCCCATAGGTGTCTTCCTTCGGTGGTGCAACCAGCAACATTGCATGTGTTCGCCCCCACACTGTGCCCTGATGGCCAATATCGCACACTTGTGTGCCACTTTGGGGCAGAAGATTATCAGCCTCTAGTTGGCCATTATTGGCTATAATGGGCTAGTCGTGATTTGGCACAGCTATTGCGCGTGCCGGCAACCAGTTCCTGAAGCGTACCGTGGCTCGGGCCGTGGCGGTCGCCCATTGACTTTGAGGGGTTTTGTCATGGTTCGCGTCTCTCAGTGCTTTCTTGCTATCTTACTGGCGGTGGCGTTCACTAATGCTCACGCAGCGACGCTCTACGAAAGCGGTACGCTTGGCCCTACGGGAGTTCCGTGGAGTGACTTTACTGACGGGACAGTACCGGGAACTGATGTTAGCACTGCGGTTTTTGTCGGTGTGCGATTCTTTATTGATCAATCAGTCACCACTACACGAATTGGGGGGCATTTCGTTAAGAACACCCTCGCAGACAATTCTTTCTTTGGTGCGATTGTTGAATTAGACGACGAACACGATTTCCCAGACTCGGGCGATCTCTCGACGTCGGATGTTGTTGGCTCAACTTTACTGACCTTCCCTGAGCCTTCCGATGAGGTGTTTGGTGATTTGGCCAAGCAGCTAGAGTCTGGCTGGTACGCTCTCGTTTTTGGCAGCGGGCTTTTTGGTGCTACCGGAAGCGGAGGTGCGGTTCGTAACGGCATAGATATTGGAACACCCACATATATCGGATCTCAATCTGGGGCAGATTGGTTTAATCTAACAGACCTATCTGACGTCGTAGAGTTTACTAACCATCGCTTTATAATAGAGGGAAGTATGGTCCCCGAATCTGCTTCCCTTGGCTTGCTGCTGATCGCCGCACTCTGTTTTATGTTCCGACGACCAGTTCACATGGGAGAATAGGCAGAGAGTCATGTTTTGTGCTGGGCGTATCGGTTAGCACAACAGGATTGGAATTTCAGGAAGGGGAAATCATGCGTAGCCTAATGTCTTGGAGAACACTATTCACGAGACTCGGATTGACTTGAAGGAACCGTTGTCTCAGATTAACTTCAGTGCTTCGCAGAAAGCTTCGGTTGGAACAATACGAAGACCGTCGAATGCTGGCCGTACTCACCGTCAATTCGGACCTGGACAATACAATATCCGGAGACGGCCTAACGACGCTTCGTGAAGCAGTTGCCGCCTCCAATTTTGACCTCGATACCGACACTATCAGTTTTGACTTATCGCTATTCAGGCTATCGGGCGATCCAACCAAGGCAACGATAACCTTCACTGAACCCGCAGATAGCCAGTCCGCGTTAATCATCACTGATGACGTAATCATCGAAGCGCCTACGGGCTACGAACTAGAAGTCAGCGCCGCTGGCTTGGAGCGGCGTGTCTTTGAGATTGACGATGGCTCGTCAACGACTTCGATCGATGTGACATTGCGCAACCTGGCAATTACCAATGGAACCGTTATCAACACCGACGGGGGAGGCACCCTCGAAGACCTTGATCTGGCATTCCTCCAATTCGGCCTCGATCTCAATCTTGTGGCGCAACCCGCACCGAGCCACCACGCTTCCTCAGCGCTCTTGGCAGTACGATCCAGTCAACGTACTGAACTCACAAGAGTCAAGTTAGTTTGGCCAATGCAACGGCTCGGCGCCTCAGCTCTTCCCACCTGAAGTGAGCCGCCGGCTACATCGCAGTTTGCCGTAGATAGAGCGTTCTACCGGCGTACTTGTTCTGTTATGCTGGACGGTGATTGCGGTTTTCGTGTTTCCTGCGCCTGGTCAGAGTGCTGTTTCTACTCATGCGACAGTCGGTTAATAACGCTGCTGTTCTCTTGACAGTCTGCATTGTGTCCTGGTGCTGCTTTGTCCCCTGTTGTTCCGTCTGCGCGGGAGAAGTCAGCTTTGCACGGGACGTATTGCCCATCTTGGCCGACAAGTGTTTTGCCTGTCATGGACCCGATGCGAATTCGCGACAGGCCGACCTGCGATTGGATTTGCCCAGTATCGCTCAGCGCGTCGTCGAGCCAGGCCTGCCGGCTGAGAGCGAATTGATTGCGCGCGTTTCGCACGCTGACCCCGAACAAAGGATGCCGCCCCCGTCGGCGAAGAAGCAAGTTTCGGCCGCCGACCTACAAGTTCTCAGCGATTGGATCGAACAAGGTGCGGCGTATGCCACCCACTGGTCGTTAAGCCAGGTCGCAGCCCCGGCGCTTCCCGACGTGTCCGATCCCTCTTGGCCACTAAATGAGATCGACTACTTCGTGCTGGCGCGACTCGATCGCGAACAGCTGAAGCCATCGCAGGGTGCGGATAAGACCACATTGATTCGTCGCGTCACGCTGGATCTGACCGGCCTGCCAGCCACGCCAGCGGAAGTTGACCGGTTTGTCGAAGAGGATTCTGTCGACGCGTACGAAAAAGCTATCGACCGCTTGCTCGCCACGTCGCGTTACGGCGAGCACATGGCCGCGCCTTGGCTCGATGCGGCTCGCTACGCAGATACCGATGGGTATCAAAACGACCGTTATCGCTACCAGTGGGCCTGGCGAGATTGGGTCATTCTCGCCCTCAACGACAATATGCCGTACGACAAGTTTGTGATTGAACAATTGGCCGGCGACATGCTACCCGAGGCCACGCTGCGTCAACAAATCGCGACCGGCTTTTGTCGCAATCATCGCATCAATTCGGAAGCCGGGTCGATTCCCGAAGAATGGCACGTGGCGAATGTCGCAGACCGGGTAGATACTTTTGGGACCGTCTTTCTCGGCCTTACGATTGGCTGTGCACGCTGTCACGACCACAAGTACGATCCGATTACGCAGCAAGAGTACTATGAGCTCTTTGCCTTTTTCAACAACGTCCCCGAGTGGGGCGTGGGTCCCAACAACGGCAACAGCCCCCCGTTTGTCGAGCTGCCGCAAAGCTGGCCCAACTTATCAGCTGAGGAGGACCGCTTGATCACGCCCGCGGCGCTAAGCTTTCAGGGCGACGGCAAGTATCAGGGGGGCGTGGTGAGGCCCCAGCCTGGCGGCGAAAACACCGTCATGGTCATGCATGAAATGGAGACTCCGCGGGCGACTTTTCTGTTGCAGCGAGGCCAGTATCAACTGCCTGATAAGTCCGAGCCCCTGCAACCTGCGGTTCCGAAGTGCCTACAAACCAACTCGCAGAGCCTTCCCACGAATCGTTTGGAACTGGCACAATGGTTGACCCATCCCAGCAATCCTTTGACAGCTCGTGTAGCAGTCAATCGCTACTGGCAACAGTTCTTTGGAGTCGGCATCGTCCGCACGACCGAGAACTTTGGCACCCAAGGCGAAATGCCCAGTCATCCAGAACTGCTCGATTGGCTTGCCAGCGAGTTTGTCCGCAGCGGTTGGGACGTAAAAGCGATCCAAAAGAAGATACTCCTGAGCGCCACCTATCGGCAATCGTCGCAAGCCACGGTCCAGGCACATTCCTCGGATCCGGAGAACCGCTTGCTCGCCCGTGGTCCCCGATACCGATTGCCAGCCTTTGCACTGCGCGACCAAGCACTATACGTCAGTGGGTTATTGATAGAGAAGTTCGGAGGGCCATCCGCCAAGCCCTACATGCCGCCAAAGATCTGGAGTTCGATTTCGAATAACACCTACGAACAAGATCATGGCGACAATCTTTACCGACGCAGCATCTATACCTACTGGCGGCGCACGATCCCGCCGCCGACGATGATGACATTCAACTCGGCCGAGCGAGAGGTCTGCATCGTCCGCAAGGGCCGCACCAATACACCGCTGCAAGCTCTCACACTGATGAACAACGTCACCTTCGTCGAGTCGGCCCGGTTTTTGGCCGAGCGTATGATGAGCACCAATCAAGTGCCGCCTGCTTTGCAAGAGCAACAAGACTTACCATTAGAAGCTGGCACATCCGCAACGAGTGATCAGACTCTCGCAGCACAGCTGACCCTGGGCATGCGCTTGGCTACAGGCCGCGAGCCTTCCGGTACGGAATTGAACCGCCTTGCAGACGCCTATAGACAATTCAAAGAGAAGTTTGTGGCGGCTCCCGAGTCGACAGGTAAACTGCTTGCGATCGGCGAGAAGCCGAGAGACGAAGCCCTTAACCCGATTGAGCATGCGGCGATGACCATGGTTGCGTCCATCCTCTTGAATCTGGATGAGACCATTTCGAAAGAGTAAACACATTAGATACCCTGTGGCTACCGAATGATGAAACTCCTCGCGGATTACCAGGCAATCGCAAGCCGTCGGCACTTCTTCAGTCGGGCGGGAACAGGGATCGCGAGCTTGGCGCTCGGCACCCTACTGAATTCCAGCGCGGGTGCGACTGGCTCAACACCCTCCCGCGGATTGCCATCGTTGCCTCATTACGCACCCAAGGCGCAGAGAATCATCTATCTCTTTCAATCGGGCGGCCCGTCGCAATTGGACTTATGGGACTACAAACCGCAACTGAAAGACAAATTCGGCCAAGAAGTCCCACGGTCGGTTTACCCGGACGATCGCAAAACTACCATGAGCTCGGCGCAAGCCTCATTTCCGACCGCGCCAAGCCTGTTCGAGTTTTCCCAGGCGGGCGAGTCTGGAACCTGGATTAGCCAATTGCAGCCTCATCTGGCCAATCACGTCGACGATCTCTGCGTCATCAAGTCGATGCACACCGACGCGATTAACCACGACCCTGCGATGACCCTTTTTCAAACGGGTTCCCAAATCCCAGGCCGCCCCAGCATCGGGGCGTGGCTGAATTACGGTCTGGGAAGCGACCGGAGCGAGCTGCCTGCCTTTGTGGCAATGAGTTCCAAGGGATCTGCCAAGGAAGGCCAGCCGCTGTACGACCGACTCTGGGGCAGCGGTTTTCTGCCCTCGCGCTTTCAGGGAGTGAAGTTCCGCAATCAGGGGCCGCCGGTTCTCGATATCTACGATCCCGACGGAGTTGATCGCCCGCTGCGGCGCGTCATGCTCGACCATCTCGCGGCGCTCAACGAACTCAAGTACCAAGAGATAGGCGATCCGGAGATTCAAACACGCATCACTCAGTATGAACTTGCCTATCGGATGCAAGTTTCTGTGCCGCAGTTACTCGATTTTTCTCAGGAACCCCGGCACGTTCTCGATAGGTACGGCGCCGACGTGCTGCAGCAAGGCACTTATGCGTACAACTGCCTGGTGGCGCGTCGGCTAGCTGAACGGGGAGTGCGTTTCATTCAGCTCTTTCACCAGGGTTGGGACCAGCACGGGAACCTTCCTGACCAGATTCGCAAGCAATGCAACGACACCGATCGCGCGACCGCTGCTCTGCTTGCCGATCTGAAGCAGCGAGGGCTGCTCGACGATACGCTAGTCGTTTGGGGAGGAGAGTTCGGACGCACGGCGTATTCTCAGGGAGAACTGACCGCGACGAAGTACGGTCGCGACCATCACCCCAGCTGCTTTTCGCTCTGGATGGCAGGCGGCGGGGTCCGCGCTGGCGCCACTTACGGAGAAACCGACGACTATTCCGTCAACGTGGCGAGCCACGGGGTCCACGTTCACGACCTCCATGCAACCATCCTTCATTTGATGGGCATCGACCACGAACAGCTGACTTACCGCTTCCAAGGTCGCGACTATCGATTAACCGACGTCCACGGCAAACTCGTGACAGGCCTATTGGCTTAGCTGGTTGTTGTCGCCGCAATCGGTTTTCGACTGGAGCCAACGAGCTGCGCCGCTGGCCAAGGGCCAAATTGGAGCGCGGAGCGCTATGAACTAGAAAAGCCACCGACTTTGCCGGTGGCTTCTTTACACACAAGTGGGCCCGACTGGAGTCGAACCAGCACGCCCTTGCGGGCACATGCCCCTCAAGCATGCGCGTCTGCCAATTCCGCCACGAGCCCATCGAATGTAATTGGATTGGTCCTGCAGGGACCTGAGGAACATTGAGTCTACTCGTCGGGTGAACTCAGTCAAGCGGGGCGGTCAAATGTCGACGCTCTCGGGGGCAGGGGCCTGTTTGTCATGCGGCTCGACGCCGCCCAATTCGAACCGGCTGATGACCGCACAACCGCAAGAATCGCTCCAGACGTTGACCGAGGTGCGGCACATATCGAGGACGCGATCGACGGCGATGATGAGCCCCTGGCTTTCGGTGGGAAGGCCAACGGCCTGGAGGATGATGGTCATCATCACAAGCCCCGCGTGCGGGATGCCCGCCGCCCCGATACTGGCCAGCAGGGCGGTAAAGGCGACGACCATTTGGTCGACCAGGGTCAGGTCGACGCCGCTCATTTGCGCGATAAAGAGCACTGCGCCGACTTCGTAGAGGGCTGTGCCATCCATGTTGATCGTGGCCCCTAGCGGCAGCACAAACGAGCCGACGCGGTTGCTGATCTTTGCCCGCTCTTCGACACAAGTGAGCGTCAGCGGCAAAGTGCCGTTGCTCGACGCCGAGCTGAAGGCCGTAAGCAGCGCCGGGCTCATTGCCTGGGCGAACTCGACGGGACTTCGTTTGGCAACAAAATGGAGAATCAATGGCAGCACTATCACCGCGTGCACTGCCAGAGCGCAGGCCACGGTGAGCATATACCAACCCAGGGTGGTAAAAATGCCCGCCCCTTGCGTTGAAGTCACCGAGAGCATGAGGAAGAAGACGCCCAGAGGCGCTAGATGAATAATGAGCATCGTGAGCTTCATCACCACCTGAAACGCAACGTCGGCCAGTTCGTAGACTTTTGCAGCCACGGAGCCGCCTACCAGGATCGTGCAGACCCCAATGGCAATCGTAAAAGCGATGATCGACAGGAAGTTCCCCGCGGCCAAGGCCTCGAAGGGATTGGGGGGAATCATGTTCTGTAGCTGGGCGAACAGCACGGCTGCCAAGCCTTGGCCGTGTTGCCCAGCGGCTTCGACGGCTACCGCAGCCGGGCCTTGAACCTCGCTGACGCCCGGCCGGATGAGGTTGACCATCAAGAGGCCCACCATGATTGCCAGCATGCTGGTCACGAGATAATACAGCAGCGTACGGCCAAACATTCTTCCCAGCCGCTCGGCCTGTCCCAAACCGGTGATGCCCGACAGCAACGAGGCGATGATCAGCGGCACGGAGATCATCTTGAGCATGCGCAGAAAAAGATCGCCAAACATCTTGGCGACGTCGCCGGTGGCGCGCACAAACGAGCGGCCATGCTGTTGGAACGCAGCGAAGGCTTGGGGGTCCTTTTTCTCTAATACGTCGAGCGTAGGGACCACCTTGCGGGCGATGTTGACGCCGGCCTCGGCCTCGGGCCAAGGTTCGCCGAGCTTGTCGAGTTGCCTGGCGACGAAGCGCTCGTCGCCTACGACGATCCGGCGGGTGGTGCGCTGGTCTGCATCCAGGGGCTGTTCGATCTGGATGAGAATTCGCTCCGAGGTGTCAAGCGACCAGATACGGCCGGCATCCAGGTGAATGGCCTTGTCCATGCCAACGAGCTGGACTTCGCTGGCAGCAAACTCGGCGGTTCGGCTCGCTTGTCGCCGGGCGCCGATCGCGTTGAGCGTCACTCCTAGCGCGGCTCCCAGGAGCATAGTAATCAGGATTTGCCAGTGCAGTGCTAATCGCATGGGTGGAGGCTGCCGGTTTTAAGCTGGGTGAGTTGATCCCCTCTGATGGGGATTTGTCCTGGTAGGGAAAAACGCGTTTTTGAGACTTTGCTTGGGTGTTTTTGTCCGGTCCATTTTGCTCGAACCACTCGGTTAGTAGGGTTTACTGGTTTTCAGGCGGACAAAACAGGGCGAATTTTGGTTTTTTGGCGATTTGGTTTACGGGACAAAACAGGGAGAGGGTCAAGGCGGCTGATGCATTGATAATGCGGCTGAGAGCCGACAATCGAGACACACATGTGCTGGCGTTGAGTGTCGCAGAGTGCGCGGCCAATTGCGAGCGAGAAATATGCTGAACGGGTTTGTTTCTCTAGAGTTGCTGAGAAGCTCGGAGCGCCACGGCATGTAGCTGCGACGCAGCTGGGAAAATGTGTTGGACGGTGAAGGCTGAAGGGAGGTCAAGAGTAGTGTCGATTAGCAGTTCGCAACACATGTTGCGGCCTGATTCAGGGCTAATACAATTAGACTGTCAAGCCGATAGCTATGAGCTGCATACGCTACTTATCCAGAGGAGCCTTGCTATGAAATACTTCAGGCTTTCCTTAGCAGCGATGCTACTGCTTACCACATTAGTCCCAATCACACTAGTTGCTTTAATCAATGCGAGTAACTTTTGGGCCAGCTTTGCTTTTACCACAGCGCTGTGCACATTGTTATTTGCAGTTTCCAGCACTATCTATAGGAGAGACAGCAGGAGGGCATTCTGGGTAGGCTTTTCTATTTTCGGCATTAGCTATTTCTTGATTACTTTCGGGCCTTGGTTTGATAATGATAGGTCCCCAGAATTCTTATCTTCTCGCCTCGTGCCGTATTTGCACTCAAAGGTGCGTCGCCTACTGCCGCCTGACCCAGGCCAAAGTATCATCCGCTTGAAGGCAAGCGGGCAGATTACGCACAATGGAAACGTAGTCAAAGCCGAGCAGATTCCTTCAATTCTTGAACAAACTGCCAATGCACAGGACGTGCTTCTACTGATAGACACAAACTACGAAACTTCTTTTCCTGAGTCTTACAATCCAGACTTGTTTCGTAGCGCTAAATCAGCCCTTCTCAGTGCTGTGGAAGGCAAGGTATCGCAACGTGACATTCGAAGCACCACTCCTTTTGAAATACCACTCAAGAAGGATTTCGAAAGAACATTTCATTCTTTGCTAATCGTCTATAGCGGCCTACTGGGTGGTTTGATTGGAAGGTATCTCTATCTCACAAGCAAATAGCTAAGTTGCGGTGCAGCCGTTACCTTGGAGTGAAGACGGCACCTCTGCTGTCCTGCAAGGGTTGCCCACAGTAAACCGTAGGCTGGGTAGTTCTGTCGGCCATTTGCTCTGCACTGTAAACAACAAACCACCGACAGGTTCACCCAGCTTCCGAGTGCCAAAGACGCGAAAGGGGGACTGCGGAGAATGCTGGGTTACGAACCCAGCCTACGATCTAACCCAGCCACGATCTTGGCACGCTGGTGAGATACGGTGGTGTAATTTGATTAAGATCGCAGCAGCTTGCTGCGAATTATGGCGCGCAATTTGCCTCTACTAAAGCATGCTCTGCCGGCGACTGTGGCGAGTCTGTGTGGATAGTTCCTCCGGTGCAACTCTCTGGGGAGATGGCGTGACAAATATGGCGGAGGTGTGCGGTGTGGAACACTCTCTGCTGCGCGCAGAAGTCGGTGTCGCAGGTAGCATTCTCGGTCCGCGAGCGGCTCTTTTGTAGTCGAACACGGCGGTTGCCGGCCCCGGTAGGGTAGCAAGACGTTTGGTAGTGGACTTCTGAGGTGAGGCCATGAACCGCAAATTTCTGTTTTCGAGTGCAATGGCGCTGGTACTGCTTGGGGGGTGTGAGCCGGGCGACCAGACCGATCCTACGGAAGGGTCGACTCTCGCTCCTGGAGCCGAATCAGCGGCGCTGCAAGGTACGGAACCAGGCGGAGAGCTAGTGAATGCTGAGCCCATTGATCAAGAAGCAGGGCGCCGAGCTGGGTCCGTCGGCGAAGGCCAGACGACTTGCCAGGTTGCGTTTCGGGTTTGGGTGGCAGCAGCAATTCCGGCGGGCGATTCCATCTATATCACTGGGAACGATCCGGCATTGGGAAGCTGGAATCCTCGGGGTTTGCGACTTAGCCAACAGGCGACGGGAGAGTATGAGGCGATTGCGCGTTTGAACGGGGGTAGCAAGATTGAGTTTAAGGTAACTCGCGGCAGCTGGGAGACGGTCGAAAAAGACAAGGACAATAAGGAGATCTCCAACCGAGTCTTCGAAGCGACAGCGGATCGCACGATTGAGATTCGAGTTGAGAACTGGCGAGACCAAGCAAATGGACAGCCGGCGGCATTGGTGCGGCATCCCACTGAACGCGTCAGGGAGTTGCTGAAAGAGCTGGAACAGACAGACTCGTTTCTTGCCAGCGTAGCTGGCGGCAAGTTGGTTAGTCAGTTACTTGCGCAAGGGCAGCTGCTCTCGCCCGCTCAGGCCAAGGGCATTGAAGAGAAGCTTCAAGATAATCCCGAAGATTTGCCTAGCCGCGTTGCGCTGATGGGCTATTACCAGAAGCTGGAAGGCAGGCATCCGTCTTCTGAGGGGCCGTACGCCCAGTTGATCCTCGGGCTCATCAAGCATCACCCTCGATCGCAGTTGGCCTCCAGGACGGGCTATCTGTTGCTTCCGCGGGAAGGCAATATGGGCGATGAAAAGGCTTGGGTAGCAGGGGGCAAACTGTGGCTGGAGCATGTGAAAGCCTACTCAACGGATCCGGTGATCGCAGGAAATGCTGGCATCTACCACTACACTGACATCTTTCGTGCGGAAGCCCAGGATCAGGCGATTGCACTATTGCAGCAGGCTCACGAATTGGACCCCCAGAACGGCCAATGGGTTTGGTTCTTGGGTGACATCTATTCGAGTAAGAGTAGCGCTTTCGAAACGACCGCGGATCAGCGGCAGGCCTTTGCCAAGCAATCGCTTGAATACCTGGAGGAGTCAATGCGACTAAGCGACAGGCAAGCGTCAGCGGTGCAGAAAAGTAGCGAGTTGGCCGCTATGGCCCATGCAGCTGGGGAATTCGAAAAAGCCAGAAGCTATGCAAAGGAACGATTGCAGGCAGCTACCCCGCAGAGCGAGAGTTGGAATTACGGCAACGTCATTCACAACATGAACGTGATCTTGGGGCGCATTGCCCTACAAGAAGGCAAGCTGGACGAGGCGAAACATTATCTTCTGGAAGCAGGCAAGTCGCCGGGTTCGCCCCAGTTGAACTCATTCGGACCTCAATTCACGTTTGCGCGGGAGCTGCTGGAGCAAGGAGAAAAGGCGGTAGTGATCGAATATTTGGACTCGGTCGGGAAGTTTTGGGCTGACCCGGAGGCGAGAGATCCGTCGAACCAAAACAGCGTGCGGGTAGCTCAAGAGCACGCGCAATTGCTGGCAAAGTGGAAGAAAGAGATCTTGGAGGGAACAATACCTCAAGACAGAAAGTGGCGTTAGGCCGTGGTTGCCGGCAAGAATGTAGAACGGATTGACGCTGAAACCATTTCAAGCACTGCTCAGGGCGCGTCGTCCGGCGTTTCGGTCGCTGAGGGCAGAGGTGGTTCTGGATTGGGGGGCGAGTTGTTTTCTTCCATGGTCTGCTTTTCGCGCCACGGTTTCTTTTCGTGGTAGCTGGCCAGTTCTTTGGCGAGTTGTTCGCCGTGCTCGGGGTCTTCCATGTCGACGGCTTTTTGCGACCATTTGACGGCGGTTTCGAAGTCGCCCGACTCGGCGTAGGCAGCGGCGAGGGTGCTAAGGATGTGCGACTGGCCGTAGTCGGACTGCTCGCAGGCGCGGGTCGCCAGTTCGATGGCGCGCGGAGCGTTGCGGACGGAGTCTTCGGGAGAAGTGGCTAGCACCCAAGCCAGATTGTTGAGCACCGAGGTGTCGTTCGGCTCGAGCTCGACCGCCCGATCGAAGTCGGCCACGGCTTCTGCATGGAGGCCGATGTTCAGGTAGGCATCGCCACGGCTGCGGAGGGCAAGAAAGTTGTCCTCGCTCTGCTCGATCACGGCGCTGTAGGCGGCAATCGCCTTGCGAGGTTGGCGATCGACTAGGTAGTACAGAGCCAGTTGCATCTGCAGATCGGGTTGGTCGGGCATGGCTTCGGCAATGCTTTCCATTTCGGAAATGGCTTCTTGGAGACGATCCATTTTGGCCAGCGCCTCGGCCCGGATGCGATGGGCGGCTATCAGCGGTTGTTTTTCGAGCACGATTTCGACATCGGCGAGTGCTTCTTTCAGTCGATCGGAGTAAAGATAGGCTTCGGCCCGATGGACGAGCGTAAGCAAGTCGCCTGGTTGGAGTTCCAGTACCTTGTTGAATTGGGCGATCGCCTCGTCGAACTTTTCTTGCTCGCGGTAAATTTCGCCACGGTTCTGGAAAGGACTGGGGGCCTGGGGAACGAGTTCGGTGGCTTTGTTGAAACTCTCGATGGCTTCGTCCAGCTTGCCCAGGTCGCGGAAGACCTCGCCTTGCAAGATCAGCGCGTTGGCATCGTCGGGGGTCTGGGTGAGCACCTCCTCGACCTCAGAGAGCGCCTGGTCGAACTTGTTGTGTCCGCGCAGATAGAGCGCGCGGACAAGTCGAAAGCCGGCGTCGTCGGGGGCCAACTGGAGGGCTTCGTCGAAGTCGGCCAAGGCGTTCTTTTCTTCCGTTTGCAAGCGGGCCCGCAGGATAAGCGCCTCGGCGCGTTGCTGCGCGGGCAAGTCGGGCGTTTCGAGGTAGGTGGTCAGTGCGCGCCGTGCCTCGTGCGGGTCGCCGCCTGGCAGCGCGAGTAAGCGTCCGAGTTCGAGGCTTGCCTCTGGCGGAGGATTGTCGTAGGCGAGCACCCGGCGGAGGTCGGAGACGACCAAGGCGCGAACCTGCTGAATCTTTGGATCCATGATCGAACGGGCGTTGATCACGCGAACCAGCGCTGTTGCCCGTTCCATGAGCGTATTGGAGAGCATGGCTTCGGCAAACTCGGCGTCCTCGAGATCGAGCCCCTTGTCCAGCGAGCTTTGCAGGAGATCGACCGTCTGGCTGATTTCACGCAGCCCCGTGGCGTTGATTTTCACACGCATCGCTTCGTCGAGGTCGGGACGTCCTTCATTCTCGGCCTTGGCAGTCGAGGGAGCGAGCCCCGCGACAATGAGCAGGACGAGTCCCAGGAGGGGAATCAGCTTCGAAACATTGTGCCAACACGCCATAAAAACACCCTCTCGTACGGCCGACCCGTGGAAGCTCGTCGGTGGCGGCATGGACCTGACTTGTAGTTGCCCCACTTCGCTATAGACGCGCTATTATGACGATTGCGGGCTGATCTGACCACGTGAGATTAGCTAAAATGCGCACCGAGAGCGGTTGTTGCCGGTGGACACCCTGGGCTAGAATCCCGGGGCTTTCGCAGCGGCCTAGGGTCGAACGTGCAGTTGGATCGGGAAGTGAGAGGGAAATGGAAGCAGGAATCGTGGGGTTGCCGAATGTCGGGAAGTCGACCCTGTTCAACGCGCTGACGGCTGCAGGGATCGCGAGCGAGAATTATCCGTTTTGCACCATAGAGCCCAACGTGGGCGCCGTAAGTGTTCCTGACGGCCGATTGCAGCGCATCGAGAAGCATATTGCTACGCAGAAGATCATCCCGGCGGTGCTGAAGCTGGTGGATATCGCAGGAATCGTACGTGGAGCTTCCGAGGGCGAAGGGTTGGGGAACAAGTTTCTGTCGCACATTCGAACGGTCGATGCGATCTTGCATGTGGTGCGTTGTTTTGAGGACGCGGACGTCGTTCATGTCGATGGCCAGATTGATCCGCTACGAGACGTCGAGACGATCGACACCGAACTGATGCTAGCAGATTTGCAGTCGGTCGAGACGATGGCCGACAAGGCGAAGCGGACGGCCCGCACGGGCGACAAGGAAGCTAAACGTCGGCTGGAAGTGCTCGACGAATGTCAGGCATTGTTGGCTGACGGGAAAGCTGTGCGCAGGCTTGCCTACGAAGATGCTGGTCATGCGAAAATGCTGAAGGAGCTGCAGCTGCTCACGAGTAAGCGAGTGCTCTATGTGGCGAACGTCGGCGAAGACGATGTGAAAGGCGAAAACGAACACGTGCAGGCATTGCGCCGCCATGCGGCAGCCGAAGGAAGTTCGGTGGTGCCGGTTTGCGCGAACCTCGAGGCAGAGCTTGCTGAACTGGACGAAGCGGAAGCCAGCGAGATGCTAGAGAGTCTGGGCCTGGCCGAGCCTGCCCTGTCTTCGTTGGCGCATGCCACGTATGAGCTGTTGGGATTGCACAGTTTCTTTACAGCGGGCGAAAAGGAGATTCGCGCGTGGACGATCCCCATTGGGGCGACTGCGCCGCAAGCGGCTGGCGTGATTCATACGGATTTCGAGCGCGGATTCATCCGCTGCGAGACCTATTCGGTCGACGATCTGGACCAATATGGCAGCGAAAAAGCGATTCGCGAGGCCGGCAAAATGCGGATTGAAGGAAAAAGCTATGTTATGCAAGACAGCGATGTTTGTCATTTCTTGTTTAACGTGTAGCACTTCTCTTGGCGAAGCGATTGTTGCAAAGAGCAGGCTGCCGCAGGAGTAGCACATGAGCGGCAAGCATCAAAACAAATTTGGCATGGGCTGCCTGGTTTTGTTCGCGCTGCCATTTGCGGCCGTGGGCGTGGTGATGACGGTGCTCACGGTCCGCAGTCTGCTTTATTGGTTGAAGGTACAAGAGTGGGCCGAAACGCCTTGTACGATCGTCGAAGCCAGCCTGAAAGAGAGCACAGATGAGGACGGCACCACCTACCGGGCAGTCGCCCGGTACAAGTACCAGTGGGCTGGCAGGGAGTATGAATGCGATGTGGTCGGAGTGCACGGCGGCAGCGACAACCTAGGCAAGTTTCAACGAAACAAGGCCGCCGAATTGATGAAGTATCAACAGAGCGGCAAGCCGTTTCGCTGTTTCGTGAATCCGAATGATCCGAGCGAAGCGCTGCTGTACCGCGACCTGCGAGTAGGCATGCTGGCATTCAAAGCCATGTTCGGGGTTGTGTTTGGCGGGGTAGGTTTCGGGCTGTTGGTGGCCGGGATGTGGGGTGCGAAGACGGTACGGCAAGAGAAACAGCTGAGGGAACTCCATCCCGCTGAACCCTGGAAGACGCGGAAAGACTGGGCCAGCGGCCGGATACGGTCGTCGCGTTGGGGGCCGGTCGTGGGGATGGCGTTCTTCTCGCTGATTTGGAATGCCATTAGCTGGACCGTGGCGG
Source organism: Planctomycetales bacterium (assembly GCA_020427155.1). GTDB lineage: Bacteria > Planctomycetota > Planctomycetia > Pirellulales > Lacipirellulaceae > Bythopirellula. The sequence continues at coordinate 9,028 of JAGQOW010000009.1, read as the reverse complement.
CCGCGTTCTTCTTTGGCGATGAAGACATGCCAATTTGGGTCGTGGCCATCTGCCTTGGATTTCCTGTAATCGGGCTGATCATGTTGGGTTACACGGTCTATTTGGCGATCGGCGCGACGCGTTGGAGCGGTAGCGAGTTGGAATTGGCGACGCTTCCTGGGGTCGTCGGCGGTCGACTGGCTGGAGTGATTCATGCCCCGGCAGGGCTTGAACTGGCCGAAAGTTTTCTGTTGACGCTCACTTGTTTTCAGAAGAAGACGCGAAGTACAAGCGACGGCACCGAGACCTACGAAGACGCGGTATGGCAGGCGGACCAGGAGATCGTCAAAACGCTAGGCGGCGAGCATGCCGGCAAGACGGTCATTCCGGTCGGATTCACGATTCCATACGAGCAGCATCCGACGGACGAAGATGCGGGTTTTTTGTGGCGGCTTGAAGTGCAGGCCGAGATGCCGGGGGTCGATTACCGCGCTAGTTTTGAGGTTCCTGTTTTCAAGACAGAGGAGAGTTCTGCCGAACCGCCGGCAGACGAATCGTTGCTCGAGGAGTATGTGGCGGCTCCGAGTTTCGAGTCTGCCGTCTCCCGGGCCGGCGGGCGATTGCTTTCGCAAACCGGCTATCGTAGCGAGTTGGTATTTCCGATGGGCAGAAACCTGGGGCTGGCGCTGGTGATCACGGTGTTCGCAGCAATCTGGACAGGTATCAGCGTCGGATTGCTTTATTCCGATGCGCCGTTGTTGTTCAAGATAGTCTTTCCAGCGAGCGATTTGCTTGTGCTGGCCATGGCTGCGTGGATGTGGCTGGAGAAGACCTCACTGAGCTTTGGCGCCGATGGCGTCGACGTGCAAGGAGGGTTGCTGGGGATGGGAAAGCACCGCCACTTTGAACCTGGCCAGATCAAGAAGGTTGTGGCCGAGCCTTCCGGCACGCGTTCGGGGGCGACGGTCTACCAACAGGTGACTCTGATGACCAAGATCGGCGACGCCGAGAAACTGGTAAGCGGAATAAGGCGTCGCTCCGATGCAGAAACGATTGCCGCGAAGATCGAAGAGCTTGTTGGCATTGCGAGAGCGGGCTCGGCCGACAAGCGGCAAGAACCGGAGAGTGGCATCTCGCTGGAGATTCCGCTCTCGGAGGAATAGCCGGCTGTTCGATCAGGCGTCTGCTTTCCAAATGTCAGTCCAGGCGGTTCCTCTTGCTGGTCTGGCGACAGGATTGATATCGATATAGAGAATGCACTCCTGGTCGACGCCGTACGGTCCCTGCACTAGCTCGTTACCTTGGGCGTCGATTGCCAGCGAACACCCGATGCAGTTTCTGCCTTGCCAGGGGCCGCTGGTTATTTTGCCGACATTGCTGACGCCGACGATCGGGATTGAAAACTCCTTGGCGACCGGAATGTACGAATCTCGCCAAAGCTGCCCATAGGGCTGATGGTTCTGGTCGTGGTCGGCGGGCACAGCCCACGCACAAGGCGAAAGAATCACATCGGCGCCCAGATAGCCGAGCGAGCGCGTCAGCACGCGATCTTGAGCGAAGGCATCGGCGCAGATCATCAGGCCGAACGTCCCGAAGTGCGTTTCGGCAATGTTAAGCCTGTCGCCTTGGGCGTAGTACGGATGAGCGATTTCCAGTTCATGGATTTTGCGGTGCTGGCACAGCAATTTGCCATGGTTGTCGATCAATACCGCCGCATTGAAAACCTGGTGGCCATATTTCTCGGTCAGCCCTGCGCACAGATGGATGTCGTGGCGGGCGGCAGAGTTCATGAGGGCCTGACAGACCGTGCCGCTGGGGATTTCTCCAGCCATGGTTTGGCTGGCAGGATGGGCCCAACCGAGGTCCAGGCATTCTGGCAGGAGGGCCACGTCGGCGCCGTGGGACGAGGCTGCGGCGATCAGTTCGAGGGCATGGCTGACGTTGAGCGACTGCTCGCCGCCTCGGACGAGCATTTGGATGAGGGCAAGCTTGAATGGTTTTGGCTTCATTCCTCAGAAGAAAAAAGATGAGCCGCTAAGATCAACTGAACAGTTCCTGGATTACTTCGCCACCGTCGACGAGTTTGATCGGGCGGCCGACACGGCTGATGTTTTCGTGGTCGGCGTCGATGCCGAGGGTGTGATATATCGTACGGAACAGGTCGTTGACTGAAACAGGTCGTTCGGAAACCAGGGCACCGGCGTCGTCGGTTTCGCCAATGACCTGACCTCCCGAGACTCCGCCGCCTGCCAAGACGGCGTTGAATGCCTTGGGGTAGTGGTCGCGGCCGCTGCGAGGGTTGATTCGTGGGGTGCGGCCGAACTCGCCCATCCAAACGACGAGAGTCTTGTCGAGCATGCCGCGCTGTTTCAGGTCGGAGATGAGCATGGCCATCGGTTGATCGACTTGTGCGGTCAGTTCGCGGGTGCGAGTGAAGACATCTTGATGGGTATCCCAACCTCGGGAGACGACTTCGACAAACGTCACGCCGTGCTCGATCAGGCGGCGCGCCATCATGCATCCCGCGGCGAAGTCGCCCTTGCCGTATTCGGCTCGCAGCGCGGCGGGCTCTTGCTCGAGGTCAAACGCCGCCATCGAGGGGCTGAGAATCATCTCCGCCGCGTTGGCTACCAGTTTTCGCTGGTCGGCGACGACCTGAGCCCCTGAGCCAGCGGCAAACTTAGCCTGAATCGAGTCGAGCAATCGCAGTCGGCGCAGATATCGTTCGCGGCCCGTGGCCGGCTCGGTATTCTCTGGGGGGCTGTTGGCCGAACGCAGTACGAACGGATCATAGTCGACGCCTAAGAAACCTCCGTCACCCGAATTCGCCAGCCGCTCGCCAATCCGTACGCAACTTGGCAATTGGTTGGCAGCATCGCCGATATGTTGGGCGACGTGCGATCCGAGCGTGGGAAACTTCACGCCGCCCAACGGCAGATAGCCGTGGTGCAAGAGGTAAGTTGCGCGCTGGTGGTTGCCTTCTTTGCTGGTGAGCGAGCGAATGATCGCCAGGTCCTCCATCACTCGCGCACAGTACGGAAGATTCTCGGCAATCTGAATGCCGGGAACGCTGGTTGAAATGGCTTTGGTTTCTCCGCCGTTATTGTGATTAGGTTTGGGACTAAAAGTTTCGAACTGCGAAGGTCCCCCCTGCATCCAGAGCACGATGCAGGCCATGCCGCGCGAACGAAGCTCGTCGGCCGAGGCGCTGAGTACGTCGGTCCAGTTGCAGGCGCCTGCAGTAAGGCCCAAGGCCGACATCTGTCGCAGGAAATCTCGGCGGCCTACGACTCGGTTCCCGCGCAGGGCGATTTCGGTACGACGCTGAATGTTTGGGTTCATGATGAACTTCTCTCAACCAGATTGACAACGAAAAGGAATCTACCAGACGCAAGCGCCCCCGAGCTATCTGCGATGCTGAAATTCGGTGGAATTGATGAGGGCCCACAGGGCGTCTTCAAAAGCTTGCTGACGATCATCGACTTCGTCTCGGTAGGCTAGCAACTGTGCGATCTCTTCCTCGCTTGGCTGTCGACTCAACGCACACAGGTAAAGCTCAAGAATCACTTGCTCGTCGTCTGCCTCAGCGGTTAGCAAGCGACCCAACATGTTCGAGCGGCCGGCAGTGACGGCTCGATTGACTTGAGCCGAATTCATTAGCGCGAGCACCTGAGGAATCGAGAGCGTTACGCTTTCGCGAGCCACGCTCGGGTCGTAGCCAAAGACATCGGCAAACTGTTTTCGGGGGCTATTGGCAAACTGTCTTCCTCCACGGTTGGCCGGTTGCGATTCGTCGACTTCGAGCGCCGAAAGAATGGCGTTCATCAGCTGATCGCTGCGCAAGCGTTGGGGCACATTGGCAGTGAACGGGGTCTGCTCGGAGTCGCGTCGAGGGCGCGATTCGCGGCCATAGGCTTCAGTAAGGCAAATCGTTTCGAGCAGCCATCTCAGGTCGTAGCCGCTATTGCTGAATTCGGCAGCCAACAGCTGCACTGCCGCCGGGGCCGAAGCTTGCCGATCGGGTCCGATATCATCGACTGGTTCGTAAAAGCCTTCGCCCAGGAGTTCCGACCAGATGCGATTGACCAGAGCGATGGCAAACCACTCGTTATCGGTGAGCCATTCGGCCAGTTGGCCGCGCCGGTCGGCATCGGACGCACCGATTGGTAGCGTAGCGCTAGTGAGAAAGAACTTCGGTTGGATTTGAGTGCCTGCGGCCGTGGGATCGTTGAGATCGGGCATGAAGTGCTCGGCCTGGGGGCGACGATCGTTATCTTTTTTCGCATTTCTACCAAAGCGATCGGTGCCGAAGACTTCGAAGCTGCGCTTGGTCAAGCCGCGGACGGGACGAACTCCCACGCGGGGGAAGAAGGCCGCTAGCTCGTGAAACTGTTCTCGTTTCCAGCGATCGTAGGGATGGTCGTGGCACTGGGCACATTGAATTTGAATGCCGAGGAAGATACGTGAGACCTCGGCGGTGGTTTCTTCGGTCCGTCCGTCTTGGGCCATGAGGATCGCCGTACTGCCGCGTTCCTGGACATCACCGCGACTGGTGATAAAGCGGGCAGCGATTTGATCCCAGCCGACTCCCTCGTTGAGCCAGCCGGTGAGATCGGTCTCCATGGCATTGGCAGCGATGTAGGCCCGGTCTTCGATGGTGCGGGAAAAAATCACATCACGCCAATAACGGGCCCAGTTCTGCCCATAGTAGGGGCTTGCCAGAAGTTGCTGGACAGCACGTTCGCGTTTGTCGGTCGAAGAGTCGAGCAGGAAGGCGGTCACGTCTTCAGGCGTGGGGATATCGCCGACCAGATCGAGCCACACCCGGCGCAAGTAGGTTTCGTCGTCAGAGCGGGGCGCAAGGGGAGTCTCTTCGCCAAAGAGTTCCTCGGCAATCGCGGCATCGACTCGCTGGGCGGTCTTTGCAGGCGAGGGCAGCGCAGCTAGTGCTGTAGGAACAACCAACGAAAGGGCCAGAAAAGTGGCGCAGAGCATTCGACTTGCTAGCTTCGACCGCATAGGTTTCTCCTCAAGCCAACCAAGACAATTTTCCGGAGTGCGAGCGGCAAGGCCGCCCACAGCGAGCAGCATACCACGTCCAGGCCTCAAGGGTTCAACCCCAGCTTGGCGGCGGGGTGTCGGTCGCGATCGCTATTTGGCCGCATTTCTTACGACAAAATCTACGATCAAAGGACGGTGATCGGACCCAACCTGAGGGCCAATGCGACGATTGAGTACGGCGATGTCTTCGGAATGCAGCAAATGGTCGATCGGGATGGCACCTAGCCAGCTGGGCTGGATGCCGAAGCCGGCCTGACTGTTGCAGAGATTGCCGATTTCGAGAAGGTCGCGAAAGTGGGGCGACCAGGGAGTGATATTCATGTCGCCCAACACCAAACAGGGCCGAGGTTTTTGGGCCAGCGCCTGGGCGGTGGCAAGCAGTTGCTCGTTGCGCAATTGAAACCGCTCGCTGCTCATCGGCGGCATGAAGTGGGTGCCGACGATGCGTACGTTGGTCTTCCCAATTACTACCGTGGCGTGGATCGACGGGGAGCCTGTGGACCCAGTTTCGACAACCTGCAAATCTTCCAGCGGTAGCTTGCTGAACAGAGCGATCCCAAACGATCCTGCCCTGGGCTCGGCTAAAGCATGAGGAAACTGAGATGCGAGCTCCGACAAGGTCGGTTGCCAAGAGGGATCCACTTCGACGAGCAAGACGATATCGGGCGATTCCTGTTGGATGAGCTGGAGGACTCGCTCTCGCTGCAGATTGTTGAAGAGCACGTTGATTGAAATGATGCGCGTGAAACTGGCATCGTCTGGTACCGTGCGGCCCAAGTAGTGCGGGGCCAGCCAAGAGATATCGATGAGGAGGGCAACGGCGACCCAGGCCAAGAGTCGCCATCGCTTGGTGGCGCAAAGAACGGCTGCAAGCGGCAACAGCGCGCAGGCGTAGAAGAAACGAAAGTGAGTCGCCAAGTCGAACACCCACCACCACCTGGCGCCAAGGGCCAGGTAAGTAGGGAGAGCGACCAGGATTGCGAGACAGGCAAGCAGTCGAAGCCACACCGTGCGGCTCAACACGGCATCACCTCTGGCCGGGAAACAGCCCCAGGTGCAGCGGAGCAAAGTATCTCTCCGGTGATGACTCGGGCGAGAAGAAATGCACCGAGACTAACGTTTGGAGAACTGCGTTCCACGACGCGCCCCATGGAGGCCTGGCTTCTTGCGCTCTTTCATACGAGCATCGCGGGTAAGGAAGTGCTTTTCGCGAAGCTTTTCCGAGAGATCGGAGTCGTGTTTGAGCAGTGCCCGAGCAATACCCTGCATGCAAGCGCCGGCCTGACCGGTGGTACCGCCACCATGAACGCGAATGATGACATCCACTTCGTTGCGAACCTCGCAATAGTCCAGCGGCGCTACAACCGTGTTACGGTCTTGATCGACACAGAAGAAGTCTTCCAATTCGCGCTTGTTGATCGTAATTTTGCCGCTGCCGGCACGGATGCGCACGCGAGCGACCGATGTCTTGCGACGGCCAGTTCCGAGAGCTTCTTCAACGGTTGCAGTTGCTGCCATGAACTTTTGGTCCTGTTAATCCGGGTGCCGGCCATGCGGTGGGCCGTAATTGAAAAAATGGTTATTAGGCTTTCAAGGCCAGCTCGGTAGGTTCGGGCTGCTGGGCCGTATGCGGATGATCGGGCCCGGCATAGATTTTCAGCTTTGCGAGCATGGCGCGGCCCAATTTATTCTTGGGCAGCATGCGGCGTACGGCCTCTTGTAGAATCAACTGAGGCTTGCGCTCGCGTCGCACTTCAGCCGATACGATCCGCTGCTGAGGATAGCCGGTATACCAGGCGTATTCCTTTTGTTGCCACTTCTTGCCGGTGAATTTGATCTTATCAACGTTGACCACGACGATGTAATCGCCCGTGTCGATATGAGGGGTGTAGGTAGGGCGATGCTTGCCCATCAGGATGGTGGCAATTTCTGCGGCGAGGCGACCTACGATTTTGTCGGTCGCATCCACGAGGAGCCACTTCTGGTCGACCTCGGCGGTCTTGGCCATGTAAGTCTTCATCTTGCTACTGATTCCAATCCATGCTGCTCTGGGCCGAGCAGCGAAAGTGCCTAGGGGCGTGATCTACTATGGTCGGGAATCCATCAATCTACTGATCTGAGGGCGGTCAGGCAAGCCTCAACTGGACGAGGTTTGGTCTTGCTGGGCATTCTTGGCTCGCTGCTGCCGGCGGACTCTGCGGGCTCGCAGATAGAGGGCCAAGGCCCAAAAGAGCAGAAAACCGGCCGTGGTGGCGGCCAATACCAGAAACTTGCGAAAATCGGCCCCCGCCTCGACGCCCGAAGGGGCCCAATAGGCGCCCAATCCGAGCACGCCTCCCCAAACTACCATAGCGCCGGCAATCAGGGCGATCGGAAGCCAGTTCTGGTTTTGGTCGCTTCGCATAAGCGTGAATTATAGCCGCTTTCTGTACGTTTCATCTAAGCCGCTGGCGGGTGTACACTGCGGTTCACTATAGTCGCCCGAGCAGGGGCGCAGCCAGTCGGCTTCTCAGTCTAGCCCAGTCAGGAGTTTCAGCTCGATGATAATCGGCGTCCCCCGAGAAGTGAAACAGGACGAATATCGCGTGTCGCTGTTGCCGGTTGGCGTCGAAGAGCTTGTTCGGCGGGGGCATCAGGTGCTGGTCGAGGCAGGCGCGGGCCTAGGTTCAGGCTTGGCCGACGAGGACTACGCGCAGCATGGTTGCGAGATGATCAGCGGCCCCGAAGAAATCTTTGCGCGCGCGGATTTGATCATCAAAGTCAAAGAACCGCAGCCGAGCGAATGGGCCCTGATCCGCCCGGGTCAGATCGTGTTTACTTACTTTCATTTTGCGGCCGATCGACAACTGACCGAGGGTTTGCTCGATACGGGCTGTTCGGCCGTCGCTTACGAAACGCTCTCGGATAGCCGGGGTCAGTTGCCGCTGCTGACGCCGATGAGCGAAGTAGCCGGCCGGATGAGCGTGCAGGAGGGGGCCAAGTATCTTGAACGGCCGCAGATGGGCCGAGGGATCTTGCTGGGGGGCGTGCCAGGCGTGGCGCCGGCGAATATCACGATCCTGGGCGGCGGCGTGGTGGGGGCCAACGCGGCGAAAATTGCCGCGGGGTTCAATGCGAACGTGGGTTTACTGGACATCAACATGGATCGGCTGCGGTACCTGGCCGACGTGATGCCGCCGAACGTCGATGTGCTGTTCAGCGATCGTCACACGATTCGCGAGCAGCTCGAGCGGGCTGACCTGGTGATCGGCGCCGTGTTGATTCCTGGCGCAAAAGCGCCGCGGCTGATTGAAGAGGAAGATCTCAAAGGGATGAAGCACGGCAGCGTGATCATCGACGTCGCCATCGACCAGGGAGGCTGCATTGCCACCAGTCGGCCGACATCGCACAGCAAGCCGACCTACATTGTGCACGACGTCGTGCACTACTGCGTAACCAACATGCCAGGGGCGGTAGGGCGGACCAGCACTTATGCGCTGTGCAACGTAACGCTGCCCTGGCTGCTGCAGATTGCACAGCGTGGGCTGGAGAAAGCGGCCAGCGATTTGCCGCCGGTCGCCCGAGCGATCAACCTGCACGCAGGCGAAGTGACCAACCGGGCAGTGGCAGAGACGTTTGATATGCCGTTTTCCAAGAGATTCGCGACATGAGCTCTCCTCCCCCTACACTCCACTGGCAAGGCGACGTTGATGGGCATCTGGTGTTGCTCGATCAGACGCGGTTGCCGGGCGAAGTGGTGGAGCTTGATTGCCTGACGGTCGAGGATATCTGGCAGGCGATCAAACGATTGGCGGTGCGTGGAGCGCCGGCGATTGGGTGTGCGGCGGCCTACGGCGTATGTTTGAGTTTGCGTGAAGCGGTGACGAACCGTGTGCTGCCTGGCAGTACGGGTATAGAGACCGTGGGGGCGGCTTGCGATTATTTGGCCACGAGTCGTCCTACGGCGGTGAATCTTTTTTGGGCGTTGGAGCGGATGCGCGCGGTTGGC
>JAGQOW010000107.1 GCA_020427155.1 Planctomycetales bacterium | reverse complement strand
CGGTCATCTGCTGCAGAGACCGAGATGAACATGTTGTTTCCGTTTCCCAGGGGTGATCGGTAGTCCTGGAGAATCTGGTGATGCCGATGTCCCCCGTGACTCTCCGACACCTCCTCTTCGGGTACCCCGAGGCAAAGCACGAGCCCACCGCCCATTTCCGCGCAGTCCCGTCGCACGAATCTGTCGAGTGCCTTTGTGCAGTTCGGAGCCAACTCCTGCGCAATCCCGATGGGCACCGCGCAAACCACTTGTGACGCCTGGACCGAGCCTTTGGCGAAGGTCAGTCGAAAGTCTCCACACGATCCGTCGATCCTGGTCACCGACGTCCGTAGCTTGATTCGGCCGCCAAGATCGACATACCGCCTGGAGAGCTTTCGCCAGAGCCCCCTCATCCCACCCGTCGGACGCGATAGACCCGCGCCACGTATGGAAATTCCGAGGGCGGAATTGATCAATGGGGCCGACTCAATTCGGGCGTGAACCGTGTCTTCGATCATCATCGACAGCAGGCCGACCAGAGCCTTGTCCTGATCCAGTCCATGGTGGCGAAGTGCGTCGCCGACCGACCAGGTCAGATAGCGGGCCAGGCGCAATCCTGACCAATCCAGGGCTCGGAAATTGTCAACGAGATCATCCAGCTTCCGGATCGGCAGCTTGATTCCCCGCCTCGTCGCTGCCCAATAGGCAGAAGCGATATCGTCCAACAACTGCCAGAACTTGCGATGCCGGGGCGTATCTCCCAGCTTGACCAGCCGCTCGGCGTGCCAAAGACCCTGTTCGCGAGCTACCTCAACTTCCCGATCAGGCAGCCAGGCCTTGTATCCGGGTAGTGATTCCAGTCGGACATCATCGATACCAACCTCTTTGAGAAATTGCCCGCCGAGTCCCTCCGGATGAAAGTCCACGAGTGTCGTGGCGCCAATGTCAAAACTGAAGCCACAGCGAGGATAGAACCCGGCGCACCCGCCTAACCGGGAATGACTCTCCAGCAACACGGTAGAAATCCCCCTGCTTTGCAGAAGCAGGGCGATTGAAAAGCCGGAAAGACCACCGCCGACGATGGCTACGTCATCCATTGCGACACTCGCATCGAAAGTTCAGCGGTTTCAAGCCGTCAGTTCTGGTCGCGCATTTCGGGATAGTCGGCTCGAAGACCGGGTAGCCCGCTGCCCGCGTGTGTCGAACCCGCCTGCGTGATGAACCCGCCCGTCTGACCATATGGCCCCTTCATTATCCCACCAAGAGCAAATGTCTTACACGACAGCGGGACAAATGCCTACAGACAGCCGCCGCGCAGTTCGGCACTCTGTCGGAATGGCAACCGCGCGCGCTCTGATCGTCCAACCCGGCCAGCTCGGCCACTTCCATGTGGTGGTGCGCTGCGTGCAGCAGCTGTTCCTGTGCGGACGCTGTCGGGTCAGCGGGAACAACAACGACCACCGGCGAGGCTGGATTGAAACGAGGTTCTTGGAACTGGGCGAGTTGTTCGCGGTATCGGTGCACAGCTATGCGGTGATGAGCAATCACCTGCATCTGGTGGTCACCGTGGATCCTGAAGCCATAGCCGAATGGAGCGACTGGGAAGTCGCCAAGCGCGGTGCCCTGCTGCAACGCCGAGCCGGCGAGAGCGAGGGCCAACGCATGGCACGCGCCCTGGTCTGGCGGGATCAACCGGAGCGGATCGAGAAGCTGCGAGCGAAGCTCGGCTCATTGAGCGAATACATGAAGGCCTTGAACGAGTTTATCGCCAAGAAGGCCAACCGGGAGTCCGGCCGCAAAGGCAACTTCTGGGACGATCGCTTCAAGTGTCAGCGTCTGGAAGACGAAGGGGCGCTGCTGTCGGCGATGGTCTACGTCGACCTCAATCCAATCCGGGCCAAACTGGCCGAGGACCTACCCGGTTCCGATCACACCTCGGCGCAGCGCAGGCTGAGGCAGATGCAATCAGATCGACGACAGCTGAGCGCACCGCTGGTGGCCGTTGCCGGACCAACCAAACGTCGACTGCTGGATCTGACCCAGGCCGCGTATCTGGAGCTGGTGGACCAGACCGGCAGGCAACTCCATCCCGGCAAGCGCGGGTGGATCAGCGTCGCGACGCCCCCGGTCCTGAAGACTCTGGGAATCAATCAACGCCAATGGCTGACCCAGGTCAAAGGCATCGAGAGCCGCTACTGGCGCGCCGTCGGCAGCGTCGATTCACTGGTCCGGCTGGCCGAACAACTCGGTCAGCAGTGGGTACGCGGCCTGGTGGGAGCGAAGGCGCTGCAACGGATGCGGTAGAGCGCCATCCCGGCGGGATTCCGGCCTGGATAAGGCTGGACGGGCAGCTGTGGCCGAATCGGCGAAAAATCTTCTTAACCCTGACAACTCAGGTAGCCAACCGCAATCGGATTCCGTCGCGCGTTGCCGTCTGCAAGGCAAACCTGAACCTCCTCCTGAAATCTGCCTGTCCTGAAATCGGAAATCTGCCTGTCTAGATTTCGCCCAGACCGGCCGATTCGTCGAGTAGCAATTTGGTCAGGCGCTGGCTCACTGACTGAAGGAATGGAAACTGAAGTTGTCAAGGCGCTGTTCGAGGCTCAGGGATGTACGGTCGAAACCCACGAGTCTACGGAGAGTTCCAAAAGCGATTTCCTCCGCGCATACGAGGATGAGGCCACCGATGTCCTTTGGGTCGTTTCGCACGGTGAGTACAATCATTGGGATCCGAAATCCGTTTCGATCCAAATTAGTCACGACAGGAAGTTTGTGGGCTTGGATGATTTGATTGACAAAGCGCCCAGCACCCCTTGTCGTCGGCTACTCGTATTGAATGTTTGCGATGGCGGACGTTTCGAACAAACGGGGGCGCTACCTCAAATCGGATTTGCGCCAGCACTGGCTTGCCAACACCAGGCTGTGGTATCCCATCTATGGCCTGTAAGGGGCATACCGGCCGCCGCCTTCGGCGCAGTATTCGCTTCTCGATTGGCATCAGGTGCGAGCTACTTCGACTCCTTTGACACGACCCTTGCAGCCATCCGGTCATCAAACGAGCTGATTGCTCGGGGAATAGAAGATGCAACAGGCCACGCATCCGAGCTTTCAAAAAGGCTTCAGCAAAGCACAACCGAGAACATGGAGAATTTCGCTTCGTCAGGCTCGCCAGTTTTTTTTCAGTGAACTCTGGGGGGCGATTAGATCAGGAAGCATTGGCCGCTAGATTCCCAACTGGCGGCAGCAGATTTATGGGTAATCTCGCTACCCCAATAAGTCCTGCAACGCCGAGTAGTTGTGCGCTTTGGCAAATCGCACGTCCGTTCCGATCGCTTCAAAATGAACCTTTCCGCAGTCGATCTTGGCTTGCTCATGTATCCGCAGATCGCCGGTTAACAGGCTGCCCTTCGATTCCATGACGAAGTACAGCCGTTCCTGGTCTTCGCGTTCGACCAGCACTGCCCAGTCGGGGTTGTAGGTTCCGAGCGGGGTGTCGATTTTGAACCAGCCGGGAAGCTTGGCGTAGACGTTGACGTCGGCACTCTTCTCAAACGCCTCGGCAAACTGTGCCTCGACGTCGGAATCGTAGATGACATGGTCGTAAACAGATTTCTTCGCGGCCAGCATGTTCTTGCTCAGGTAGCCGTGTAGCTCTTGCTCTTCAAACAACTCCTGAGCGTAGAAGAAGTCGTCACCGATGCGTTCGTACTTGATGCCGTCGACCAGCGCCAAACGCATGCGCTGTTGGATGATTGCGGTTACCTGCTCAATGAACCGTTGAGGGTTCTTTTTGAAGTGATCGAGCTTCTTGCAGCGCCGGAGGATTTCGACGATGGAACGCCTGGTGAGGTTTGTTTCGTTCTGCAGGAAGGTCACGATATCGGGCAGTACAACATCGGTCTCGTCGTAGGTGTGAACCCGACTGCTGCCGTCAACCTCTTCGGCGATTACGCCGCCTCGGGTGATATCGACGGTGCTCTTGCTGGCGACGAAGCGAGTCTTCCCGACTACCACCGTACTGGCTATTTCGTCGGCGCAGGCCCTAATCAGCTGCTCAGGGTCAAACTTTACACAGAAGGTGGTTTTGTACTTGATTCGATCCCACAGCGCCTGAAATTCTGGGCTCAGATAGACACGCTTATTGAGATTAATGCGCGTTTTGGCATCGGCATCGAGGACGTGCAGACTGCCAGCAACTTTCTTCAGCATAGCCTGAACCGACTCGGCGTCGATCGCGAGATCGGCCGGCAAGTCGACCGTTCCATCTTTCAAATCGCGCCGCAGCGAATCCTGAACCCTACCCTGGTCGTCGATGTAGCCCTGGTCGCGTAAGTGCTGCCAAAGCTGGTTCGATGCGTCGACGCCGAAGTGGGCATCGGTTCCGTCATCGAGTGTCACGGCGAGGTTGGCGAAAAGGTGTTTTTCAACGACGCCAAAGCGGATACCAGTTTCGTCCTCGATTTCCCTTTGCAGTTGGCGAGCGAAGCTGTCGTAAGACTCGTTTGCCATCACCGTTAGCGTGTTGACCGCAAATCCGTGGACCCGCTCGCCGTCCTGATTCACTGCGATGCGCAATCCGCGGCCGATTTCTTGGCGCTTCTTGATCAACGAAGAGGTCTCGTTCAACGTGCAGATCTGGAACACATTGGGGTTATCCCAGCCTTCACGCAGTGCGGTGTGCGAGAAAATGAACTTGAGCTTGGAGTCAAAGCTGAGCAGACGTTCTTTGTCGCGCATGATCAGCTGATAGGCACCTTCGTCAGCTGCAGCTTTGCCTTCGCCCCTGGAGTCCTTAAGGCGCTCTTGCCCAGTGGCGTCCTTCTTCTTGTCAATTGCAAAGTAGCCGTTGTGGACACCATCGGCAGCGGTGTCTATATCCACGCCGCCGAAGAGGTCTGCGTACTTTGGCTGGCGGATTAGCCTTGCGTATTCCTCCTCGAACATCAGCGCGTACTTGCCGGGTTGGGCATTGCCGTCCTTGTCGTAATCTCTGTAGTTGGCGACCTTGTCGACGAAGAACAGACTCAAGACCTTGATTCCCTGCGGTCGCAAGTACAGTTCCTTGTCCAAGTGCTCCTGAATTGTTCGCCTGATCTGCAGCCGCTTGAAGTCGTCGTCATTGACGTCGCCGATCGCCTCGCCGAGTCGAACAAAGTCGGGCTTGCTGGTGAAGCTGATGTACTCGTTTCCGCTCGCGCAGTAGATATCGTCGACGATGTAGCCCTCGTAAACCTCCCGCCCGCCCGACAGCTCGAAGAGATCCGTGCCGCCGTGCACCTTCTTCCGCGAGCGCTTCACTTTGCCGCTGTGGCCCGCAGCCACATCTATTTCCAGCGACGCTGAAATAGGAGTCTTCCGGTTGTCTACGGACACAAGCTTCACGTATGCGCGATTGTGCGCGCCTTCGACTTCGAGTCCGGCGACTTCAATCTGCTTCACCAGGCGCTGCTCGTAGGCATCCACGGCATCCAGACGGTAGACCTGACAGAGCTTGTCTCGATGGGTCGCCGAATAGCGAATCGTGCATAGCGGATTGAGAGATGTAATCGCGGTCTGGCTCTTCGCTGTCGTGTCGACGCTTTGCGGCTCATCGATGATCACGATCGGATTGGTGGCCTGGATGAAGTCAATCGGACGAGATCCGGTCATTCGGTCATTCGGGCGATGGATGATATTGGCTTTGTCTTCTTTACGAGGGTCCTCAAAACTGCGCCTGAAGGCGTCGATGTTGATCACCATAATCTGGATACAGTCGCTGGTGGCAAAGTTGCGCACGTCGCCCAGCTTCTGCGAGTCGTAGATGAAATAGTCGTAGCGGACGTTGTCGAACAGCCCCTTGAAGTGCGCTTCGGTGATCTGCAGCGACTTATAGACGCCTTCTTTGATCGCCAGTGACGGCACCACGATGATGAACTTGGTAAAGCCGTAGCGCCGATTCATCTCGAAGATGGATCGCAGATAGACGTAGGTCTTGCCGGTGCCGGTTTCCATCTCTACGGTGAAGTCCAGCGTTTCTAGGGACGTCGATGGCGCCAATCCATTACGTAGCTGTACCTTCTTGACGTTGTCCAAAATCTCGTCGTCTAAGAGCTTGAGGCGATTGCCGATGCCCAGCTCCTGCTGCGCTTGGAACAACGGCAGATCGCTGTCACCTGCGACTGTGAAAAGCGTGCTGCAGACTTCTTGGCCTTCGAATAGATCGCAAACGGAGCGAATCGCTTCGCCTTGATAGGGTAGGTCGGCGTCAAACTGGATCTTCATGACCGTTTCCCTAAAGGCTCTTGATGTCGGAGATGCCGGCCCGCTTTAGGATCTGAACGGCGTTGGCCTTGACCACATCGTCTTTAAAGGACGCATCGCGAAAGACGACGCGCATCACTGCAGGCTCTAGCTCAGACTTCAGATTCCCGATAGCCTCCACTGCTGACAGAGACACGTTCGGCGAAAGGCAAACCACCAATGCACCCGCGCCGAGAATAAACACTCGCTTACCCTCGATATCACGCTCTTCGATCTGCAACGACAGATCGAGCCCATACTTCAACAACAGCTCATAGAGCACGTCGTCGTCGCTGCGGTCATGTTTGATGTTGTCAACCGAAGCCAGTAAGTTCGGCTCCAGGCTCTCGCTGCTGCCCTCCCAAGCCTTGATGTTGGAGCTGCCGAGTTTCCAGACACGGAAACCAAGATCACATCCAATCGATCGATCAGTCTCAGGCAAGTCCGCCTTCAGCTGTTCACGAATCGCTTCTGCGGCAGAGCGGAGCCGGGCTTTCGTGATCTCCGCGATCGTCGCGAAATCGGTAGCCCCTGTCTTTTCCGGGAACTGCACCAACAGGAAGCGCCGGTTGCCGCCGTCCTCTGCATTTAGCTGCATGACCGCGTCTCCAGTAGTCCCGGAGCCCGCGAAGAAATCGAGCACTAGAGCCTCCTCATCCGCATGAGTGCCGATGCGTAGCATTTGCTGGATCAGGCGCGGTGGTTTGGGCGTGTCGAACACGGAATCCGAAGATTCAAACGAAATTCGTTCCAACAGCATTTTTTTTGCTTCTTGGTTGTGCCCAACTTCTCGCCATTTCCACAGCGTCTGCGGCACTCGACCTTGCTTTACTTCAGTGAGAAATATCTTGGGAGCTGGGACATTGTTCCCATCTTCACCCCACCAAATCCGTCCATCTGCGTCAAGTTCTCTAAACTTCTGCTCGGATATCCGCCAATAAGAGCCCGAAGGCGGACCGGCTATCGTGCGGCCGCCTGGGCAGGTAATTGAATATGTTCCCTTGCTGTAGTAGTTGCGCGCGGCGAGGTTATTCGGGCGCCAAAGACCTCTGGGGTCGTTATCAAGATTCTTATAGGCAGCGTCTTGCTCCGCGGTCCTAGGAAGAAGCTCCGGTCGCCAGTGACCTGCATCTCGGGCGTAAACGACTATGTAGTCATGGTCCTCGGAAAAGTGCTTCGCGCTGCTCTTTGGCGCGTACATTTTCTGCCAGATTATCGTCGCGACAAAGTTTTCTGGCCCAAAGATTTCGTCCATCAAATGTCGAAGGTTTTGTACTTCATGGTCATCAATCGATATAAAGATGACGCCGTCATCGCGCAGCAGGTTTCTAGCCAATTTGAGGCGCGGATAGATCATATTGAGCCAATTTGTGTGATAGCGCCCTTGTGTCTCGGCATTTGCCGTGAGCTTCAGACCGGCGCTGTCTACTTGTCCGGTGTACCGAAGGTAGGTATCGAGATTATCTTGGTATCGATCGGGATAGATAAACTCATTTCCCGTGTTGTAAGGCGGGTCGATATAGATCATCTTTACCCGCCGGTGGTAGCTCTTTTGCAGCAGCTTCAACACCTCTAGGTTGTCGCCCTCAATGACTGCGTTCTTGGTTCTGTCCCAACTGACAGATTCGTCGGGTGCGGGCCGAAGTGTGCCGTTGGAGGGGGTTTGCGCAATTTGACGAGCACGACCTTTCCCGCTCCAACTCAGTCCGTAGCGCTCTTGCTGTTCCTCAGCGTAGTCGCCGAGCAGCTCTCTCAAGACCTCGAAGTCGACTCTGCCTTCCGAAAAAGCGTCCGGGAATATTCGCCGTAGCTGCGCCACGTTCTCCGCCAAGAGATCTGACGATTGGCCATGGATCTTCGGGTCTAGCTTTTCCATAGGATGTCCATCTGGGTTTAGAGCGCAGCGATCTGGGTGCGCAGGTGAGTTTCTAGTCGCTTCAGTTGAGTATTTAGTTCGAGTTGACGCGCGAAGTTGGGTTCGGCACGCAGACGCGCTCGGAGCGAGCGCGCTTCTCGCTCCGTCGCTCGGCAGGCGTTTAGTGCGGCACGACGATCAGCAGATCCGCGATCTGGTGCAATATCAAAAGTGCCGGATAGCTCCGCGCAGTCCAATGCAACGATGCGCTGCACCCATCCATCGTAGAGTGCTTTGAAATGACTTTGTGGCAGCTTGCTGAGCTGTAGGCTGTCGATGAAGTCGTCCTCAATGGCCGTTCGAATTTGGCCATCAAGCCACGACGTGGACACCAAATAGGCTGTCACGACCTGATTTTGTTCTGATTGGCTGAGTCGCTTTGGGGCCGCGCTCAGCTGCAACCCGTCATCATCAGCCAAGATCAAGAGCACGGGGTAGGGGATCGTGCGATGAACGACTTCTGCAAGTCGCGAATCGGCGCGCCGATTAGCCAGCGCCATTTCGATAACGGCTATCTCATCGTACTCGTACTCTTCGGTTCGGTATGCGGACACGGCAATCGTGGTTGGCTTCAGCGTGTACTGCCAGGTGATGGTCAAAGCAGATTCCGACAGTGCTCGCTTGTCGCCCGCCGTCAGTGCACCGCTCTCAACGAACAGCTTTTTGAAAACGCGCTTTCCCAATGCGCAGGACGTCGGGAAAGCCAACGCGTCGTAGAGTGCTTGGGGAGTCATATTGCGCCAGCGCCTTCGACCACGGAAAGCCAGGCGACAACTTCGTAGTCATCAATTCCGCGGAAGCTCTCGCTCGTCAGTGCGGTTCCACCGCGCTCGAATAAGCTGGCCACGCCCTGTTCCTCGGATTTGCCGGTTATCGCAGCAACAGCCTTGGCAAGGAGCGCCTGATAGGCCTCCATGTTCTGTCCATTTCGAGTCTGCTTGTCGAAAACTTGGGCGCCCAGTAGATCGGGTTGCGATCGCCCGAGGGCGATCTTCTTCATCAGCTCCAGCACTCGGCGAGTTTGGTGATAGTTGAGCAGTACCTCACCATCGGCGCCGACGTAGACCACGTAGTGTGGGGCGAGCGGGTAGCTAGCGTCGCGTTGATTGCTCAAGTTCTCGCTGCGAAGGCAGAAGAAGACTCCGGGTTTCAGCCCTTCTTCGTCGCCGAAGGCATTACGGGCAATCGCAGCGTGCATGCCCAGCGGTTGCGCTTCAAGCTCTGTCTGGTGCGCTTTCAGATGGCGGGCTAGATCCATCCGAAAGTCGTTCAGGGTGAGATCCGTGATTGAGATGCCACCGCTTAAGTCTTCGATGTCCAGGACCTCTTCCTGCAGCTGCTCAAACTGCTTGCGGCGGTAGGCGAGATCGTTCATCTGGTCCTGTTCGGTCGACTCAATGACGTTTTCCTCGCCGGTAGCAGAGATATCGAGCAACACCATTCGGCCGGACACCCTTGCCTCGAGGTTGATGTATTCGTCCAGCTCCATGTTGGGCCAGAAATTCACCAGCTGGATCACCTTGTTGCGCGAACCGAGTCGGTCAATACGACCGAACCGCTGGATGATTCGCACGGGATTCCAGTGGATGTCGTAGTTGATCAGGTAGTCGCAGTCTTGCAGATTTTGACCTTCGGAAATGCAGTCGGTACCGATCAACAGGTCGAGTTGGGTGGTGGCCTCGGCGTCAACGCTGCTGCGTTCCTTGGAGATGGGCGAGAACGCTGTCAGCACTGAACCCAAGTCGGCGCGTATGCCGGTGAGGTTTGTCTTGTTGCTGCCGCTGCGACCAGTGACCACGGCGCTGTAAATTCCCAACTCGGTTCTGGCCCATTCGGCTAGATGGATATAAAGGTAATCGGCGGTATCAGCAAACGCGGTAAAGATGATGAGCTTGCGGTTGCCCTCGTTGATTGGGTTACTGATCTTGTTCAGGACCAGCGCTTTCAGCTGGTGTAGCTTTTCGTCACGAGTCGAATCGACCTGCCGAGCCTCGCGTAGGAGTGCGACGAGCAATTCCTCATCTTCTTCCAGGTCTTGCCGCCAGCGCACTCTATCGACGTCTTGCAGCAGCACTTTGACCTTCGACCCAACCAGGTAGGGATCAAAGTCGTCGCTATCGAGGTCAATGTCCTCGATGCTCATTTCCTCGATCTCGGTGGCGTCGTGTGCGTCAATCCGTTCCAAGAGTGCTTGCACCTTGTCGAGCAGCTTGCTAACCGTCTGAGCAAACGAGCTAATGGAGCTCTCCATCCGCTTCAGGAGATTTACCCGCATTAGGTGAATAAGGCTCTCTTCCCGGTCGAGCTGCCGGAAAGAACGTCCACCGGTGACTTCCATGTCGTACCGTCGGCTGTATTCCTCCAGCTTGTGCGGCAAGACATAGCGCAAGGGCGCATATGCGCTGAGCGTGAGTCGTCGAATATCGCGATTGACGTCGCGCAGCGGGGGAAAGAGGTCCGCTGTGTCGATGTCGGCCTTGACGTTGATGGGCCGCGCGCGATGCGGAAACCGCCCTACCTCTTTGAGATCGTAGTACTTCTCGATGTGCTTACGCGACCGGGCAATCGTCAGCAGGTCGAGCAGCTGGAAATAGTCAAAATTCAGCGTGTCCAACAAACTCTGCGTCGTGCGCTCCTCGGTGTCGGTACGCAGCCATTGGTTGAACAGCGTCTGCGCCTTGCGCAGGGTGTTCTCGACGCTCGCGATCCCGGCGTCAAACAGCGCGTCGTCGACGCCTTCGGTGATGAATGCGACCTGGTTCTTCAGGTCATTCATGCGGCTGTTGACTGGCGTTGCGGAAAGCATGAGTACCTTGGTACGCACGCCAGACTTAATAATGTCGCGCATTAGCCGACCGTAGCGAGTCAGACCGTCACGCCGCGGCGGGTTGTTGCGGAAATTATGCGATTCGTCGATGACGACGAGATCGTAGTTGCCCCAGTTGATCGTATCGAGATTGATCTCACCGGACTTTCCGCTCCTCCGGGTCAGATCCGTGTGGTTGAGGACGTCGTAGTTAAAGCGGTCACCGGCGAACAGGTTGCGCTTGTCATTGACGATGTAGAGCGTCCAGTTGTCTCGTAGCCGCTTTGGCGCAAGGACCAAAACGCGATCATTTCGCAGCTCGTAGTACTTGATGATCGCCAGCGCTTCGAAGGTCTTTCCGAGGCCAACACTGTCAGCAATGATGCAGCCGTTGTAGCGCTCCAGCTTGTCGATCGCGCCGACCACGCCATCGCGTTGAAAGCGGTAAAGCTTCTTCCAAACCAACGTCTCACGGATGCCGGTTCGCGATCGGACGATGCGGTCCTCATCGAGTTCCTCGATGTTCTGGCCAAAGAGGTGAAAAAGTGTCTGGAAGTAGATCGACTGCGGAGGGCTGGGCTCATAAATGCCGCGGAGTCGCGCGCGCAAACGCTCTTTGGCATCCGGGGCGAGCTCGCTAGCCGTCCAGAGAGCCTCGAAAAAGCCTAACAGGCTGCTCGCGCTCTCAGAGTCGGAGGAAAGAGTGTTGAGCTCGACGCGCTCGGAAGGAGTGAGGCCTAAGCCAGGCGCCGTAAACGCTGAGCTTCCTTGGACGGCGACGGCGCTACCATCGGCATTACGGGCATGGAATAGGCTAATTGGAACCATTGCGGCGGCGTTGCGGACTTCAACGGTGGATTGTTGTAGCCACGCATCCAGAAGTCGCGCGAGGTAGGGGCCCGAGAGCTGGTTTCTATATCTGCGCTCTTCTGGCCCGCCAATGAGGTTTGGACTTTGACCGACCGCATGCCCATCGCCTGCTGACAGGGATAGCAATAAGCGAGTCGCCGCTAGCTTTCCGAGCGCTTTCCTCATCGCGTCCCAAGCGAACAGCGAGATGTCATTGGTCAGAATGCTCGCTTCCGATCCCGGTGAGAATGCCTCCAGGAGCGCGTCCGCCACGCGGCGTTGGGCTTTGTTATCCAGCAACATAGATCGCTCGCTTCCTTAGTTCTACCGAAGATCAGAACGACGATGTGGCAATCGCTACGCTAGTCTGACATCAGCGGTACCGTAGCCGCCTGTGCCCGCACCAGTTAGTGCCCTCTGCGGACCGCGGCTCTCACCCAGCGACGTAATTTTATGTGCTCGAGGGCTGTCAAGATGGAACTGACTCCGTCTGCTTGACTCGACTACTTTCGCCTGACCGGCTTCTGACGCCAGCCCGACGTGATCGTGTGTCCGTGGCGTCCGATGACCAAGTAGGCGTTGAAGTAGCGGCTGTTTTCCCGCACAAAGTGGCGGCCGCAGTGACGTTCCAGTTTCTTTCGTGCCTTGTGATCGATGACCAGTCGAACCGCTCCATCAGCTGCCGGGACCTCGGTCCCAAAACGATCAAGCAAATCAAGAATGAGCGGCGGAATACAGCGCTGCTGCTGGCGAATCTCCGAGTGGGAAGCGGAATTCATGCGAAAAGCTCCTCCAAAGTGAATTTGCTGGGCGCATCGTGCTCTTCGGTACCGGGCACGAAGGCATCGTCTATGAAGCAGGAGAGCGCAACGCTTAGGCGATGGCTCATGACTGTCTGGGGCGTGATTTTGCCCTTGGGAGCAGTGCCGAACTCAAAATCAAGCGGCGACATATCCATTCGATAAAGTGCCCCATGGACCTCTGGGCAGTCGCATTCCTGAGCTGCAAGGTGGAGCTGCGCAAGTGGGTCCGCGACCGACCAACCAATTAGCTCCATTGGCCCAGAGCCGACCGCATCCTGATCGAACTCCTCGGTCTGAAGACCCAGCACTTCTATATGTTTCCGCCGCAATAGCAACAGAAGCAGCAGACGATTGAAAAATGCATCCCTGCAGAGGTTTGTACGCCTCTGCACTTCCTTCAACGCATGGGCAGTCGATTTTCGAACCGCCCAATTCACCGTTCGCAACGGTCCGAGTCGCTGCAATGAGTCGCTCACGTAGCGCCGTGCCTTGTTCGACTGGCGAGCATCGCCCAATTGCCGATCCAGCTGGGCCGTCTCCAGCTCAATGACATGGTCCAAGAATTGGTCGCGCTTTAGGAAGCACTCTCGACAACGCTTGTCGAACGCGTTCATGAGAAAGGGAAGGGTCTTTGCCGTGATCTTGGTGATGCTCTCCGCTCTGTCGTTCATCGCTTCGCCTTGGCTGCAGTCTCCATCACCAGGATACGAGACATCCAATTCTGTGGCTAGATAGTACGGCTAAAGCTTTATAGAAGAACTCGAAGCCGGGACTGATCCCTGAAGCGGGGCAGGGCCAGATAGAGTACGAAGTAAGAGAAGGGCAACTACTAGGGCGCCCGCGACAATTGTCTGCTCGGCTACTCCCCACGGGATCGGTGATGCTCGCGCCGCAATGCCGTTGTCTAGAGATGGGCGGGAGCGAGGTTCAGACCCAATTATGGCTCGAGTGCGGAAGGCAACCAGTCTTGGTAGTACGCCTGAAGCCATGCCCCTGGCTGGAGTCCAGCTCCTTCCTCGTCCCCAGCCTCCAGACGCGACGATGCTTCCCACAACGACTGCAATTCGGTCAAGAGTTGGCTGTCGTCGAACTCCTTTCCAATTTGTTTGCGAATCCGCGCGGCGAACAGGTTTCGAACCGACTTTCCCTGAACCTTCAGCGCAATCGTCGCGCAGAAGCTCAGAGCTAGCTCCCCGATCTCGTCACTGGTCGCCGGCACCGGGAAAATGTCAAACCCAGAGATGTAGCGATCACAGAAAATCTCGTCTCTCGCGCGCTGCTGATCCCGCTTTATCTTGTTGAGCGCATGCAGGCGGAAGTCAGCCAGCCAAACTTCAAATGGAATCTTGTCGGAGAAGTACGCATCCGCCTCAGTTTGATTGAGTTTCCCAACCAGAAGCGCCCTCAGTGTCGTTGCCCGCGAGCAGACCGCGTCGACCCAGCCATCTCGGCTCGGGTCATCGATGTCCCTGAGTGCTTGTATCTGCAACCTCCTTTCGTTGGCACCCCTATAGACCAAGTGCCCCCGGTGAGCGATGTACGAGTCCTCGCTGGTCCAGTAACCGAGCCGCGTCTCGACAAACAGCGCTGCCAGCCAATCAACTCGCCCCTCTGACTCATCGCTGTCGAGTTGTAGGTCGTTGGTCGTCTCCGCAGCCGGCAAATAAGGAGTCGCTATCGAGGCGCGATCCCCCTCCACGCCGAATCCAGCTGACTCCACGGCTCCATCAAGGATGCCGGGCGGAAGGCTCCTCTTCAGTCGCAACCTCACGCGCCCGAAGTTGCTGTCCACCGCGTACTTATGACAAAGATAGCCACGCCGAATCCAGCTCTCAAAGGAGGATGGTTGCGGACACTTTTTGGGCTTGCGTAGTGTCAGCGCTGGGAGAGATGCCCAGGCTGTCTCACCCTTTCCAATCCAGAACCACTCGGAGTCGAGCACCAACTCTGTTTCCTTATTCCGTCCGAACACTTCAATTTTTTCGAAGTACTGCCGCAGTTCGGCCCGGGAGGAGGCGTCCTTGATCGCCCGGAAGTTGAGGCTGACGTAGCTTTCTGCGTTGGCGCCAAAGCCCTGCTTGCTGGCATTCGCAGATCCCAAGAGCAACGTCCGCGTACGGGCCGTCGATCCACGTTTGCGCCAGCAGGCGTAGTACGCCTTCGCGTGAACCAGATTGCCGCCGTTCGACGCTCGAACAATCCTCACCTTGCGAGATTTGAACGCAGCCTTCGTTCCTTCCTCGATTTCGGCCAGGCGCTCGGATGGCCAACCGTCGTCTGCGACAAGCGTTATTCGCGCAGATCGCATACGCGAGGAAGCGGCCAGCGAGTGGTCCCCGATAAAGAAGTGCTGCGAGGGGTACGGTCCGAGAACCACAAGTGACTCAACTATGTAGTCCTCGCCAACACAAGCCTCATACTCCAGGTAGTGCCGAATCGTGGTCTTTCCGCACTCTTCGATCGTGGTGGCCATGTCACTCCGGAAAGCCGCTCCAAACTGCCCACGCGATTGCTCGTTTTCAGCCATGATCACACATCCATCGATTCGCGCATGTGGATTCTAAGTGTCAGTATCTGCCCGCGCTGGTGAGCTCAGCCTGTCGGTGGCGGTCGTAAATTGCACACATGTGGCGGCCGAATTTTGCTCACTTTTGCCATCTTGGCGTCTCCGTTGGACCGGGGGTGCCGATGTACGGAGTGGAGCAGAAGATGTTGTTGAGACACTACCTGGAACAGGGGTTATCGAAGTCGGCCATTGCGCGACGATTGGGGATTTCCCGGCGCACGGTGCACCACTGGATTGCGACGGGTCAGTTGGACCGTGACTTAGCCAGTGGCGAGGTCCGGTATGGGCCGCGGTCGCCCGTGGCCTGCAAGCTGGATCGTTACCGGGATTTGGTTACAACGCGTTTGGCGAGCTATTCGTCTTCTTGGCATGACATTTACCTTCTCTCTTCAGGTGATCCGAACACCAACCTGCAACATATGCGGGG
>JAGQOW010000106.1 GCA_020427155.1 Planctomycetales bacterium | reverse complement strand
GCAGGCCGCCATCTCCTCAGCCAACACGCCAAGCCGCAAGCGCATAATGCCAATGTGCCCGGCTCGGGAATAGCCGCGAAGCCTGCCAGAGGCAATGGTCCGGTAAAATAACGCTGCCAAACTAGATAATCAAAGCCGTCGGTATCGATGTCGCCGTCGGCGTCGCCGCCAGAGTTGACGCCAAACCAATTCTCCAACGTAGCCAGATCGACGCCGTCAACATCGCCGTCCAGATCGAAGTCTGCCGGGTCGTAATACGTTGGATTGACGACACTCCATCCAATGTCGGTAAGTGCGGCCGCATCCAAGTCGGTCAATCTCTTTCGAGAGCCTTGAGTCAAAATGGGATCCATGGCTGTTTCTTGGGGCGTCACCGTGCCCTGCACGACGCTCGACGTACCATCGGCCCAGTGCCCGCAGCCGTTAATGTCGCAATACAACGGGACTGCACTGCCATACTCGACTATCGCAGCGCCGCCAACAAAGTAGCTGCCGCTGACCAACAAATTCCATTCATCCGAAGTGCCCAGCCCTAGCGAGTGGCCTATCTCGTGGATGGCAACTGAGAAGAAGTCGCTTTCGCCAGCAGATGGCGAACTGAGATGATTGTAGTGCCAGTTCGTAGAAGAATCGGAGTCGAACGCGAGCGAAGCTCCCCAACGAGCAAAGCCGCTCGTCTCGCCCCGATTCTCTACCGCATCCAAAAAGGCGTCGTTGATCTGTTGAATATCATTGAGCTCATTGGGATAGAAGCCAATTCCATTATTGGAACTACTCAATCCCCAGCCGCCAGGACCGCCGATACCCAACGTGTTTCCAGACAGGCTTCGCGCACCGACATAAATCCGGTACTCGTCGGCCGCGATCGTCTCGTCGACCAGCGTGACATTTCCTCCCGTTTGCGGATTGTTGAAAACCGCCGACCACTCCCATGTTTGGGTGTCGAGATCGCCGAGGTAAGGCGCCGGGGTTTGAATCGCCGAAAACGTATCGGTCAGAATGCCCGAGTAAAAGCTGGCCGCGGCTTCGAGTGCAGCTTTCGCCTGGGCGCCCGCTATCGCTCCGCTCGGATTACCAGCCCCAAAAAAGTTGTTGGTATCATACTGGTAATCAATCGTAATGTTCACCGCTCGCAAAGAAACGGGGCAGCAAAACAACGCCCCCAAGAGACACATTCGCTGCAAGACTAGACTGAATCGCATAATATGCAACTCCCATTTCGGCCCAGCATGGCCCCCTTTGGCCCGCGCCTGGTTCCGGATCAGACGCTAGAGATCAAGCTAGTCTAGTGGAGAACGCGCCAAGGTCCAAGGCTTTTCTCTACTTTACGAAAAAAACGCCCCTCGGCTCGCGCCGTTACCGTGGGATATTAACAACTGCCTCCTACAGTACATGAACATGGAAAGAGAAGCCCATGTCATGAGGAGCCAACAGTCACTTCGCGGCGAGCAGAGGGCTCCAGCGAGTCGCGACCAGGTTGTGCTAGCACGCCTATGATCCCAGACTCAAGCGACAATAGACGTTGCTTCATCGAAATGCCTTGCGGGGCAGAGTAGCCCCCCAGACCGCAGACAGAGAGCACCCGATGGCAAGGGACGATCAGAGGTACACGGTTCTGAGCCATCACACTGCCCACCGCCCGCGCCGCGCCAGGAAATCCAGCGGTTTCGGCCAACTCGCCATAGGTACACGTATTGCCCCAAGGAATCGCTCGGCAAGCTTGCAGAACCTTGCGTTGAAACAAGGTCCGACCGGAAAGGTCGAGCGAAACATCATCAAAATCGACCTGCTCGCCACGAGCAAAGTGCTGTAGCCGCTCAACCAGCTCATCGCCATCGGCGCCAGTTCCGGCAACCGCTCGAACGCCCGTACCAGAAGTCGGTATTCTTTCCGACAGCGAGAGCAGCGCAGCTTCTTCAGTTGCATGGCCAAAACTTAGCGCGAGTACGGTCTCGCCTCGGCGTGCAAAGGCCATATACCCCAAAGCAGTTTCGAATGCGCAAGTGTTAATCGACATGGTTTTCAATGGCCGCAGCCGTCAACAGCCATTGCCGCAAACTGAGGAACTCGAACCCTACCCAAGCCTGACGTACTTGCCATAGTCTACTCCTCTTCAGAACGTTGGCAAGTGTGCGCAAGTCAAACCCCAATAAGTCGGATAATCGCGGCAACTTTCAGCTACATCTATATCGGACCGCCCAAACTTGCTACGTTAGTGATAGAAGCACTCCCCTTTTGTGCCTGCTCCATTGCTCACCGAACTCGCCATCGACCGAGGGACTTCATCGAGATGAATCCGTACAGTTCGCTCTCCGACGATTTCTATATCAATATGAATCTCAGCACCGAAATGGAATTGCCGAGAAGCCGCGATACCGTACTGCACTTTTTCGAGCAAATGCAGAAACAGTATCCCGATATGAGAAACTTCTATTCGCGCGACAAACGCGATTTTGTTTTGGAAGAAGATAAAGACAACGGCAATTACCGCTGGTGTACGGTTGAATCTCGCCGAATATGCTCCGGACAGGTCAATCCCGAGTCGATCGAAGGCGTCGTGGCTCAACATCGGCATGTGTTAGAAATCGCCCCATACGCTCTCTCGATCAGCACCCTGGATTGCGAATCGCTCGACTTCCTCATGGGTTTCGACTTCTCTTACAAAGGAAACCACAACCAGTTAATCACCGAAGCACTAGGCATCTGTCCAGCCATGGAACCCCTTGGCAGCATTCCTGGTACCACGATCATCAGCAATGAGCCGAACCTTACTTTTGCCTTCGACGAGGAATGCCGGCTGCAATGCCGTATCAGCATCGAGCCGCGCACCAGTGCTTACCAGATCCGTACCGGCGAGTATCAAGAGGATCAATTAAGCGTCTATGTCACTGCACGCCAATACGGCAGCCTGGCAGCCAATCAAACCTATGTCGAAACTCTCGACCGGCTTCACGAAATCTGCCGCGACATAGTCGACAACCACGTCGTCGACTCGGTGCTCCACCCACTAGCACGGACAATTGCGATGGGTTGAGGGAACGGAGTCTGATCCGCAAACGCAAAACTAGCAACCCTATCCAATCCTGGAGCTTGCCAGCTGAGTTCTGGTACCTACTCTCTCCAGCCTCACTCCCCCACCAACCGCTGCACGCTCTGGATCAGTTTGTCCATCGGAAATGGCTTCCGCACATAGTCGTCCACCCCCAACATTTCGGCATACGACTTGTGCCGGGCTCCTTCGTTGGCAGTAATCATGATGATTCGCTGTTTTTTCTCGCCCATCCGCTTCAGTCGTTCCAGAACCAAAAAACCACTCCGTTTGGGCATCATCATATCGAGGATTACCAGGTCCGGGGATTCGCGTTCGATCAACGCCAAGCCCTGATTGCCGTCTCGGGCAATCAGTACCTCGTATCCGTGGGCTTCCAATGCAAGACGCAAAGATTCGATGATCTCAGCGTCGTCGTCTACCAGGAGAATGCGTTTGCTTTGCTTTTCTGCTGCTTTTGACATGATGTTCTGTTGTGCTCAGAGATATTGTGTTCGCCAAAACTCGGGCAAGGTCTTAGCTTACTAAAAGCTATTAAAGGTGGGATCGGAGCCCAGCCGCCATCATCAGACCCGCAGGAATGCAAAGTCCTGACCGCAGCCTGCGGCCTCCGAGATTCACGGTAACGATTTGCGGCAAATATGCAAGGGAGGGGTGGTGAGACTACCGGCTTTAGACTGTAAACTGTAGACCCAAAACCAAGACTTGCTTCGTGCAATACTTGCGACTCCCAACTCTATTAATCTGTCTTTTACCCCTTGCCTATGTCTCAACCTCCTGCATCTCAGTCCTCGGCATCCCTGCCCCAGTTGCCCTATCTCCCGCGAGATCCGAAAGATATCTGCCTCAAGATCGGCATGGTTGGCTGTGGGGGAATTACGAGCTACCACCTGCAAGCTTACAAGGCTGCGGGTTACGAAGTCGTCGCCTTCAGCGACATCAATCTCCAGGCAGCTACCAACCGGCGAGACGAGTTCTATCCCTTGGCTCAAGTATATACTGACCATCGTGATTTGCTGAAGATCGAAGATATCCAAGTCGTCGACGTAACAACCCACCCCGATGTCAGACCACCAATTATCGAAGACTGCCTGCGGGCCGGGAAGCACGTTTTGAGCCAAAAGCCCTTTGTGCTAGATCTCGACGTGGGCCAACGTCTGGCCGACCTGGCCGACGAACATGGCGTGCTCCTGGCGGTCAATCAAAACGGTCGCTGGGCTCCACACTTCAGCTACGTTCGCGAAGCCTTCCTCGCCGGACTGGTTGGAGACATTGTCGGAGTCCACTGCGGCGTCCACTGGGACCATAGCTGGGTCCGCGGCACCGCGTTTGAAAAGATCTACCACTTGATCCTCTACGACTTTGCGATCCATTGGTTCGACTTTGTCGTCACCCTCTTTCCGAACATTAGCCCCGAGCGAGTCTATGCCTCGGCTACCCGATCGGTCAGCCAAGACATCATGCCTCCGCTGGTTGCGCAAGCCGTAATTGAATACCCACACGCCCAGGCTTCGCTGGTCTTCGACGCCAATGTGCCGGAAGGGGGTTGGGATCGAGTGCTGGTAAGTGGAAGCCGTGGAATCATCCGCAGCGCCGGCGTCAACCTCCACACTCAGCAGATTGAACTGATGACCAACGAAGGGACCTTCTCGCCCAAGCTGGAAGGCACTTGGTTCCCCGACGGTTTTCACGGCACCATGGGAGAACTGCTCTGCGCGATCGAAGAACGGCGCCAAACAACCTTGAACGCTCGCGACAATCTGAAGAGCCTAGAGCTTTGCTTTGCCGCAATCGCCAGTTCGCTGAGCCACCAACCGGTTAAGCCCGGCACGATACGAACCCTGCCAGTGCTTTGATCCGCTCTAAAGCGGTTTTAATCGTGCTTCCGTGTCACACCATCCCATTGACCGTTGGTCGCCTGCCTCCAGGCAGTCCGGTTGTCAGGCAATTCTTCTTCGACGTCGGTACTCGTTGCCGCATTGATTACGGATTTAACCCAGTTCATGCCAAGTGCCGAATGATTCTGACACCCAGACAAGAGCACGCCAAAGGCAATGGCAAGAACTGCTCTCACTATGTCGTCCTTACGCCGCCAAACGCGCGCCTTGCGACTCGAAGAGCGTTTCATAAATGGCATTAGCTATGTCGCTCGAAGCCTCCGGTCGAGAAAGCGCATGGATGTTGAGGCTCATCTCCCGACGCAACAAGTCGTCCGACACCAACGGAGTCAGTTCCCGGGCCAACGCTGCCGCAAGAACACCCGTTTGGGTCGATTCGTCAACCAGGCGGCATGCGTTTGCCGCGGCGAAAACTTTGGCATTCGCTATTTGCTGATCGTCGGTGGCATGAGGATACGGTACCAGCACAGCCGGCACACCAGCCAACGCCAGCTCTGCCAAAGTCGTGCCGCCCGAGCGACACACGACCAGATCGCTGGCAAACAGCACTGAGGCAATCTCGTCAATAAACGTCACCGTCAGGGCTTCCAGGCCTTCCTGCCGATAGCGGCCCTCTGTTTCCTGCAACTGTCCTTCGCCGGTCTGGTGGATGATCTGCCAGTCGGCGAGGGTCTCACCCAGTTTTTTCAGTGCGCGAGGCATCGATTCATTGAGCGAGCGGGCCCCGTCGGCGCCACCGAGAATCACGAGACGTTTCTGACTTGGAAGGCCGTTGTCCGCAAACGTCAGCTTCGCCGCCTCAAGCGAACGGTTACCGCTGCTCATCCTGCGGCAGAGTTGCTCGAAAGCAGGGCGGGCAGGATTCCCAGTTATCGCCACCGGCGCTTGAGAGCGCAAATGTGGTCGCACCTCCTCAAAGCCTGCACAGACTAGCGTAGCCGCTTCCGCAAGCCAGCGAGTAGTTCGGCTCGGGATGGCGTTTTGCTCCAGCAAGATGAACGGTATCTCGCGAGCAACCGCGGCACGCACTACCGCAGTACTTGTATAGCCGCCTAACCCCACCACTAAGTCGACCCCTTTCTCGCGCAGCATCCACCGAGCCGAGCAATAGCCCGCGATGTTGTCTGTCAGAAACCGGAACGCCTGGAATGGGTTTTGGGGAACCGGCTGCGAGGGAATCATGCAGTACTCGTACCCTGCCGAGCGAACAACATGCTTCTCTCGCGCCCTGCCCGGACCGGCAAAGGTGATTGTTGCCAGCGGCAGTTTGCGTTTCAGATGTTCTGCTACGGCGATACCAGGGAAAAAGTATCCCGCAGCACCGCCACCGGCAAATAAGATGTGGGGGGCTGCCGACATCAGAAAGCTCTCCTGCAGCAAGTGGCGAGTACGGAGCCGCGCGAAACGAGCTAGTCTTTAGCTCATTCGACATTCGTCATTCACTAATATCCGCTGAGACGCCAGGGCGACGCAAAGCATCGCCCCGACGCTCAGACATAAGCTTCGCCGTGAAGCACTCGCCACAGCAGCTGACCCAGAAGCTGCTCTCAGCGAGCTATTGTGCTCCGACCCCAGGGAGGGCGGCAAGTCAGACCCCGCAATCCAACAAGCCAACGACAAAGCTCCAAAGTATTTCAGTCGATCTCGCTATCTCCAACGCTTCCATCGGTCGCTCAAGCAGCTGCCGAAGTCGGCTCCGAAAACCGCCGATCCAGCCACATCACAAGACGGTTGCACGTTTCCTGCTCGACACCCCAAAGCATGACGGTATCGCCAGGGCACAACCGATGGACTAACGCCTCGCAAGCGGCCTTCACATCGCGGCAAACCACCACACTGGCAAGGTCGAGTCCTGCATCGCGAGCTCCGATTGCCAGCTCACGACCGTGGGGGCCACAACTGACCACAACGCCAGCTCCGCCACGCACGACCACTGAATTGCCGGCCTGACGACCTGGCGCCATTCTCGTGGTATCACATAGCACGACTCGCCGACCAGTCGCCCTGAAGCCTCGCAGTATCTCCAGGGCAGCTGAAAACTCGTCGTTCGTTCGGCCTGATGCGTGCAGGAGCGATAGCCCTTGCACGGCCAGCACTCGAGCCGAGACCGCCTTGACCGAATCCACACTTGCCCCTTCGTTGAAGCGACGGGGGTCAAAGAACTGCAGTGGCCGGTTCTCTTCAAGCATCATCGTATCTGTCCATTCCATCCGTTTTGCTTCTCTTATCGATTTCAATGCTGCGACAAATCGCGGCGGGGTAGTAGTTTGTTAAATCCGATCTGAAGTGAAAAAACTTAGGCAGCAAGTCGAACCGCTACCTCATTGCGTGCATACAGCATTTGACGTGTCATCTCGGCGTCGAGCTGACTAGCTCCGAACGATTGTTGTGCCGTCGGCTGACTCCCAGTGATAACGACAACATCCCCGGTATCCGCCATCGATACTGCCCAGGCAATCGCCTCGCTACGGTCAGCAATCACCTCGACATGGGCTAGCCGAGCACCACCGACGCCGTTCGAGTCTTCGACCTGAGGCAGGGGCCTCGAAACAATCGCAAGATCAGACATGCGCCGAACGACGCTCCCGATCGCAAGCTCGCACGAGGCAGACCCTCTGGAAGTATCGCCCAAAACGCATATCACTCGGCCGCGAGCAAGCTGACGCGCCGCTCGCAGGCTTGCCCGCAAGGACTCGGGAGTGTTGGCTGCATCGACATACACCGGAAAACCCTGCCCACAATCGATGCGCTCCATGCGACCGGGCAATCGATCAACTGCTTCGATGCCCGCCGCGATCGTCTGCAAGTCGACGCCATAAGACATCGAGATGGCAGCCGCCGCGAGGCAATTGGACACATGATGCTCACCAACCATCGACGTGCGAACAGCCGTCGATTCTTCGTGAGCTGACAGCAAAAAGACCTGCCCATTGGCATGCGATTCGAGAATCTTTGCCGTGATTTCTGCCTGATTCCCCAATCCGTAAGTCAACACCGGGCCACGAATCTGGTCGAGCCAACTGAGGCAAACCGGATCGTCCGCGTTGAGCACCGTCACTCCTGTCGGCGACAGATACTCAAACATGCGCCGTTTGGCATTGCGATAGTTTTGAACCGAATTGTGCAAGTCGAGGTGAGCATCCGTGACGTTCGTTATGCATATCACATCGAATTCAATTCCTGCCAAACGCCCCTGGCAGAGCGAACGGCTCGAAACTTCCATCAACGCGTGAGTGCAGCCTGCTGCATCCATCTTTGCCAGCCGCGAAGCCAAAGCCTGAGACGAAGGGCCCTCTCCCATGCCGCCGCTGTGACTCATGCCGTCGTAGCAACCTAGACTGCTAAGCACGCCGCCGTGCTTGCCTGCTAGCGAGAATATCGAGTCGAGCAGCGCAAGAGTAATCGACTTTCCATGCGTGCCCGTGATTCCGACCGTAGGCATGCTGTGCGTCGGAAAACCAACCAACGCCTGGCAGAGTCGCCCCAAGGCAAACCGGCTGTCGGGGACCAGGTAAGTCGGTACATCGAACACTGGAACCGGCTGCTCGCAAATGACTGCAATCGCCCCGTGAGAAACGGCACGCTGAGCATGCTCATGGCCGACACCAGCCAAACCCTCTTCATCGCCATCGGGAAGCGCCACGAACACATCGCCCGGCTCTACCTGCCGCCAGTCGGTGCTGCACGAGGTAGCCACCACCTCGCCGGAGCCTGTGCGCGTATCCGAAGGAAACAGCTTGTCGAGCGAAACGCCCGCGGAAGACGGCTTTGAGCGTAACATGCCAGGCCTCCTTGCCTGGGTGTCGGTAGCCTCAACTGATTTGCAGGAGGCGGCGATACCAACTGTGACAAACTACTTGTGTGCGAAATTCCGTTTTCGCACTTCTGTGCTTGGCGGATGTCCCTGGGAGACCCAACCACTGAGCGTGGCGAATTGTGGCCATTTGTCCATTTGTGTCAAGCCGAGTTACGAGCCCCAATACGATATGCCAGCATTTCCCGAGACTGTCACTGATCTTTCTGCGAAGCGAACTAGACACAGAGCCCACACCCCAGCGACAATAAGGGCCCCTGCTTACTGCTAGCAGTCGTCGGCGGCTTCCAGCAGATCAGTAATAGCCCATGGGACTCGATCTAGGTGGCGGAAGACGATTTCGATATCAGCGGTTTGGCAGCCTACCTCCATTTGCTGCCTGCTCAAATCTCCAAGCTGGCCGACCGCGACAAGCTGCCCGGTCGCCGCGTGGGAGGACAGTGGCGGTTTTCGCGCGCAGATATTCATCACTGGCTGGAAGAACGTATTGGACTTTCCGACGAAGGTGAACTCGCCGAAATGGAGTCGAATCTCCGTCGAACCAATACGAACGACACGAGCGAAGTGTCAATCGTCTCTTTGCTGCCCGTCGAAGCAATCGCTATTCCACTTGCGGCCAAGACACGCGGCAGTGTCATCACCGAGATGTGTGACCTGGCCGCGACTACCGGCATCCTTTGGGACCCTGCCAAGATGGCCGAGGCCGTTACTTCTCGCGAAGCGATGCAGCCAACGGCCTTGGACTGCGGAGTGGCTTTATTGCACCCACGTCGACCTCAAACCTCGATCCTGGGAGACTCGATCGTCGCTCTTGGCATCTCTGGCCGGGGAATCCCTTTCGGCGGTTCGAGCAGCTTGACCGATGTCTTCTTCCTCCTTGCAGCCACCAATGATCACGAGCACCTTCAGATATTGGCCCGAATAAGCCGCATGATCAGCGATTCGGACTGGCTCTCTGAGCTGCGCGCTTCAGCCGATGCCATCGAGGCACATCAATTGTTGAAAGCTCGCGAAGCCGACCTCTCCAATTAAACCTTCTTCTTAAACCTTCTTCACTCTGCAATGCCAGTTTCTATCTATCAGACGGATGACTCGTCAAATGTCTCTAGCAGTAGAAACTGCGTAAAGGTGCTGGCCGTCGGCCCATGGCGCCAACGTGAGTTTCGCCTGGCGACTGCGAAGGTCGCAGAATCATCCGACTGGCAAACGATTGCCGA
Organism: Planctomycetales bacterium; assembly: GCA_020427155.1. Classification (GTDB taxonomy): domain Bacteria; phylum Planctomycetota; class Planctomycetia; order Pirellulales; family Lacipirellulaceae; genus Bythopirellula. Next base: position 5,969 of record JAGQOW010000106.1, on the reverse strand, counting down.
AGCCAATCTCGCAGGCGAATATCTCGAGCGTGAAGAGACCTTGCCAGAACTGATCCTACTGGCCCAACCGCTGCCAGGACGATACCCCCAGGCATATGTCGATCACCTTCAATTGCTGGCGCCATTGGCTCGAATCGTCGTTATCTCTGGTAGTTGGTGCGAGGGGGCCGGACGAACTGGCCTCCCGCTAACCGGCGTTCTGAAATTGTACTGGCATGAATTTGCTCCCTGGTGGAATGCTGCCTTGAGCAGACAAACAGCTGGCTTATGCCCCCCTTGGTCTTTACCTTTGGATGGCCCGCAAGCCGGCCGCTACAGTCTACCGCTCCAGAGCAATCGCCTGGTCCTTAACGGACCCGTTGGTATCAGCACCACGAACTTTGCCGTTTACGAATCCCTCTCAGCCGCGCTCCAGCTGTACCAAGTTGATACGCTCTGGGTTTCGCACAGAAACGATACCTACGAGAAAGTGCAACCCGCGGCAGGCATTTGGGACGGTGGTCAACTCGACCCCTACGAATTCAGCAAGCTAACCCGCTTTTGCCAGCAATTGCATGCCTGTGATGCACCGGTTGTCGCCTTGCTCGACTATCCGCGCGTACAGCATTTCGAAATGGCGGCCCAAGCCGGAGTCCATGACGTACTTGGCAAGCCGTATGTCCTCGATGAGCTGGTCGCGGCACTAGAGCCGTAAGACCTTCTTGGTGACGAGCACGGCCGGTCCTCGAAACCAGCCTTATTGCTCCTCGATCCCTGTGCGTAGAATCTCCCTCCGCCAGCCCGATTCGTGCACTGCCCAACATCTCAAGTCGTCGATTCCCACCGGCAAATCTCGGCCACAATACCTCGCCGCCTTGCCGCTCTGATTGCATGCTTGCCAGGTCTCGCGCTCAGGCTGCGTCAGCTGCGGCGGACGGGCAACCACATTACTGCGACGCCAGCGTACTTGCCCTTGGTCGAAAAGAGTAATGATCACCGCAGGCGGCAAATCGAGCAATCGACGCGCTATCAGCTCATGGCTCGCGGTAACATAAAACCGCTTCAACTCGGCGATATCCCAACCCAACGCTCTACCGTCGACGGCAAACCAATCACTTGGCAGTAGCAGACGGCTGGCCAAGTGGTTCGCCACCGATTCTCGTCCTGCGACAGGAATCTCATCAAGCCGTACGCCAAGCACATCAAACACCCGATAGGCAATCGACTCGCCCACTTCATGGGCTACTGCCCATTGCCGCCGTTCGCTTCGCTCTTCGTCTGCCAATAGAATCGTCCCCTGTCCCGCCCTGTGCGGTTGACCAAGCCGTACGAAGCGGGCCCGCTGGTCCATTGCCGCATCGCGTACTACCACCAGACCAAGCCGCTCGGCAAGCAACATCGCATCAACTGGCGGCGCGACGATCGAAGCCTCGGCCAGGACCTCGCGAACACAACCGTCGATCGCTGCGGCAAACTGCTCAACTGGGATTTCACTCAACATGATCAACGCCTTGCGGATAGTATACGCACGTACATTATCACATGCAGCCGCTCTCGGCAACCCATTAACTACTTCGGGCTCGAAACAGGGACGCGATCGGTCGGCGAGCACCCGTCGTCAGCCTCAGTCCTTTCGACTAGAATACCTCGTCCGACGTCACGCCTACCCCTTCCCCCCGGTTTGTCTGTGCCTACTTCCGACTCTGCCGAAAACCTTGCTCGCAGACCCAAAGGCCGTTATGCCTTCGTCAGCCTCGGCTGTCCCAAGAACCTCGTCGATAGCGAGCGGATGTTGGGCATGTTGCAGCTCGACGGTTACGAACTCGTCGACGATCCCCAGGGCGCCGATTTCGCGGTCGTCAACACCTGCGGCTTCATCGAGCAAGCCCGTCAAGAGTCGTTCGCTGCGATCGACGAAATGCTCGAGCTCAAAAACCGCGGCGACTTGCGCGGCGTCATCGTCTCGGGCTGTCTTGCCGAACGCCAACGCGAGGCGTTGCTCGACGACCGGCCAGGCATCGACCACCTCGTGGGAGTCTTCGGTCGCGAGGAGGTCACCAAGGTCGCCGATCGCCTGATCGGCGGCTTGAACGAACAGCGGACCGTCTTTCAGCCTGCTCCGATCCGGCCGCTACCCGACACCTCGCGGATGCGAGTCACCCCGCGACATTTCGCTTACCTGAAGATCTCTGAAGGGTGCGATCGGCTGTGTACGTTTTGCGCCATCCCCAAGATGCGCGGCAAGCATGCCACCAAGCCGATGGAAGAAGTCGTTGCCGAAGCCCAGGAATTGGCCGACGATGGAGTCCGCGAGCTCGTCGTCGTTGCCCAAGACACCACCTATTACGGCATGGACCTGTACGGCGAACCCCGATTAGCCCAGCTGCTGCAGCAGCTGGAAACGGTCGAAGGTCTCGACTGGATTCGGCTTATGTATCTCTATCCCATGTACTTCGACGACCAGCTGATCGACTTTCTGGCGGCCAGCAAGCGAATTGTGCCCTACCTCGACATGCCGCTACAGCATGCCGACGACCAAATACTCAAGCGGATGCAGCGGCGAGTCAACCGCCAAGAAACTGAGGCGTTGCTGGCAAAGCTACGCGAGCGGATTCCCGGCCTGGTAATGCGTACGACTTTTATCACCGGATTCCCAGGCGAAACTGACGACCAGTTTCAAGAACTGGTCGAGTTTGTTCGCAAACAGCGGTTTGAAAGACTCGGCGTCTTCACCTATTCCTACGAGCCCGACACTCCTGCTGCGAAACTGCCTGGGCAAGTCGCTGAGGTAGTAATGAACGCACGGCGCGACCGTCTCATGGTTGAGCAGCAGGACATTGCTTTTGCCTGGAACGATGCGCAGATCGGTCGGCAGCTCGACGTGCTGATCGACGCCGCCGTTGCTGGCGAAGAGAACGCCTGGATCGGTCGATCCTACGCCGACGCCCCCGATGTCGACAGTGTCGTTTACGTTACCGGCATGGACGATTCTGCTAGTGTGCTGACCCCCGGCGCGCTGGTACGATGTGAAATCGTGGCACGTCAAGGCTATGATCTAATTGCCGTTGCCTGCGAAAACCCTCGTTAGTACTTTCAAACACGCTTCCTCCTCATGACCAAGTCGACTGCATCGAAAGCGCCAGGGGCTCTTATGAATGTGCCCAACCAGCTGACTGTTGCGCGGATTGTGCTCTCGATCGTCATGTTCGTGCTCTTGCCGCTCGGCTGGTATAAAACAAGCTTTGCGCTATTTGTCATTACCGCCGGCACCGATTGGCTCGACGGCTATTGGGCTCGCCGGTACGGCCAGATTACTCAGCTAGGCCGAGTTTTGGACCCCTTTGCCGACAAGCTCTTCATCTGTGGAACATTCATCTTTCTAGCCGCAGTGCCACCTTTGGCCGACGGCGTCGCCCCTTCGGGAATTCCCGCCTGGATGGCGGTCGTCATTGCCGGCCGCGAACTGCTGGTCACCACATTACGCACCTTTGTCGAACAGCAGGGCGGCGACTTCTCGGCCAAATGGGTCGGCAAATGGAAGATGGCCCTGCAATGCCTGGCCGCGGGATGGAGCATGATTCATCTCAGCTATGTCGATCAACAGTTTTCAGGCTGGCGCGAACCTCCCCCTGCCTGGATGTCGCTGGGACTTTTTCTCGCCGCTTGGGCGGCGGTGCTGCTGACGATCTACTCAGGCCTGGTCTATGTTCGTGCCGCCCTGGCAACTCTAAGCAAACCGGACGAAGACGCCCACTGAGATCTCGCCACGGCCGAGAAACTTATGGAAGAATCAGCCAACCTCGCCTCGGCCATCGTTACGATGGCGGCTTTCTTCTTGAGCTTAGCCGCCCTGTTTGTCGCTTTCCAACGTCATGTCCAGGCCAAACCGATCATTCCGTATGAGCCGCGGCAAAGCGTTCCCTGGGGAAGTTGGGTAGTCATTATTCCACTCTTCTGCATTATCCAAGCCTTCCTTCAATGGATTGACGATCAGCAAGATACCGATTCGGAAATCGATCCTTCCGATTTTATTGACGTCGGCTGGATCAACTCGGTGGTAATGATTGGCTTTGTCCTCTTTACGATCGTCTGGCTCCGATTTGCGTTGGGCGCCGATGCACGCGATCTCGGATTCCCGCGGTCTCTGCGTCAGCTGATCTTCGACGTGGGCATTGGTTGCAGCGCCTGCTTCGCCTCACTCTTGCCCGTCTACTCGATTCACCTTGTGCTTAATGTGGTTTTCGAGCCGCAGCAGCAGCATCAACTCGTAGAACAAATGCAGCAACACCGCTCTCCCCAGATGCTACTCGTGGGCTTCGTGGTCGCCGTGATTGCCGCGCCGCTGTTCGAAGAGTTTGCCTTTCGCTTGCTGCTGCAAGGTTGGCTGGAACGCTGCGAAGACCAGCTCATCGGCTATCGCGACAGCCAATCCCGCCAGCAATTGGCCGACCTGCTGGATTTCGATGAACTGGACGAACAACTGCCGCGCGGCCCCGTCATCTCGTATACCAATCTGCCAGTCAATGGCGTGGCGCCCACGGTCGGCGAGCGACCGGAACAAGCGGACACCCCTCCCGAATCTCGCCGAGGCATGATCTCCGGCCTGCCCCACGGCTGGACGCCTGTTCTGATCAGCGGCACCGCTTTCGGCCTCGCCCACCTCGCCCACGGAGTTTCCGCCGTGCCGCTCATTCTCTTCGGCATCGTTCTGGGCTACCTTTATCAGCGTACCCATCGCCTAGCGCCGAGCATCGCCGCCCACATGCTTTTCAACGCATTCACCATGCTGCTGCTCTGGCTTGAGTTGAGTTAGGCTCTTGCATTGCGCCTCCCAAACCACGACCATCGAAGAAGCAACCTTCCATGCCGCGGAGCAATACTCGATTTTGAATATCCCTCGTAATCCAACACGTGCGGTCCGTATCGGTTCGGTCACGATCGGCGACAGCCGGCCAATTGCTGTCCAAAGCATGACCGCCACGCACACGCAGGACATCGACGCCACAGTCGAGCAGATAAACGCGTTGCACGCTGCCGGAGCCGATGTAGTACGTGTGGCTGTCGATAGCAAGCAAGACGCCGCTGCACTTGCCGAGATACGCCGTCAAACCGAGGCCAACTTGGTCGTCGACTTGCAAGAGAACTATCGGCTCGCCGAGGTAGTTGCTCCCCACGTCGACAAGCTCCGCTACAACCCCGGTCACCTATACCACCACGAGCGAAGCAAACCTTGGCAAGAAAAAGTCCGCTACCTGGCACAGGTCGCCGAAACGCACGACTGCGCAATCCGTGTTGGCGTCAACTGCGGCAGCGTCGATCCCGACAAGCAAGCTCAATTCGCTGAGGACGATTCTATTAGCCCGATGCTCGACAGTGCCTTGGACCATTGCCACGCGCTCGACGAGCTTGAGTTCACGCGCTACTGCGTATCTCTTAAAGACTCGGATCCGAAGAAAGTGATCGAAGTCAACCGCCGCTTCGCCGACCGACGTCCCGACGTTCCCCTGCATCTCGGAGTCACCGAGGCCGGCATGCCGCCCGACGGCATCATCAAAACTCGCATCGCCTTCGAGCAACTCATCAGCCGCGGCATCGGAGACACGATTCGAGTTTCGCTCACCGTCTCCAATCCTCGCAAGCCGGAAGAAATCGAGGCTGGCCGACAGATTCTCGACGACATCGCCCACGGACGCGTCCGTTCAGTGGTCGACTATGGCCTCGACACGCTGAATATCATCAGCTGCCCCAGTTGTTCGCGCGTCGAAAACGAAGCCTTCATCGACCTGGCCGAACAGGTGAAAGAGATGACCCGCTACGCCTCCGATCAGGCAATCACCATTGCCGTGATGGGCTGCCGCGTAAACGGACCCGGCGAAACCGACGACGCCGACCTGGGACTCTGGTGCGGCCCCCATCATGTGAATCTCAAACGGGGCAGCGAATCGCTGGGGCATTTTTCCTACGACGAAATCCTCCCGCGGCTCAAAAGC
>JAGQOW010000105.1 GCA_020427155.1 Planctomycetales bacterium | reverse complement strand
ATCACGTCGAGCTTGGTTTCCAGGGCTTCCATGCCCGTCGCAGCGGTGTAGAGAGTTTGAACGCTCATAATTGGAGACTAGGGGTTGAATGCTGGGAGATTGGAATACTGTCTTGTTATCTTGTTAGAACTCGGCCGAGCAGTTGGCTCAGCATGCCGTCCTGGTGTTGAATAAGCCGGGTGTTGGCTTCGAAGGCCCGTGAAGTTTCGATCATCGTCATCATCTCGCTGGTTGTGCTGACGGCAGACTGCTCGAGGAATCCTTGCAGAATACTTCGTTCCTCCGCGGGCACCGAAGTAACCGTTCCGAGAGAGCGGAAAGTATTGCTACCGACTTTCACCAGGTCGCCTAGCGATTGAGGTTGTTGCAAGCCGATGGCGGTGTTTTGACCAGCCTGGCTGATGATGCCGCCAGGTAGCAGTTCCCAGGGCTGCTCGCCGTCGAGCTTGATTTCGCTGCCCGACTCGTCGAGCACGGCAAAGTTGCCCGATTGGGTTATGAGTCGCCCCTGGGCGTTAACCAGGAAATTGCCGGCTCGGGTCAGCAAAGTTTCGCCCTTGGGCGTGCGTACTTGAAAGAAACCTTCGCCATTGACGGCGAAATCGGTGGGGATCTTGGTTTGCCTCAACGTGCCGCCAGAAAAGTCGGTATCGACTTCGATCAATTTGACGCCGCCGCCGACGTCGTTGTTCGTACCGCTACCCGGAGTCGCTTGGCCTTGTTGAATCGCTTCGGCAAAGCGAGCCTGAAAGGTGGGCACGTCGCGCTTGAAGCCGGGCGTCTCGACGTTGGCCAGGTTGTTGGCGATGAACTCCAGACGCTTAGCCTGAACCTGAGCGCCTTCGGCTGAGAGATACATTCCGTATGACATGATGAGCCAATAGCAGGTGCGCCCCCCTGCCATCGCCCTGTCGCTATGCACCCACCGTGCCAAGCCAAGCTGACAATCCCTGCCGGATTAGAAATACCTCTGCAAACGAAGGATAAAACGCTCGAAGAATTTCCGCTGCGATGCAAGGAAGCCAACCTGCGCAAGAACTCATTCAGGCAAACACTGCCGATCCTCGCTCCGAACTTCGGCAAGCTCTGCCGCTAGCAGGCAGAATCAGCCGGCTCGTGCAGAGGCAATGATCCCTGCCGCGCCGAGATCGAGAAGTTGCTCCGCCACATTGCGGCCAATATCCATTGCTGCCTCGGCACTGCCGCTGGCAGATGCCCGCAAAATATGTGTCCCGTTCATATCTCCCACCAAGCCGTCCAGTGCTAACCGTCCATTTTCCATTCGTCCCCAAGCACCAATTGGCGCCGAGCACCCGCCGTGCAACAAAGCTAGCATCGACCGCTCGGCTTCGACGGCATATCGACTGTCGGAGTGATTCAGTTCGCTCACCAGTTCTCTGGCTGCGGTTGCGTCCTCGCGGCATTCGATTCCCAAAGCGCCTTGGCCCGGCGCAGGTAGCATGATTGGCGGTTGTAGAAGCTCGGTAATCCGACTACCCAAGCCAAGGCGGCTCAAACCGGCCGCGGCTAGTATCACCGCATCGTACTCGCCGTCGTCCAGCTTACGAAGACGCGTATCGACATTGCCGCGAATCCCCACAACTTGCAGGTCAGGCCGCAGGTGCTTGAGCTGCGACCGTCTCCGCAGGCTTCCGGTACCAACTCGCGCCGCCTGCGGCAGGGACGTAAACAAACTCCCGCCTCTGGCCACGAGCGCATCGGCCACATTTTCGCGCAGGGGAACAGCGGCAAGCACCAGACCCTCGATCGGAGCCGTAGGCAAATCTTTAAGACTATGAACGGCCACATCGACCCGAGACTCCAGCAACGCCGTCTGGATCTCCTTGGTAAAAGCGCCTTGGACTCCGATCTCGGCCACAGGGCCACTTTGCTCGGTATCGCCACAGGTGGTGATTTCGACCAATTTCACAGTCGCGCCCAACCGGCGCAGCTGATCACCCACCCAATTGGCTTGCCACTGGGCGAGTTGGCTAGCGCGGGTACCGATGCGAAGGTTCAGAGTGCTCAAAAGACTTCCCGACAAGCGGCGTTGAGAGGCAATGAATGCCTTATCCTAGGCGTTGCCGTCGCGAACATCAATCGCTGGCCGGCGAGCCTAACGACGGCACGCCGCCTATCGCTCGGTCGCGCTCGGCAAGTGCCTGCGCGATTTGCTGCCCAGGCACCACGACGCCACAACTGACGATGAATTGAAATGCCTGGTCGATGGTGATGTTTAGATCAACCGTTTCGCTCTTCTTCACGGTGACCGTAAACCCAGTAAACGGCATTGGCGAGGTTGGCACGAGTACTGAAAGTACCGGTTCGTTGGCCGCGCAGCGGATATCGAGCATGCTTTCGCCGGTAACCATGGCGATAGACCAAATCCCTTTCCGAGGGTATTCGACCGCCACGACCCGGGTGTACTCGATCTCGCGTTCGCTGAACATGAAATCGGTCACTTGCTTGACCGAAGAGTAGACGTTTCGGACCAGCGGCAACTGATGGATCACTCGTTCAAACTGCATCCAGAAGAACCGACCAACCCCTGCTGCCAGGAACTTGCCCAGCAAGTAGAGCACCATCAAGAAGACACAGAGAAAAATCGGTATCACAATGTGCCGACGGAGAAACCTCCGCTCGACATAGACTTTGACGATGTCGCTGGCCGTCGACGGCATGGGACCAGTCGTTTCTTGGCGAACAAAATCGTATATCTCTGAGGGTAAAAGCTGCCCGTCGGCAGCCTTCTGGTAGGGACGATGGATATTGGCCTCGGCGCCGTCTCGCACCATGTCTGCACCAACCTGATCCAGCTCGAGAATCTCCCCTTGGAAATGGCCCAGCAGCAATCGACGAGCCGCACCTTCCATCGGTTCCAGCAAGTAGTTCGCGACCGTGTTGCCTACCCACAAGAAGATGACGATCGTCAGCAACGGCGGCAGCAACACTGCCAAACCGCGCAAAACGGCACGGCGAAACGGATCCATCGCGCCGCGCTTCTTGTCAGTCGAAATCTCAGGAACATCCATGGAAGACAATTCTGCCGTGGGTTAGCAAAGGTACAAGCTATTATCTGCCAAGAATCGGAAAGCAAAGGATTCTGCCAAGGCATCAGCTACTTGGCGTCCGACCGGCTACCAAAACCGATGCCTGGGCAGCGCCAGCCTGCTTGAGTGCACGGGCGGCCTCGCTACAGGTAGCGCCGGTGGTGAGAATATCATCTACCAGCAGTACATGGGACGCTTCCAAAGGATAGCCCGCTTTGGCGAAGATCAGGTTACGCATATTGCGAAACCTCCCCGAGCGCGATAAACCCTTTTGCTGAGAGGGTTTACGTCGATACTGAAGCACCCGGGGGAAGACCGGCACCCCGAGTTCTCGACCGACCAGGGCCGCCAACGCGGCCGGGGAATTTGTGCCTCGCGCCAGTCGACGCCAGGGAACCATGGGGACCGGAACTATGCCATCGACTTGCAGTTCCCGGATCACTTCCCCTAACTCCGACAAGATCAGCGTGGCAAGCGTGCTGGCCAGCCGCTCGTTGCGATCGTATTTCATCCTTACGATCAACTCGCCCAGCAGCCCTTCGTAGCTGCCCAGGGCAATTGCCCTTTCAAACTGCAATCTGTCTTCGCGGCAGTGGCCGCACTCGTCAACAGGGCCTGGAATCTCAGGCACACGCGAAGCGCAGCGTCGACAAGTAGGCCAGGCAGTCAATTGCAGCTGGCCGAAGCAAGTACTGCAGATACTAGCATGTTGCTTGACTTCAGTGAGATCTGCTCGACAGCAAATACATCTGGGCGGGAAGAGTAAGTCGAGGACTCGATGCCTGGCACTGGGCAACCAAGTTGGAAAGGCCACATTCAAGACACAGCTCCCGGTGAAAGTGCTCGGCAGATTCCGCCCTTCCAGCCTATCAGATGCAAGCAATGCTTCCAACTATCGGCCACGAAGCGGCTCTCTTGACGCTAGCAAACATTGTTGGCTAATCTCCCGCTGCTCAGTTGCCCGGCAGACCCTAGGCGCCCAGGTTTCATGAAGATACTCGATCGCTATCTGCTACGGCAATTTGTGCAGGTCTTTCTTATCTGTTTTCTCAGTATGATGGGGCTGTATGTCGTCATCGACGCCTTCCAGCATCTTGATCAATTCTCGAGCCATGCCGAACAAAATGGCGGGCTACTCCACGTCATTGCCGAATACTATGCTTATCGCGCTCTGAGCTTTTTCGATCGTACCAGCGGCATCCTGGCGATGATTGCGGCGCTGTTTACGGCAACCTGGCTGCAACGGCACCAGGAACTGACTGCGATGCTGGCCGCGGGCATCTCGAAGTTCCGAGTTATCAAACCGCTGCTGGCCGCGGCAATAGTCGTGAGCCTGCTTGGCGTGGCAAATCGCGAACTAGTGATTCCCCGTATCCGCAATGAACTAATGCGAGATACCAAGGATCTCGCCGGCAATCAAACTCGCGACCTCGAAGCGCGGTTCGACGGACAAACCGACATACTCATTGGTGGCGAAAAGACCGTAGCCATTGAACAGCGGATTATTAAGCCTGCCTTCTTCGTTGGCCCGCTATGGCAAGCAACTTGTCGCCGACAACGGCTATTACCAACCGGCTAACGAGCAGCACCCGCCTGGCTATCTCTTGGACGCGGTTACGATGCCGCCCAACATCGACCAGCTCGAGTCACTCCGCCTGGGCGAACGAGCGATCGTTGTTACCGCTCGAGATGCCAATTGGCTGAAACCCGGGCAAGTGTTTGTCGTATCACAATTACCATTTCAAATGCTTGCCGGCGGCTCCGCGTGGCGCAATTATGCGTCGACAAGCGAGCTAATCACCGAGTTGAGCAGCCCCAGCACCGACTTGGGTGCTGACGTGCGCGTGGCAGTGCACTCGCGACTCATTCAACCGGTAATGGACGGCACACTGCTGATGCTCGGGTTGCCGCTCATGTTTTCGCGTCGCAATCGCAACGTGTTTCTCTCGATCGGCCTGTGCCTGCTCGTCGCGGTCTCGTTTTCGCTGGTGATCCTGGGTTGCCAATCGCTAGGAGGGCTCAATCTCCTGCGTCCCACCCTGGCGGCCTGGCTACCCATCATGGTGTTTCTACCGGTAGCCGTGGCAATGAGCCAGACACTGCGGACATAAGCAACCGCAGGCTCCTGGCGGAGACTGGGAAAAGCGTCTAGCCGTCGGGGGTTGCGAGAATGGCATGCAACTGCCATCCTGGACAACGAAGACTCTGAACTCGTCCAAACACTAACATCATTCCGTGGAGCATCTATCCTATGAAAGTCGCCACATTTACCACTAGCAAGGGCGAGATTCGCATCGAACTCTACGCCGACAAAACCCCTAAGACCGTCGCCAATTTCGAGAAACTCGCGGGCGAAGGATTCTATAACGGGCTTTCCTTTCATCGGGTGATCGACAACTTCATGATCCAGGGCGGCTGCCCGAAAGGCACCGGAACCGGCGGGCCCGGATATACTTTCGAAGACGAGTTCCACCCCGAGCTTCGACACGACAGTGCTGGAATTCTCTCCATGGCTAATGCAGGTCCCAATACCAACGGTTCGCAGTTCTTCATCACGCACGGTCCGCAGCCTCATCTCGATGGCAAGCACTCGGTCTTCGGCAAAGTGTTGGGCGACGGGCAAGAAGTGGTTGATGCCATCAAACAAGGCGACAAGATCGAAACACTCGTGGTCGCCGACGAATAGGCGAGCCGGGCCCGAAGTGCCCGAGTGCCACGACCGTCAGGAATCGCATGCCATGAATGATCAGTGGTATTTCGAGATCGGCGATGGCAACACATACGGCCCCTATCCGCTCGAAAAACTGCAGAAGTGGGCTGCCAAGGGCAATCTGATGCCTACGCATCGGGTGCGCAACGCGGACTCCGACGAGTGGATCATCGCTGCCTACGTGCCAGGACTCGAACTGACGACAACTGCCCCTGAACTGCACAAGACGAAGGGGCAAGCCGGCGGCAAATCGCTCGGTTCTTTTGTTCGAGGCCTGGGCAAGAAGCAACAACCCGATTCTAGCAGCGATACGCCCAATGCGACCGACTCGCTGCTGAGCTCCTCAGAACCACCAGACATCGTGGCACTTTGCGACGAACTGCTGGAGATTTCTTTTCGCCGCAATGCCTCGGACTTACATATCGATCCTGAAGAAAACGTGGTACTTGTCCAGCTGCGCATCGATGGCGTTCTGGAACCTCTACGGAAGCTGCCGAAAAGCATTCTCGGCCCGCTGATTGGCCGGCTCAAAGTGCTTTCGAGAATGGATATTGCCGAAAAGCGACTCCCGCAAGATGGCCGCTTCACCGCGGAGCTTGGCCCCGATCGACGCAGGATCCACATTCGCTCAGCCTGCTTGCCTACGACTCACGGCGAGCGGATCACGCTACGGCTTCTTGCCCTGGAAACCGAGCAATTGACCCTCAACCGGCTGGGGATGTCCGCCTCGGCGCTAAAAACTTTTGCCGAGTACAGCGGCCAGAAGCAGGGCATGATCTTGCTTACCGGCCCCACAGGCAGCGGCAAGTCGACCACCCTCTACGCCGCCCTGCGCCATCGTCTGGCAAATCACCCCGGCCGGATCATCACGGTTGAAGACCCGGTCGAGTTCGACGTCGTCGGAGTCGCCCAAGCCGAAGTCGATTCCGGTGACAAGCTGCGCTTTGATACCGCACTTCGGAACATCCTGCGCAGCGATCCCGACGTCATTATGATCGGCGAAATCCGCGATCATGATTCTGCCGATATCGCCGTCAAGGCTGCTCTCACAGGGCACCTGGTATTGAGTTCGCTCCATACCAACTCGGCTGCGGGAGTCATCACGCGGCTAGTTGATATGGGCATCAAGCCCTACCAGGTGGCAGCCACGCTGCGACTGTGCATTGCCCAACGATTGATCCGCCAACTTTGCCCCAACTGCCGGAAACCGCGCCAACTCTCGCATGCCGAAGCCAAAGTCATTGGACAGCCCGACGCTGCGGGCTCCACGATATACGAACCCGGGGGCTGCGAGAAATGCCACAATCGCGGCTTCAACGGGCGCATCGGCTTGTTTGAATTCCTCCCAATCGATGAAGAACTCGCTCGGCACATTGTCGAGGGCTGCGATGAGGGAGGGATCTCGCGCTATGCCAGAGCAAAAGGAATTCCAACCTTGCGGGACGATGCCGCGACGAAGCTTCAGGCCGGGCTCACAAGCTTTAGCGAGCTGGTAACCATCGCCGTTTGGTAGCCGAAGCCTGGGGGGCAATTGGCAATCAATGAAAGACAGCATAGAAAAACAAGCTGACTAGCGGTACGCCGATCGCGAGACAAATCAACGTCGCGGGCGAACTGTTTGCCAAGCGCTCGAGAGTCGGCCGCTTACTCTGGAAATCGCGCAACTGCTTGGCAACGCCGAGCCATTGCGAAGACAAGTCGTCGAACGGCAGGAGCGAACTTTCGAGTCCTGCGCGCCCAGCCTCAGCCAGGTTCTGCAATCGCGTAGCTGCCATCAACACTTTGCGCGCTTGAGTGACTTTGTAGCGCTGGGTGGCGACTTCTTCTGCGTGCTTCATATCCTTTAACGTTACGCCATGCTCTGGCTTATGGACGAATTCCTGAGAGACTCTTGCTTTCCACTGCAACAGCCCGATCGTTGCGGCATCACTGAGGTTGGGCACTCCGTCCAGATTGATTTGGTCGATATCGTAGGCAGAATCGACGCCATAGGATTCGAGCATCGGCACCACAGCCCTGGTCAATCCTGAAACATCGCGGAAGCTGTCGCGAATCAATCGTTTGCGCAAAAACTCATCTTTCTGCAAGCTGCCTTGCTCTTTCAGAATCTTTCGCAATTCATCGCCCTCGGCGCGATATCGAATGATCTCGAGCCGAAAGTCTTCAATAGCATGATCATACGACTTTTGACGCTGCTGATGGCCAATCGCCACTCGCTGGGCCAACTCCTGCAGCCGACTCGTGGCTCGCGAAAGCCAGCCCTGGAAATCCTCGACCGTTTTACGTCGCGCGCGGCTCGCCGCGGCGCCCAGAAGATATCCCGTACTGGCCCATAAACTGGCAATTCCCAAAAGCCAGGCAGGGAACCATGCGATACCTACCAAGCAAAGCCCAATCGCTGCAGCCAGTGCAAAAGCCGCTATATCGACCCTGGTAGGTTTCGGAGGGGATTCCAGCTTTTTCAAAAGCGGCATGCTGGGCAATTCGAGCTTGCTAGGCAGCAATTCCGTAAACTCGGCTACCTGCAACAGGTTGATACGCTCGTCGAGTTGCTCGACTCGCTTCGACGAAAACGTAGCCACACCCTCGGCAGGGACAAAAAACGACGGCCCCCCCTGATCTTCAATGCGGCACCAGGGGCAATCATGCAGCTGGCCATAATAGACGTGCGTTGGATCAAAACGGCAGGTCCGTCGCTGGATGATCAGTTGCTCCAGTTGCTCGACCCATAGTCTGGCACTGGGACGTACATCACCCTGGGAGGCGTCCGCTCGAAACGCCTGCTCGAATAGCTCTGCCAGTCCCGCTGGCAGGTCCGCCAGAGACAACGAAGCCGGAGGCGGATCGAGCAGCGTCTCATCCCGGTGTCTCGAAAACGCGAAGCGACGCTCCGCGATCGCCTTTTCAATGGTCATATCCCCTGCCCCGCGAAATCGCCCAGCAAAAGGATGTCGGCCGATAAACAACAAGTGAAATATCAAGACCGCCAAACCAAAGCCATCGTGGTTCTTGGTGCGATAGACGTCGCGCAGCTTCATCGATTGCAGCTCGGGCGGCGTGAAATGCGGGGTGCCGACGGGACAGAAGAACGTCTTGTCACGGTTAGTAATCTGCGTGGAATCGCAATCGATCATACGTACGCACATTTGCCTGTCGACAAGCAGGTTCCCCTGGTTCACGTCGCCGACGGCTATGCCCGCTGCATGAAAGGTCGCGAAGGCTGCCGCTGTGTTGCGAGCGGCCAACACGAGATGATGCCATTGGGCGTCTGGGTAATGCAACCGCCGGTTGGTAAAACCGTACAGTTCGTGAAGTTGCCGGGCATCGACGATTTTCGGCAGCAAGAAACCGCAAACCCCCTTGCCCGCAGCCTTGTAAAGCAACGAACGCGGCCAGGCGGAAATCAGTTCCAACTCTTCCGACCAACAAGCGACCATCGTCTCGAGTTTTTCAACTTGATCAGAAGCCAACGGCAGTTTGTGGTAGACCTTCGCAGCCAGGTTGCTCGCGCCCTCGACTTCGAAGACACTCCCCTCGCCACCCCGCCCAATTTCCCGGCCAATACGCACAGGACGACCCTCGGAATCAATCATTCTGGTCGTTCTCCTCAGCTACTTGCGTGACGAGGATCAGAGTCTTGTCGTCGTCCGAACGGGCCTGTACCGAGTCGGATTGCAAAAAGCGGCGAAAGTCGTCCCCCAGGCCCGCCGGGTCGTCGGCAGTCC
The DNA here is from genome assembly GCA_020427155.1 of Planctomycetales bacterium. Taxonomy (GTDB): domain Bacteria; phylum Planctomycetota; class Planctomycetia; order Pirellulales; family Lacipirellulaceae; genus Bythopirellula. The sequence goes on along the minus strand of JAGQOW010000105.1, from coordinate 6,480 downwards.
GCAGCACTTGAAACAACGGATGAAAAAACGGCGGAAAGGGAGTCTGGCTCTCGAACGTCAGGGCAAGTCGCTCTAACCCGTCGGTGAAGAGCGCAAGTTCAGAGAACTGGCTTTCTGTCGTTACAAATTCCAGGTGCGTCCGAAAGTCCTCGGCAGTCAGGAAGTTAGTGGAATTGGCGTATTCGCCCGATTGTGGCCAGAAGACAACGCCGAGCACTCCCCTGGCGCCGGCGATTATCGCGCCGTCGCCAATCTGAAAGAAGCAAGCCCTCTGAGGGGAAACGATCGCCGTGCAAATGGTCGTAGCAAACTCGCGCGAACTACTTGCACGAGCCTCCGCTTCCTTCTCGATTGTTCGCCGCGCATCTTCGCACCAGGACCACACGTCCTCGATTTGAAGCAAGTCAAAGCTCCCATGCGATTCGAGATAGGCTGCTGCGTTTGCTGTGATTCGCTCACAAGCAATCGACGAACCCGCGCTACTATGCTTAGCGCTTCCGGCGCCGTCGGCAGCACAAGCGACAAGTGTGTCGTTCGCTTCGCCGCCCAACAACAGCACGCGGTGGCTATCTTGGCACGGACTGCCTTCCGCGCTGTGAGAAGTTCCTTGCAGGCTGTGGGCAAGGTGTCGCCACACGGTCTCACCTATACTTGTGCCCAACCTTGTGGTCCTGCAGTCGGATCTACTAACGGGACTTCATCTCCCGGCGAGGACCTCGAAACCGCCTGCTGTGAATTGGATAGCCAACTAAACAACTCACGAAACTTGGTGCCTTGAAGCCATAAGGGCTTACGAACGCAGATCTCTTGGAGGACCTCCATATTTGCCCCTTCGACGCCGACGGCAAAGAAACAAAACGCCTTTTGCTGCTCCCCCGTATGCACTCGAGAGACTACAGGCTTCCAGTGATCGTTGGGCTCGCCGTCAGTGATCAGAAAGGCCCAAGGCCGATAGTACGCGATGCCTGCCTCGCGATAGTTTTCTTTACGCTGCTCGATCATATCCAAAGCAACGGTAATCGCTTCGCCCATCGGAGTCCCGCCGATGACCTGTAGCTTGGGGGGCTGGAAGTTCTCGGCGGTAACGAACTCAATCAAACGATTCACCCGCCCGCCGAAAGTCACAACCGCGACCTCGACCCGCTTGGCGGCCAAGGGATCGGCCAAAAGAGCCTGTTTATAAGATTCCAGGCCTTTGTTGAGTTCGTCGATTCGCGGGCCGTGCATCGAAGTCGAGGTATCGACCACCAAAACACAAGGAACTCGGGGCTCAGGGTTTTCGGCAAACTCGACATTGCCGAAAGCGTTATTCGAAGATAATTGATCCATGGGCGCATCCTTCAAGCAATCTGCAATTGCCTCGCACTGCTCTCTCTGCCCACTCTCCCTCGGAAACGACGACCGTCCCCGTTGCCCCCTGGCCAGGAGAGCTTTTTTAAGCGGGAAATGTTGCTCCAAAGGCCGCTTCCGAGGTACTGCCCGCACGGCGCCAGTCTATCAGGCTTTCTACGCAGATGCAACGCAACGGACTCCTGTCAAGCCACCCAAACCGCTCAACTCAGTGTTTCTGCCGTAGTCGACTGATCTGGCAAGATTTGCCTTGCCAAGAGAGTGCTCCTATTGGGGTAAATCCGGAAACCATGGTTGCCGTTTTCTTACAGGCCGTTCTGGCTCATTCCAATAGCCGAAAGGGCTGTTAAGGTGGTAGCTGAAACGCCAGAAATCGAAGATACTAACCCACTGTAACGAACGCCCCCGTAGCTCAGGGGATAGAGCATCGGTTTCCTAAACCGTGTGTCGCAGGTTCGAATCCTGCCGGGGGCGCTTTGGCAGAGGCTGGGTCTTTTCAACGGTGGCGCAGTCGATGGGCCTGTGCCCCTGCTGCAACTTTCTTCCGCCCGCTAAAAACAATTGCAGCGGAGGGCGCATTGGCGGCGGCGAGGTCCATAGAATGCGACCAGTCTTCGGCACGGCCCCGATTGTCAAGCAGCCCGCTTGCCAAAGCGGCCAAAACCCAAAGCGACAGCTGGCACGCTGTTGTTGCAAGCTACCGAAAGCGCCGAACAGCCTACGGTTTCTCAAGCTTGGCAGAGAAACCTCCGAGGTGAGCTAAGACACGCGACTGCGTATTGGCTTCCCAAAGCCAGCGGAGGGCCTCGAAACGGTCTAGTAACTGGCGCCCCCGCAGGATCGAGGCGATTTTCCAGCTGAACACAGCCGCTCCTGGGTCGACGCCGTTGTCTTGCAGCAGTTGAATATTGCGCCGCGCCTGGTCGGTGGCGAAGTCTAGTACAAACTGCAATGCTCCTTCACGGCCTACCCTTTCAATATCGCCATACTTGTCGTGTATCACTCCCAACGAATAGTGCGTGGCCATAAGCAGGGAAGACAACTCGTAGGTGTTGATTGCAGCTCCCAATTCGGCGTAGGGCCATGAGTCGGTGTCTTCGACGAATTTTCGCAAAGTGGGAGTTGCGACGTCGATGCCGACCCGTGCCGTCATATAAGTCTCATCTCGCTGCATGAGTGAAAACTGCGAACTTGCGAAAGTAGCGTTTTCGGACTTTGCCCGATTGGCGACAACGACTTGTTCAAATTGGTTCAAATTGGCCTCGGCAGCCCGACGCAGAAAAACAGCAACTTCGATAATGCGGTCGGTACCTACCATGGGAGGTCCCTCCAAATCACCCGCAATGTCCAGGAGATCGCGAACGTGCTCGCAATCGAGAGCCGCGATTTGCATGGCATAGGCCGCCATCAACATGTCTTCTTCGTCAGGATCAAGTTCAGAATCTTCTATTGGAACGTGAATCCGACCGGCGAGGATTGCTTCGGCCGCTGCTTGATAAGCGAGGCTTTCTGTGAGCGCAGAAAAGCCGTAAATGAGCACGCCAGCTTCTCCTAGAGTTTTTGGCTTGTATTGTTTCAACCGATCGACGGCAATGCGCGTCTTCTCGTGAATTTGGGCAAACTTGCGCACGTAATCCTTTGCCGACTCCCGGCCACGAGCGGCGTCGACCCAGATAGTATTACTAACCGCGGTGGCAATTCCTGCCGACACGGCAGCCTCCATCGCGTCACGCATTGCCAAGGGGGCCTGACCTTCGGTCAACAAGCTATCGATTCTCTGAGAACTAGCTTGGGCCTCGCTCATGAGGGATTCGCAGTATTCCGACCGATAAGAGCTAGGGATACGCTTATATTCCGTCTGAAAATTCTTGAACCGCAGGAGCCACTCGTCGACTTTCAACTGAACTTGTGCATAGACTTCTGGCTGGAGTTGCGGATCGGCTGCCGGACCAGGTCGGGGCAGAGGCGAACCGGTTAGCAATTCGTAGGCAGTGTAAATATCGCCGACGGCTTTGACTTCCAGGCCGCGGCTCTGACCTCGTTCGAAAAGGTCGACGTCGCGCTCGAGATTCTCGTCCCGGTCTTGACGCTGGCCGAGAGGAATCAACACGAGCTTCATGTCGGCATCCGCGGCGCCGTCGATCTTGTGAGGGATTCCTCCGACCGGCCCGATCGTGCCGTCGGGGTTAATCGTTCCGGTCATGGCTGCGTCTTGGCGCACGGAATCGCCACGGATGGCAGCCAAAATGCCAATGGTGGTCAAGCCTCCGGCGCTGGGCCCGTCGACTCTGCCGCTTCGTTCAAACTCGATTTGAATCTGAGTCGAATCTGCGCCGCTTATGTCGAGCGCAATCGCGTGTGAGACCCAGGCAGCGGCCCGCCACATTTCGCCGTATCCGTCGATCTCGTCTTCGAAGAAACCGAGTCGGATTCGTCCGGTAGGGTTCGGATTGAGATTGATCTTCACCGGAGTCATCACGCCACCCGACGTCCCGTCAGCAGCTTTGTAATAGCCGAGCGTATTGATCGTGACGCTGCGCGAGAGATCCTCCTGGGCCACAGCGGTCGCCAAGAAAGCGAGCTGTGCGAACGCAAACCATACGGGGACAAACTTCAGTGAAATCTGGGGCATCGTGAAAGCCGTTGCGAATGGTACGACGTTGTGGAAACAGCCGCAATTTCCCCCGTCGGGGCGATTACGTCAAGTTTTGGCAAGCCTGAACTTGACGCCAATTGCATGAAGGCAGGTTCTGCTGGCGTAGCCTGGAGAAGCTCCTTGGCGAAGGTCAAGCTACTCGCCGAGAAGGGAGTTTTCCGACAATTGTGCTCGATTCGAGTGATTCACAATTGACTCGCCAAGCTCCGCAACCTACGATTCTTACCTATGTATCGCCGCTCCATACAATGCGCAATCTTGACCTCAGTGGCTCTTTTTTGGGTAGCTGAATCGGTCGATCGATTTGGGTTCCTTGAACAGAACTCGCCCGAGATTTGCGTCTCGGAGGCGGAGCTGGAGTTTGACCACGATGAGCTGGAGACCAAGTGCCTCGCAATCAGCCCCGCTAATTGCACCGAGGAGCTAGTGGTAGTTGGCAGTGTGGCGGACAAAAACGTTTTTGAATTTGAAGCATCTGACGTTTCTCACTGCTATCTTCGTGGTCCCCCTTCGGCCGTTTGATCTGGCCGCCCTAGGCGATGCGTCACCTTAGACGATGCTCGCCTTATCTTACCTGCGACGCGTATTGGCTACTGTACCGTTGCTTCCATTTGGCCCACGTTATCGCTGAAGGCCGCGCCTTAAGCGAATGAGTTGATTCCGTGTCGACTACATCCATTGCTGCGGAGAACGCAGATCCGATAGTTGGTGACGGGGGAGTTGCGCTCGCGCAGCTCTCCCAAGCGATCGAAGCTGCAGCTCATTTGCTTCCTTCGCAAGGACCGATTGAGGTCTTCGTTCACCACAATACGTTGCATGTATTTGAAGAAGAACCGTTTCATGATGCAGTGGTTTCAGGCTTGCATTGCTACGGGGCCAACCCCTATTTGCCCGAGCAACACTACCGGCAACTCCTTGCCTCTGGGCGAATTCAAGAAGCCGATCTCCAATCAGTGCTCCGTGAACATCTCGCCGATGCGAATGCAGAACATATCAATGGGCTAGGTACTCGCGAAGAGATTCGGCTGGCGATGCTTCGGCATCCGCTGCTGATTGGTCCAGACGCGGAGCTCCGCTGGATAGTTGCCGAAACCGATGCGCTAGACCGTTTCCGGCCTGAAGTATCCGAGAAAGCAAGACAACGCATCCTCAAGGGGAGCCGCCAGTTGCTCCGCAGTCAAACGCACAGCTTTCCTGAGCTCAAGGAATTGCTAGACTTGATCGGCGCAGATTGCAACACGTGGTCGGGTTCTTCCTGGGAATCGTTTTCGCTGCATGCCCTCTGGAGGATTTGCCGCAGTGGGATCGAATCGCTGCAAGGGCCAGCCCGCCCCGAGCAACGTGTTCGACCGCGAGATATCTTGTTGCATGCGCTGGGCGAAGACATCGAATCACAGGTTCAGGACCTATTGATCCGCTTCTGCGGAGCGTTTCTCGATCAAGGTTACTCCGACTGGGAGTTGCCCGATCGAGAGCAAGGTTTCTACGAGTCATTCATCGCGCTATTCTCTCAGCCCAAGCATGTCCCATACCGCTGGTTGCGTGGGCTGCCAAATCTGCTGTTGGACTTAAAAGATCGGCAAGTCTCGGCGCTGGAATCGGTAGCCGAGTCACTCAGCGCTTTGGCCATATCAGCGGACTCGCAGCAGGAGCTCATTCGGCAAAACCTGCTGTCGTTGCGGGGGTGGGCAGGAATGATCTGGCAAGTGGAGGCGGGGGTAGACTGGCTTGTCCACAAGATTCCTCGAGGTTCATTGGTCGGGTTTTTGGCCGTTCAACTTCTGCTGGAACGGCTAGCCATTGAGCAGGTGGGGGAAGACGTATTCGGCAAGCGGCAGTCAGCGTACGAAGTCATTGCCGAGGCGCGGAAGAAGTTGCGCCCCTCCGAGCCGATGAGCCATGACCGGCAGGCGTTTTTACTATTTCAGATTGCCCAAATGCTTGGCTGGCAGCCGCAGCAACTGCTCGATTTGAGTCGTGCCGAGTGGCATGAGTTGGCGCATGAAGTCAGCGGGTTTAATTCGCTGAAGCGCAGGCGAATCTATCACGAGGCCTATGAACGCCACTATCGACATTCAGCACTCGACGCCTTCGCAGCTCATGCCAAGCGCCGTCGGAGCCTCAGCAACGTCTCCTCGCCTCAGCGACCGGCATTCCAAATCGTAACCTGTATTGACGACCGCGAAGAATCGTTTCGTCGTCATTTAGAAGAGGTTCGACCTGACTGCGAGACGTTTGGAGCCGCAGGTTTCTTTGTCGTGGCAATGCACTATCGCGGAGCGGCAGACGGATTCTTCAAGCCCCTATGCCCTGGAGTGATCATTCCAGATCATTATGTGCAGGAGGACGTCGGATATACTTTCCAAGGGGTTCATCGCAGCAGGACCAAATTGCGCAAGCGACTAGGCTTAGCAGGACATCTCTTTCAACGACGGAGTCGCACTTTTCTGGGGGGAATTGTGGCTGGAATTGTC
>JAGQOW010000104.1 GCA_020427155.1 Planctomycetales bacterium | reverse complement strand
GGCGATGATGCCGAACTTCCATGAGCAATCGCCCTCGAAGATTGCAGCGGGCTTTGGCGGAACACTGAACCTTGTGCTTAGTGCCCTGTATATCCTCTTGATCGTAGGCATGACCGCCCTGCCCTGTCACTTCTTTTTGCTGTCGTACAGTATGGATATGCCGCCCCATATACTGCGGCCAGGTTTCCTGATTCTGTGGCTCACCCTGGGGTTGAGCGGTTCGCTGCTGCTTGCCAGCGTGGTGACGGTATTGCCGTTGCGGAATGGCCTAAAGGCTTTTCGGAAGTTGGAATTCTGAGGAAACGAATTCTCGTTAATCCTCACTTCAGAATCGCGGTTAACACGGCAGCGGGCGACCTAGGCGGCCCTCCAAAGGCCGACTATAATTGCCGGTTTATCAGGTGTGTCTCATCAGGCGTATTGACGTCTGCTTGTTACTATGTCGAATCTCGAGTCCAATTCCTGCCGACCAATGCAACTTGGCGCCGTGAGTTATCTCAACTCCAAACCTCTGGTGCATGGGTTGGCCGAGTTGCTGCCCGACGACAAGTTGATCTTTGACTACCCCAGCCGGTTGGCAGATGCATTGGCACGGCAAGAGCTGGATGTTGCGCTGGTGCCCTCGATCGAGCTGGCTGAGCACCCCGATTGGAGGATTGTCTCCGATGCTTGCATCGGCTGCATCGGGCCTGTGTTGAGCGTGAAGCTGCTGTTTCGCACCGCGCCCGAGCAAGTGCGAAGTTTGGCCCTGGATGAGGGTTCGCGAACTAGTGCCGTGTTGGCCCAAATACTGCTACATAAACAGTACGGATTGCGTCCGAAACTCACTAGGCTGCCAATTGGCAGTGGGGCGGATCAGGTCGATGCGGATGCCGTGCTGCTTATCGGCGATCGGGCGATCTACAACGACGACAACCAGTTCGTCGAAGTCTGGGACCTCGGCGATCGTTGGGTCCGTTCGACCGAGCTACCCATGGTTTTTGCCATGTGGGTAGCGCGCCCTGAGATAGAAACCGATTCCGTAGCGGTAGCGCTGAGCTCAGCACGAGACAACGGCTGCCGTCACCTGTTGTCGATCGCTGCCGAGCAATCAGAGGAAATGCAGCTACCGCTGGAAGTGGTCGAAGAGTATCTTTGTCGGAATCTGCACTTCCACTTAGGTAGCGATCAACTTCGTGGCCTAGAATCGTTTTACCAATTTGCAGCTGAATTAGACCTTATATCGGAGCCGCCGAGCGTAGCCCTCCATGATTGCTCAATCTTCCATTCATGATCTGTTGGACAAAGTGGTAGCCGGCGAACGATTGGACTTAGCCGAAGGCCTGCGGCTCTTGGAATCGAACGACCTGTCTGCACTCGGACGCGCCGCCGACGAAGTAACCCGCCGCCTTCACCCAGAGCCCTACCGTACGTACAACATCGATCGCAATATCAATTATACAAACGTCTGCACGGCCGTTTGCGATTTCTGCGCTTTTTATCGCGCTCCGAAGTCTGCAGAAGGTTACGTGCTCGAGCGAGATGTGCTGCTGGAGAAGATTCAAGAAACAGTTGAGCTCGGAGGTGAGCAAATCTTGCTTCAGGGCGGTTTGCACCCGGAATTCAAGATCGAGTGGTATGAAGATCTCCTGAGAGACATCAAACAGCGATTCCCTCAGGTGAACGTCCACGGGTTCAGTCCTCCTGAGATTTATCACTTCACAAAAGTCTCTAAACTATCATTGGACGAGGTGCTAGAGCGACTTAAGGCGGCAGGATTGGGCAGTTTGCCGGGCGGCGGGGCTGAAATCCTGGTCGATCGTGTGCGGCGAGAGATCACCCGTGGCAAGGTGCTGACCGATGATTGGCTGAATGTCAATCGCGTTTGGCATCGGATGGGAGGACGTAGCACCGCCACAATGATGTTCGGCCATGTGGAGACCTTGGCCGAGCGAATTGAACATCTCGAACGTTTGCGCCAGCTGCAAGACGAAACTGGAGGATTTACAGCCTTCATTTGTTGGACTTTTCAATCAGAGCATACCGAGATGGCCGATATTCCAACGGCCGGATCACATGAGTATCTGAAGACGCTTGCGGTGTCGCGGCTCTATCTTGACAATTTTGCCAATTTGCAATCCAGCTGGGTGACCCAAGGTTACAAGATTGGCCAACTGGCGATGCTCTACGGCGCCAACGACATGGGCAGTCTGATGATCGAGGAAAACGTCGTCGCCGAGGCGGGGACTGTGCACCACCTGACCCTGGAGCAGATCCGAGGAGCGATCTCCGATCTGGGCTTCCAGCCCCGGCAGCGGAATGTCTTCTACGAACTTGCAGAGCACGAGGCCGCCGCGCTTGGCCCGCATAGTCGCCACAATCAGCACTCTCTGCCGATCGTAACCTGAGACTGTCAAAGAAGTTGCTTCGCAGCAGGGGCACTGGCTGTTATTCTTCAAGGAAGGCCAGGAATCCACGGGATTAAGCCCCTCGAGAGAGATGCCGGATACACTCAGCGATGTAGCCATGATCGAAGCACGGTCTCTGACCAAGTCTTACGCCGACTTGCGCAGAGGCCAATTTGTTGCGCTCGATCAGTTGAGTTTCTCCGCACATGCTGGCGAAGTTTATGGCTTGCTGGGTCCGAATGGCGCCGGCAAAACAACCGCCCTGCGTATCTTGAGTACGGTGTTACTGCCGACTAGCGGCAGTGCGATTGTCAATGGCTTCGATTGCGTGACTCAGCCGGCACTGGTGAGACATCACATCGGCTTTATCTCGGCCAACACGGCAGTCTACGATCGGATGACTGCCTGGGAAATGGTAGAGTACTTTGGCCAACTCTACGGCATGGAACCTGAGCAGCTCAGCGATCGCATGGAATCGCTGTTTGAGCGACTGCAAATGCAAGGTATTCGCGACTTGTTGGGGGCGAAGATGTCGACAGGCATGAAGCAAAAAGTCTCGATTGCGCGAGCGATTGTGCACGATCCGCCTGTTTTGATTTTCGACGAAGCGACCAGTGGGCTCGACGTGCTCGTTGCCCGAGCATTGCTCGACACAGTAGCTGAGCTCCGCGACCAGGGAAAGTGCATCGTTTTTTCCACTCACATCATGCGCGAAGCCGAGCGACTTTGCGACCGAGTGGCAATTGTCCATCAAGGGCAAATGTTGGCTGAAGGAACGCTAGGCGAGTTGCGAGAAGTTCACGGACATCATGACCTAGAAGACTTATTCTTCCACCTGATTCAGCAGCAAGCCGAGCGTTTTCCCGAGGGAGCGGGGGAACCCCAATGTGCTGCTTTGCCGCAAGTAGAAGATTCAAACATTTAAGGCCTTATCGCATCGATGAATCTTAACAACATCAGATTGATCTTCGTTCGCGAAATGCGCGATCAACTTCGGGATCGTCGTACGTTGTTTTTGATTGCCGTGCTGCCGCTGTTGCTGTACCCGTTGTTGGGTATGAGTTTTTTCCAGTTGTCACAGTTTTTGCGTCACCATGCTGCCAAGGTCGTCGTCGTAGGTGGCGAGGAGCTCGCCGGACACACGTGGCTGCCGCCATTGATGGAAGGAGGGCAATTCTCCTCGACGCTGTTTGGCAACGCAGAAGAGCAAGCGAGCCTTGAGTTGATAAGTAGTACCGACGCGAACCCAGCCGGCCACGAGGGGAATGCCGAGCAGACCACTCTCGAGTCGGCCGAGCAGGCCTTGAGTCGGGGAGAAGTCCAGGTAGTACTCTATTTTCCGTCAGGTTTTGGAGATCGCCTGGTCGAAGTTCGAGAGTCGCTAATTCAGCGCGTCGAAGGTTCGACAGAATCGGCAGAAGACGCAGAGCTACTGAAGCCCCAGATGCTATTCAACTCGGCTAACGAAAAGTCACGAATTGCTCAACTGCGAGTGGAACGCGTGTTGCGAAACTGGCGCACAGCTGTCATGCAAACCAATCTGCGTGATAGCCATGTCCCGCTCAATGCAGCTCAACCTTTTGAGTTGCAGCCACAGGACGTGGCCCAGGAGCACCAGCGTCATGCGGCAGTATGGTCGAAGATATTGCCTTTCATTCTATTTGTGTGGGCGTTGACCGGGGCTTTCTATCCGGCTGTCGACTTATGCGCCGGGGAGAAAGAACGGGGAACGCTTGAAACCCTGCTGGTAAGCCCTGCCCAGCGACGCGAGATTGTCTGGGGGAAGTTGCTGACGATCATGAGTTTTAGCGTCATGACAGCGCTGCTGAACCTGGGAAGCATGGGGCTAACCGCCAATTTTGTGTTGGCCCAGTTCCGGGATCTGGGGGCGTTTGGCGGCCAAGGGGTGTTGTCGCTTCCGCCGTTCTCGGCCATTGTCTGGTTGCCGATTGCGCTGATTCCCATCTCGGCACTGTTCAGCGCACTATGTCTGGCCTGTGCCGCGTTTGCGCGGAGTACGAAAGAGGGCCAGTATTACCTGATGCCGCTATTGCTGGTGATCATGCCGCTAATGATGCTGCCGCTTTCACCTGGAGTCGAGCTGAATCTTGGGAACAGCCTGATCCCCGTGACTGGCGTGGTATTGCTTCTGCGATCGGTGATCGAAGGGCAGTATTGGGAAGCCCTGAAGTTCATTGTGCCCGTTGTAGGGGTAACTTTTGCCTGTTGCTTGCTGGCCATCCGCTGGGCGGAGGAACAGTTCAACAGCGAGTCGGTTCTATTCCGTGAAAGCGAACGGCTCGATCTGGGACGCTGGCTGGTGCACCTGGTGCGCGATCGGACGGATACCCCAACTTTTGCTCAGGGTGTTCTTTGCGTCGCGGTCATTCTCGTGATCCAGTTTTTCGTGAAGTTGGCCATGTCGACCGCAGCAGTTCATGGCATCGACTACGCCTTTTTTCGGCAGGCGATTTTCATCAGCCAAGTGGTCTGCATTGCGTTTCCGACAATGATTCTTGCCCTGCTTTTCACCCGCAGTCCGTGGAAAACATTGCTGCTCGATCGCCTGCCGACCTGGCAAATGCTCGTGGCAGCTGCGTTGCTCGCCGTCTTCATTCGGCCGCTGGGCATGGAATTCGCAACGGCCATCCAGCATCTCTACCCACCCTCAGCTGAAATGCTGACTCAGATGGAAACGATGAGCAAGGCAATTGACATTGTGCCCAATTGGTGGTCGCTCATGCTACTGATGGCCGTCTTGCCGGCAGTATGTGAGGAAATAGCATTTCGCGGTTTTGTACTATCTGGATTGCGGCACATTGGTCACAAGTGGTGGGCCATCGGTTTGTCGGCCATTGCTTTTGGCGTCGTTCACCCGATCTTGCAACAGCAAATTGCTGCCGCCGCTGTAGGAGTGGCCCTGGGATACCTGGCGATTCAGACAGGCAATCTCCTGCCGTGTATGCTTTTCCATGCGATCTACAATGGTTTGGGGATTTCGGTAGGCAAGCTTGCCGAGGAGACAGGCGAGACTGCCGTCCAGAGCCAATTTGGCTGGTTATTGGGCGGTAGCGAGATAACGATCTTCCAGCCCTGGGTGCTGCTTGTTTCAGTCCTGGGGACTGCCCTGGTGCTCTGGTGGCTACATCGGCTGCCTTATCAGCACACAAAGGAAGAGCAGCTTCATGAAGCCCGGGAACAGCAATACGCAGGTGCTTGAGTCCAACGGTCTTTCGAGTGAAGATGGCTCAAGCCGGGCGAACGTATTCGCTCGATATTGGCAGACCACCTGAGAACTCTTGTCCAGCGTCATGTCACGATTTTCGCTTCGCGCCCGGTGGGTGCTGCCTGTCGAACGCCCAGCGATAGCAGGCGGCACTGTAGTTGTTTCTGGGGGGCGCATCGAGTCGGTTGGCGATGCCTCGATAGCCGAGCCTCCGCTCTATGACTTGGGCGATGTTGTTCTGATGCCGGGGCTAGTCAACGTCCACACGCATCTGGAGTTTAGCCATCTAGAGCAAACGCTGGGCAAGAGCGGGATGCCGCTGCCCGATTGGATTCGGCTCGTCATTGCTAGTCGTCGAAGGTCCGACTGCGATCCTAAGCAGGCTATTCGTGCAGGTCTCGAAGAGTCGCGTCGCAATGGGGTAACGACTTTAGGAGAAATTGCAACGGGCACCTGTTCGATCGTCTCATCCGACGAGTTTCCCAGGCAAATCTCATATCAAGAAGTGATCGGCTTTTCCGCGGCGAGAATTGATTCGGTAGTTGGCGACTTAGAACACCGTTTGTTTGAACAGCCCGCGACGGTTCGACATGCTTCGATCGGTCTCAGTCCTCATGCTCCCTATACAGTTCATCCGCAACTCTTGGAGCGTCTTGTCGACCTGGCCAGTCGACAACAACTGCCAATGGCAATGCATTTAGCTGAATCGCACGAGGAACTGGAACTGCTGGCTACTGTCAGCGGACCGTTTCGCGAACTGCTCGAAGAGCGCAGCATGTGGGACGGCAATGCAATTCCGCCAGGCACACAGCCACTGAACTACCTGCAAGCCCTGGCCCGCGCGCCGCGCGCACTTGTCGTTCACGGCAATTATCTCAAGCCGGTCGAAATCGAGTATCTGGCTTCTCGGCGAGAGCGGATGTCGGTAGCGTATTGCCCAAGAACCCATGCTTTCTTCAGGCACTCGGAGTACCCACTACAGCAGATGCTGGCAGCCGGAGTGCGAGTCGCTTTGGGAACTGACAGTCGTGCATCGAACCCCGACCTCAGTTTGCTGGAAGAAATGCGGTATCTAGCGAGGCGCCATACGACGCTCGATCCGAGTCAGATTCTTGAAATGGGAACTCTAGTGGGCGCCGAGGCACTTGGCTGGGAAGAACAAATCGGCAGCCTTCGCCCCGGCAAATGGGCCGACCTGACTGCCGTTGCTTGCAATCCGCAAAGTAAAGAGCCCGTAGCCGACATCCTAAGTGGGATCGCTGCTCCCACCAAGACATGGTTACGAGGGAGACTTCATCAGCCAGCTCGATACGAGAATTAAAACCTAGAGCGCTTTGCACTTCTCGATATAGGCCGCCAACGCCTGGAGTGTCTCCACAGGGCAAACCCAGTCAACTTCGAGCTGCTTGTCTCTCAGGTTGACCGCCATTCCCAGCGGTGGCGAGGTGCCGAAGTCCGGGATTCTTGGAGTTTCGCCAATTAGGTGCGAAAGAAACTCCTCCGCAATGCGCTTCGCCCAAACGACACAGCCCTGAGGGCTGACCAGCATCGTCCAGGAAGGCTGCTCTGGCAAGAGCTTCATCGTAACTTGTACATCAGACGAGTTCACGAGTCCCAGTTCGCCATTCTTGGCTGCGTCGATGACGGGCAGAAGCTGTTTCTCTTCGGCCATCCCATAGACCAATGTCTGTTGGTTTGCAGCGACCAGAAGTTGGCGCATTTTGCCATCTCCGCCAAACATGGCTTCCAGCAGCCAATTGAAAACGGGGACGTTCGGATCTCGCGCGGCAGCGGCAACGTCGACCACGATCTCGCGAGCCTCGGCCCCGCCAACTGTCCTGGAACTCACTTGATATTCGAGCGAAATGTCGCTTGTCGAATTCGCCATTAACTCATTCCAGAGTTCTGCGGCTTTGCTATAGGATTCGAGGTAGGCCTCTGCGTCTGATGTTTTTGCGATGCCGAAAACGTTGCTGAATAGGGGTTCGCCTTTCGACCCCGGAAGAAGAATCATCGAAAGCGACTTCAGGCTCTTCATTGTTGCAACTGAATACTCTTCCAGCTTCTTCCATTCGTCGCTACCGAATTCCTCCGAGCCATACAGCTCAGGCATCTGCTGCATGAGTTTGCGATTGACGGAAGCTAGCGGGGCAATCCACTTCTCTGGTATTGGACCTCCAGCCGCAAAGACAAACGGTTGGTTGGTAAAACCTCCGAGAGCCGAGCCACTCGTTTCTAGTACTCCTTCCTGGGTGGCGAATTGGCTCTCTTCATTTAGAAGCACGCGTTTGCTGATCCGCAGATTTGTGCTGTCGTCCAACGACACTGCGAACGCTGCCAGCTCGATTTCGCTGCCCAGAGTATCTAGCACCCACTGGTATAGCTCGACGTTTCGTTCCATTTGCTCGCGCACGGGCGAGAAATGAGGAGCATCCAATTCATTGGCAATCAATTCTTGTTGCTGCGTTGTATATTGCCCACCTAAGTGTAGCAAAGCTTCTAGTCCATTGGGCAAAATCGCGACAATAAGATCATTGGAAGCAATCCATGTATCAAGAGGTTTCAGGTTGGCCACAGGCGCTTGTTGCAGTCCTAGCAAGAGTTCCATCGTCTCGCGATGCTCTACGTTCATCAGTAACGCGTAAGAGTCGAATTTCGCGATCAACACGTCCTCGCCGGCGACAGAAACGCGGCAGATCTCGCCACTAGGATCGCCGTGGATTGCTTCCGCCAGTTGGGCGTAATTGTTGACTGGCAGCAGGACCATCGGCTGCGGCGCAGGCAATTCCGGAGGGCCTGGGATTAAAGCGATCAGGAGTTCACCTTGCGGGCGAAGCCCTTGGTCGAGCCCAGTGGCAAGCTTTGCATACTCCAGCGGACCGGGAACCGGCAAGTTGAAGAGCTGGGTGAAGCGGCTCACTTTCGCGTCGAAATCAGCTAGATCTCTTACGAGCACAAACCCTAACGCATCCTCTGGCATAAAACGCAGCACGTCGCTGGCGTGTGTCGAAAGTGAACTGGCCCCGATCAAGCCAAGAACCAGTGTCCAACGAACCCACCAATTCCGGATTCGATTGAGCCGAGGAGTACGGTATAGGCGGTGCGAAGAAGTCATAAAACAATCCTGAAGGGCGGCAAATTACTAGGAAGCAATAGGGTGCTCTACTCGCATTTTGAGTTTTTTTGCAACAGCGAGAATTATCGACTCTGATGGCAACGCCGACAAGTCACTCAAATCTAGATCTACTAATGGGGCGTTCTTTTCGCGGAGTTCGCTTGGCGGCGCTGGACGCCGAAGAAGAACCGGAAGACGAAAAGACCCACTGGATTTGAAGCAAGACTAAGTGGGGAGCCCCTCTCGACAGAGATGTGGCTGGCCGTCGGCAATGGCAAAGGCAAACGCCCAGTGGAATCCCAGGCCGATGAGAACGGCCACGTGGAATACTTCATGCCACTGTACCACGCCAGGGACCATGACTGGCCAGTGAAAACTTTCCATGATCCCGCCAAGTGAATAGGCAATCCCTCCCCAAAGGACCGGCTTCACAAAATGAAAACCGTACCGTCTGCAAATTACGATACCTGGGTAAAGTCCGATCCATCCCATCAGGAGATAGAGCATTAATCCCAGCTGCTTTGGTATTTCATTGAAGTAACACATCTTGAAGACGATCGCTACGACGGCGTAGCTCCAGATGATCAGCAGAGTGATCCAGCGACTCTTGCCACGAAACAAGATCATCAGCACAGGTGTGAACGAGGCCGCGATCAGTACAAAAATGGCAGCGTGATCGAGGCGCCGCACGACCGCTCGAGCCGAGCCGTCAGGATTGAGCAAGTGGTAGAGGCCGCTGATGGTCAGCAGCATGATCGTAGCCGCTGAAAAGACGGCCAGGCTGGTGATGCGAGAACCGCTTCCCCGGCCTCTCAGAATCAGGGGCATAGAAAAGGCCGCAAATACCAGCGCTCCTGCGAAATGAGAGAGCGAACTGAAGGGCTCAGAAAAGCCCGGAACGGGAACGATCTCTGCCACGAGAGCTCCTTGCCAATCTAAGAGGCGTCAGGCAACTAACTGAGCAATTGCCTGGCAGTTGCAACGACGCGCTCTGCCGTGAAACCAAACTCTTCGTATATCTTTTGGAATGGCGCCGAGACGCCAAAGCCCTCCATGCCAATAAATGCCCCATGTTGGCCAAGATAGCAATCCCACCCCTGCTGCACGCCTGCCTCGATCGCCACTCGAGCTTGAATCGCCGCAGGCAAGACTTCCTCTTGGTATTCAGCACTTTGATCTTCGAAGAGCTCGAATGATGGCAAGCTCACCACACGAGCTCGAATGCCTTCACCTGCAAGCTGTTGTTGAGCCGTTAGAGCGAGTGCAACCTCGCTGCCGCTGGCCAAGAGCAGTACCTGGGGTTTACCGCCGCTCGCATCAGAGAGGATATAACCGCCGCGGACAACGCCGTCGGCTGGTGCGTATTTCGAGCGATCGAGGGTCGGCAGGTTTTGTCTCGTCAGTACCAGCGCAGTGGGACGACTGGTTTCTGCCAGAGCAACCCGCCAGGCTTGTGCAGCTTCGTTGGCATCTGCAGGCCGAATCACCACCAATCCAGGAATTGCTCGAGCTGCTGCGAGCTGCTCGACCGGTTGATGGGTAGGGCCATCTTCGCCTACGCCAATCGAATCGTGAGTAAACACGAACACCGACGGCAGGCCCATGAGCGAACTTAGCCGCATGGAAGGCCTCAGATAATCACTAAAGACAAAAAAGGTCGCGCCATAGGGACGCAACCCACAAAGGGCCATGCCGTTAAGCGCTGCTGCCATGGCATGCTCGCGGATGCCAAAGTGCATGTTACGACCCTCGTAGTTGTCGGCGCCAAAGTGTCCGACTTCGTCGAAGGTCAACAACGTATTGGTCGAAGGCGCCAGGTCGGCCGAACCTCCCAGCAGCCAGGGAATCTGTTTTGCAAAACCGTTGAGTGCCTTGCCTGCCGAGCTGCGCGTGGCGAGTCCCTTTTCGTCCGCGGGAAACTCCGTAAGGCCCGCTTCCCAGCCTGCCGGTAGGCGCCCAGTTTGGATCAATTCCAATTCCCTGGCCAAGTCGGGATGTTCTGCTTGATACCCTTCGAACAGGGCCTGCCAGACTTCGCTGGCTTCGCGACCTCGGCTCCCCAGGGTGTCTTGGAAATACTGCAGAACTTCCTCGGGGACGACGAACGACTCGTCTTCGGGCCAGCCATATGCGGCCTTGGTGAGGCGAACCTCGTCGGCTCCGATTGCAGCGCCATGGGCAGCTGCCGTACCGGCCTTATTCGGCGAGCCAAAACCGATGATACTCTTGACGATGATTAGCGTGGGAGCATGCTCAGTCTGCAAAAAAGCCTCGTAAGCCGCGTCAAGAGCTTCCAAGTCGTTTGCATCGTTCACCTGGACAACATTCCATCCCAAACCCTCAAATCGTTTGGCGACATCCTCGCTAAACGCCAGGTCGGTACTTCCCTCGATCGTGATACTGTTGTCATCGTAAACCCAGCATAGGTTCGACAGTTTGAGGTGCCCTGCAAGCGAGGCCGCTTCGCATGCCACCCCTTCCATCAAATCGCCGTCACTGCACTGGACGTAGACGTTGAAGTCAAACAGTTCGAATCCCGGCTTGTTATACCGAGCTGCCAGCCACTTGCTCGAGATGGCCATGCCGACGCTATTGCCGCATCCCTGTCCCAACGGGCCAGTAGTAGTTTCCACTCCTGTCGTATGGCCATACTCTGGGTGACCTGGAGTGGGACTTCCCCATTGGCGAAAATTGCGTAGATCATCCAGGCTGACCGATAACTCCTGGATGATCAATCCGTCAGCAGTCGCTTTGCGAACGCCAGCCAAGTGCAGCATCGAGTAGATCAACATCGAGGCGTGCCCGCAGGAAAGCACATAGCGATCGCGGTTCGGCCAAAGCGGTGCAGCCGGATCGTAACGCAAAGTGCTGGTCCACAATTGGTAGGTCACTGGCGCCAGTGCCATCGGTGTGCCAGGATGGCCGCAGCCGGCCGCCTCCACTCCGTCCATTGAAAGAGTACGGATCGCATTGATAGCCAGCTGGTCGACGTCTTTGGTCGATGTCGTCATATTTGCACTACACCAGAGGATGATTCTTGCCGGTCGAGAAACACACAATATAGGATGCCCATTCAGGGCGTGTCAATCGAAGGCAAACCACTGCCAAAGGGGCAGATTTGTCAAAAAGCGGCTCGGAAGCCCTCATTTGCCAAGCGGCTTAACCCGATAGCGGAACAGGATGGCGCTATCGCCCAGATCGCCAGGAAGCAGAAAGAGCTGCTGATCAAAAAACGCCATTCCTTCGCGTGTTGCATGGTGCCTCTCGGCAGTCGAATCTGGCAGCCGCAAAAACTCAGGCGTCTGGCTTCCGGCGAGATCGACCCACTGGATGACTGCTCTTGACTGCAACGGGTCGCCCTGCGGGCGTTTATCAATGCCCCCTGCGACAAGCCCGCCGGTCGGCAGCCCTTTCCAGTCTTGCACTGCTAAAGCGCACTCCGAGTCGCCGCCCAAAAACTCACTTCGCGGCAAACGATTCAGCAGCTTGCCGTCGCGATTCCAGAGATAAACAATCTCGGTATCCCAGTTAGCCCCATAGAGAATCTTCTTATCCCGATCGAAAGCAATCGCACCGATGTGGTCATCGACCATAAACGACACTTCCGAGCTAGCGCTGTTTAGATCGGTATCCAACGTGGTGCAGACCTGGATCATAGCAGTCGAGCTATGCCGTGAACTCACGGCCACCGGTATCCAGAAACACTGTCCGTCGTAATCGAACCCACCAGGATGATCTCGGTGCAATTTCTCACTGGGGTCCTCGTTAGAGATTGGAGTAAGGTTCAACACTTCTTTTAAGATCAAGTCTGCTCGCTCGAAGCGGAGAAACAACGCTTGCTTGGGCTCTCGTTCCATTCGTCCAGTGACATAGAGTGAGTGCTGCGAGACGTAAATCCCTTGCGTGTGAATTCGAGGTTTTTGCCCGTCGATCACCGGGTCTGGCAATTTTTTGCTTCCAGCATCAATTAGTTCGTAGGCCTTGCCTCGTATCAAAGCGGGCGTTGTATTCTCTTGTCCTGTCGCACACGAGGCATGCAGGTGAGCAAGCCAGCTCAGTGCAATGGAAGCACATAGAGAACGGAGGAAGTTGCGAGGCATGGCTGCTACAAGTAGATCGAAATCAGGGTGATTACCAGTTCAGCGTGTCGGGAAAGAACTCAGCGATCAGTTTGCGATAATAGGGTTCCAACCGTGTCAGGTCTGGGCGTTCGTCCGATTTGCTGTAGAGATCGAAGGGATTAAACTTACGCACCCAAGAAAACAGGGCCTGGTCGCGTTCGTTCATGAGGTGGTCGTAAGCTCGCTCCCGGTGACCGGCATAGAACGAGTGATACCGAATCATGGCCAAGGCTTCGTCTGGAAGATAGGGCTTGACCACATGATACAAGTACTCATCGTGTCCCCACGACATGTGAACGTCGTCGAGGCCCCCGTGCAGCTTGTAAACGCCAAGCGTCGTTTGAAATTCAGGCCGCTTGCTATCAGGATTCTCTGCGAAGAACTCGGAGAAAACAATCTTATCGGAAAACGCGCAGCCAACAGGAAACGTGTCGCCCACGACCGCCCATTGAGGTTCGCCGAACAAACAAAGTATCTTTCCCAGGTCATGAATCAATCCCGTCAGAATGAACCAGCGCGGGTGTCCAGCCTGCCGAATCGCTTCGGCCGTTTGAATCAAGTGTTCGATCTGAGGGAGTTCGGTATCGGGGTCGCTATCGTCGACGAGCGTGTTGAGAAACTCCATCGCTTCCCAAATCCCCATGCGCCGACGATCGAGTTGTAAATACTCAGACTTCTTGGTACGTACGAAATCGTAGGTCTGAAAGCGATGATTCAGTTCGTAAAATCGTTTGACGCTATCGCGAGCTTCGGCCCGATAGTCCCGAAACTGATCTTTGCCTTTCTTCTTGGTCGGGGAAGTATCTGAACGCTCCGAGGCGACTGGAGGCGGATAACGTCGCAGCAGGTCCTCTTCCCAATGGTCCAGGTCGCTCAGAGGTTCATGCGAGTCGGCTGGATCAGATGAAGACGTCATTGCAAGGCTTTTCTCGACAATGTTGGACTAACAGGCTACAAACCTAGAATGGCGAACAAGATCAATGCGATTATAGTAACAGCTCCGCAATAGACAACGAACTAGAGAAAAATGCGTCTTCCCTGTTCAGAGCTTTGTTTCGCCAGATTAGCAATCACGATCGAGCGATGCGCATCTTCTAAGTTGGAGGATTTTAGTACCAGACTCTCGACTGCACGGTGGAAGTGAAGGAGCAGCAATTCGCCCACCGGCCGCTCGTGGTCCAGGGTTTCCAGGTGTTGTCCTGCTTCGTCAAACCAGGCAACAGTGTGGGGCAAGTCGACAAAGGCGATTCCACGCTCGCAAACCACTTTCAGATCGGCAGGTCGACGGTAGGACAACGATTCCTGCAGGCCCTTTGGCACATAATCTCCACTTCCAATAACCGCCAACGGACCGGTTCCTGCTTCAGCCGCGGCAGAAAAATCGAGACTCGCCGAGAAATAGTCCGTCTGTTGAGTTGCTGGGAGATGATGTGCTGTGGCCAACACCGACGCCGGCTCTGAGCCCACAACATATCGGCACCAGTCAACAAGCTCGACCAAATCGCGTGTGCCGCGTCCGTTGCCCTCGCGGCGCGCGGGCGAAGCTCGCCGGCGATTGCAGAAAAGGAGTCGAGGGCTTCCCAGCTTGGTGACGATGAGCTCTTTCAGCCGTAGCGTGGCAGGCGAAAGCCGGCACGGAAATTCGGCCATGAAGGCGATTCCCGAACTCTTGACTCGCTGATAAAGTGCAGCTGTTTCCTCATCGTTCATGTTGATAGCTGCTGCGCAATAGACTGCTTTGCCGCTGTCGCAGGCAGCATAGATCGGCGTTGCGCCGTAGAATCTCGCTGAAAGTTGAAGCACGGCGTCGATGTCTTCCCGGTTGGACAGAATTCGGAAGCTATCGTGGACTGCGGCATCAAAAAGCCGGGCAACCTGTTCGGCCCTGTGCTGCACCGGATCGCATACCGCACAGACCTTGAAACGGTCGGAAAGTGCGCGCAAAGCAGGCAGGTGCCGGGATTCCCAGGAAGATCCAATGCCAACAATACCAACACGAAGTTTCATGACAGATTTGGATCGCCTTCGAAAGTTACTTAAGAAACCTGGCAGCCGATTGCAGTATACTGTCCGGCTCTTGGTTCCACCTGAAAAGACTGCTCGCTGCTGGAATTGCCGAAACGGTGGCAGCAATGTCCGCGGTCTCAGCGGCATAGAGTATAGCTGTTGGGAGCTGTTAAACTCAATTGAGATCAGTACAACATTCAGGAAGGGCCATTTGTAGCTTCTTGCAGGTCAACTTCAGTCAAAATGGCCGTACGTCGGCAGCTTAATGATCGCGCTAGAAACAATCGCCGACTCGCCTGACTTAGCGAGGAACAGCCGCTTAGCATGAGCCTACGTATCTCTGTCATCATTCCCACGATCAATGAAGCAGCTTGTATCGCTCGCAGTGTCAGTAGTGCTTGGGAGGCCAACGCCGATGAAGTGATCGTTGTCGACGGAGGAAGCGTCGACGATACGGCCGCCCTGGCTGCTGGCAGCGGAGCAACCGTCTTGCAGGGCCCTCCTGGCCGGGGAGTTCAACAGAATTTGGGGGCATCTCAGGCAATAGGCGACATTCTGTGGTTTCTCCATGCTGACAATTGGCTGTCCCCAGCAGCAGGCCAGCAAGTTCGCGATTGTTTGCAGCGCGACGAAGTGCTTGGCGGCGCATTTCGCCAGCACATTGATGCGCAGGGATCGCTCTATCGATTGCTCGAATGGGGAAACGCAACGAGAGTTCGCTGGCGTGGCCTGCCCTATGGCGACCAGGCATTGTTCATGCGTCGTCAGACTTTCTGTCAGCTGGGCGGTTTCCCAGAGGTGAAACTGATGGAAGATCTGTTGTTGATGCGAAGCTTCCGGCGGCTGTCGTTTCCTGTGCTATTGCCTGGGCCGGTTTACGTCCATCCGCGACGTTGGCGGCGTCACGGCGTGATTCGGCAGACGATAAACAATTGGCTGCTGCTTGGCGCCAATGCCTTGGGGATCTCTCCCGATCGACTCTCACAATACTACAAGCAGCACAGCGACTAGGAGAACGAGTCGGCGTCTTAAGTCAACTCAAGCATTTCTTCGAGCAACTCCATAGGCAAACCAATAACATTCGACTCACTTCCTTCCACGATATGAAGCCAGCCAACCCGGTCTTGATAGCCAAATGCACCCGC
>JAGQOW010000103.1 GCA_020427155.1 Planctomycetales bacterium | reverse complement strand
GGTCTGCATGGTTGCCAATAGGCAAGCTGGTCAAGCTATGGTTGACCAGACGCCGCAGAGGGCCGAACTTTGCGCCAAGTCGAGTGTTATGATTCCTATCCCAGTCGCCAGCTTTGATCACCTGCCAAGTCGATGGATATTGCAACAGTAGTAGGCGTCGTGATTGCCTTCGGGCTGATTCTCTCGTCGATCATTATCGGCGGTGGATCGTTTGTGGCATTCTTCGACGCTCCTTCGGTCATGGTGGTCTTCGGCGGTGCTATCGCAGCAGCCATGATCTCATTTCCGCTGAAGAATTTCCTCACCGTCTTCAGCGTCGGAATGAGAACCGTATTCAACAAAGTCGACTCGGTTCCAAGCCTGATCGAAGAAATCGTCAGCCTTGCCGAAACCGCCAGACGAGACGGACTGCTGGCACTGGAAGGGCGACTAGGAGACATTCAAAACTCGTTTGTCGTGCTTGGCATTCAGATGGCCGTCGATGGTACGCGGCCTGAGGTGATGGAAGACATCCTGCGCACCGAGCTCGACGCCGTCGCGACCCGACATCGTGACGGCAAAGCGTTGTTTGACTGTATGGGACGTTTTGCCCCGGCATTTGGCATGATCGGCACCCTGATGGGCCTGGTCATCATGTTGGGCGACATGAGCGACCCCTCGAAAATCGGCGCCGGTATGGCCGTGGCACTGCTTACCACGATGTATGGAGCTGTTGCCTCGAACGTCCTCTTTCTACCGTTTGCCGAGAAACTGGGCTTCATCAACAAACAGGAACTCCTGTCGATGGAGATCATTGTCCGCGGAATCATGGCAATTCAATCAGGCGAAAACCCGCGCGTCATCGAGCAGAAGCTAAACACGTTCATACCGCCCAAGTTACGCCCCAAAGATCAAGCAGCCTAGCGAAGCCAATCGACCAGTGAATCGCGTCAATAGCCAAGACTAAAGCCTCCACTTAATACTTAACAGCCTCTCACTATGGCCATTGAAGAAGATCCGGAACCAGGCATCCCCGAATGGGTCGTCACGTTTGGCGATATGATGTCGTTGCTGCTGACGTTCTTCATCATGCTCGTGTCCATGAGCGAGATGAAAGAAGACGAAAAGTACCAGGCGATGGTCGAGTCGTTTCGAGAACAGTTCGGACACGACATGACCCAAGCTTCGATGGTGCCGGGAGATAGCCGACCTCGCGGATCAGCGCTCCCAAGCCCCGTCTACGCCATGGGCCGCAGTAAGAAGAAAGATCTCAATAACGGAGGCCAGGAAAACAAGTCGGTAGTCGGCGAGAACGAACGGGTCCAGATCGTCCGCCCCGGCGACGACTCCTCGGCGGGAGGCAACATCTTCTTCGAAGAGCACGCCACCAAGCTGACCGAAGATCATAAACGCGATCTCCAAAGAATCATCCAACAAATCTCCGGCAAACCACAAAAGATCGAAGTACGCGGTCACTCCACGCGACGCCCTGTCGATCCGAACAGCGAGTTCAAAGATCTCTTGGACGTATCGGCTGCCCGTGCGCGTGCCGTCCGGGAGTTTCTCATAGAACAAGGCATCGATGCGAGCCGCATTCGCCTCGGCAACGCGGGGGCCGAAGAACCGCTCTACAACGGAGTCGATCCAGAACGATTGAAGAGAAACTCACGCGTCCAAATCCTGATGTGGGACGAACGCATCAGCGATCTGAGCGGATCGGAAGCCCAGCAAGCACCCATTCAGTAAGCTATAGTTGAAGAAGAAATAACGGTTTTGAGGCATCCCAACCGGAATCACGAGCGATGGCAAACGAAGCAGAAAACACAGCCGATGCGGGATTAGGGTCGGCGAAAAAGGCGGGGTTCATGACAATTGTCAAGGCGATTGCTTTCGTCTCGATCATCGTCCTTTTGCAAGTCGCTGCGGCTTCGATGTTGGTCCCCTCGTCAGAACAGACGGTCGAGATCGCCAATCAACTGGCCGCAGCAGACGCCGCCAAGGAAATCGAAGGCAAGGAAGACTCCGCTGGAGAAGAGCCAAGTACCGAATCTCTTGTTTCGGATGATATGGTCGAGGTACCTCTGGGGGCATACCACATCGTGACTCACGACCAGGATACTGGTGCCAGCTTAAATGTTGACTTCGAACTGATTGGGATTGTGCTAGCAGACGAAGAAAGCGAGTTTTTTTCGCTTTTCGAGACCAATGCCAACCGCATCCGCGAACAAGTTTACATCACGGTTCGTGGCAGCGAAGTAACCGACCTGACCGAAGCCACGTTGGGCTTGATCAAAAGAAAGATATTAGAGAAAACCAATCGCGCCCTGGGGAAGCCGCTCTTGCGTGAAGCGGTATTCAGCTCGTTTTCGTTCGTCGAACGCTAAGCCTGCCGAACACACCCGGGGTAGCTGAAGTTGGCGATTCGGCAGCGGTGTCTAAGAGAAGTCTCTTAGAGGCCAGCTGCCTGCATCCCGCAACAGGAATGGATTCCGATGGCGGACGACTCTGACCAGATTGGCCAAGACGAAATCGAACAATTGCTGCGGAATGCGCAGGATGCCAGTGGCAGCGCCAACCCTCCGGCAGCCGAGCAGCAGCCGCCCACTCCAGCAGACGACGCTGCTGTCGATCAGGCGGAAATCGAAGCTCTACTGAGCGGTGCTTCGCCAATGCCCAGCCCCTCTTACCCTGCGGCCCCTGCCTCCGCCCCGTCGGCCGCAGCCAGAGAGGTCGACGTTTCGCAAGACGACATTGAGCTCTTGCTGAATAAGGCGGAAGCGGCACTAGCCTCGGTCGATCAGCCGGAGAGTCGTTCGGACAACGCCACGCCGCCGGGAATTCGAAGCTTCGAGTTCCAGAAGTTTGCTGGCACTGCCGCCAATGCCGACTCGGCAACCCTCGAACTGATGCGCGACGTACAGCTCGATATGACCATCGAGCTCGGTCGAACGCACATGCACTTAGAAGATGTGCTCCGGCTGAAACAGGGATCGGTCGTGCCGTTGGACAAGCTGGCCGGCGACCCGGCAGACATTCTCGTCAACGGCCGCTTGGTGGCCCGTGGCGAGGTGCTCGTCCTGAACGACAATTTCTGCGTTCGCGTTGCAGAATTGATCGTCGGCGAAAGTGCCTGCGCCTAACTGCTAGCAATCGACTGCTAGCCCTCGGCACGAATTGATCTGGCCTTATCTCCAGGCGAGTTCTATAAGCCGCTCTGCGCAGGAACGTCGCTTCGCCGTACAAGGACTCTCGCTGCGCCCTAACAGCAATTCCTGGCTCACCGATGGTCTCTCGCTCATTGCATTCGACGCTGGTCGCTACGACGATGCTAGTGCTGTGGCTGCTTGGCCCCGGTCTAACTGGGGCCCAAACACAAGCCGACTCTGGCATTTTGCTCTCGTATCAACGCGAGGCTGAGCCGCCACAGGTAGCGACTCCTCAGCCACCCACCCAGCCAGACCGCGCAGTTCGCCTGGCAGGTTTTGAATCGGCTGCCAGTGAACAAGAGGTCGACCACACGGCAACGAGACTGCCAGTGCCGCCTGATGCACGCCAGTTGGCGCCGCAATCGCGCGTTCTTGGCCCAATCAATCCTTTCGAATCAAAGCCGTCTGCAGATGGCGCCGCTCGTGCAATTCCTCAAATCGAGTCTTTAGCCACGGCAGGAACAGGTCTGGCAATCGTGGTGGGACTCTTTCTGGTTTGCATGTGGCTCATGCGGCATAGCGGTCCGAAGCCCACCACTCCCTTGCCCAAGGAAGCCGTGGCCGTCCTGGGAAGAGTTCCCCTGGCAGCACGCAACTTCGCCCATCTGCTGCAAGTCGGCAACAAACTGGTGCTTGTAGCCGTGACGCCCGAGGGTGTGGCTCCCATTACTGAAGTCACCGAACCTGTCGAAGTCGACCGCCTGCTGGGCATGTGTCTGCGAAGCCACAAACATAGCTCGACGGCAGAGTTCCAGCATGTCTTGCAGCAATTGGCCAGCGAACCGGCCAAAGGATTCTTGGGCAATGAGGCCCAATCCGTTGCGGCGAGGATCCGTCGTTAACCAGTCGAAAACATAAACCGCTCTCCCATGATCGCACGACGCCGCACTATCAGGACGCTGTTGGCCTTGATGCTGTTGTTCGCAATAGCACCGGCCAACACGATCGCGCAGACCGCAACGGCGCCATCTTCGCTGCTTCCGGCCGGCATCGGCGGGCCTGAGCAGTGGACCAGCCCCGAGGGACTCTCCTCGACGCTGCAGGTCATGCTGCTGCTGACGGTCATCAGTCTCACTCCAGCGGTACTGTTGATGACAACCAGTTTCATTCGCATTCTGGTCGTGTTGGGCCTCTTGCGCCAGGCAATCGGCACTCAACAATTGCCGCCCAGCCAGGTGATTACCTCAATCGCCCTCTTCATGACGATCCTACTCATGACCCCCGTATGGACCGAAGTCTACGACGAGGCGGTCAAACCGTACACCGAAAAACAAATTGGCTTGGACGTCGCCTGGGAACGCGGCACACTGCCCGTACGGCGATTCATGGCTGAACAGATTCGACGGACTGAAAACGACGACGATGTGTACCTGTTCCTCAAGCACATGCCCAGCGAAATCGATCCAGAAACCGGCCAGTTGCCAAACTATGTCTACTACGACGCCACGAGCGAAGAGAAAAATGTTCCGCTCCAGGCGCTGCTGCCCGCCTACATGCTGAGCGAACTCAAAACAGCATTCCTGATCGGCTTCCAGATCTATTTGCCGTTTGTGATCCTCGACATCGTGGTTGCCAGCGTGACGATTTCGATGGGCATGCTGATGCTGCCACCTGTGTTGATTTCCCTGCCGTTCAAACTGCTGCTCTTTGTGTTGGTCGACGGTTGGCGGCTGATCGTCGAAATGCTGTTGGATAGCTTTACCGTACTGACTTAGTGAAGAGGATCTCGCCAGCATGGACCCGCAAGATGCAGTTGACTTTGGGCGAGATGCCCTGCTGATTGCGACGCTCGTGGCAGCGCCAATCTTGCTCTCGGGGATGGTCGTCGGACTCGTGATAGGCTTGATTCAAGCACTGACGCAAATCCAAGAGCAGACCGTGGCGTTTGTGCCGAAACTCGTCGCGATGGTTCTTGCGCTCGCCTATGCCCTACCCTGGATCTTGTCGCGATTGTTGGACTATACCGAAGACCTGATTGCCGATATCCCCAATACGCTCTAACCCGTTGCCCGGAGTTCGCCGATGACTGCTCTCGGTTAGCCGCCCACGGCCAACGCTCACTGCACCCTTGCGCATCCCATGCTCGAAACATTGCTGTACCACCATTTTGCCACCTTTACGCTCGTGCTTGCTCGAGTCGGTGCGCTGGTGATGACGGCTCCCGTTTTCAGCAGCAAGGCGATCCCACTGCAAGCCCGAGCGCTGCTGACCGTCGCGCTGACGCTGCTCTGTACGCCGCTGGTCGGCGGCCACCCGCCGGCCGATCTCACCAACTTGCTGACTTTCGCCCGCTATCTGGCTAGCGAGGCTCTGATAGGCTTGCTGCTCGGTTTTGGCGTCACGCTGCTGATCGGAGGAATCCAGGTAACCGGGCAGATCGTCAGCCAACTGGGAGGCACGGCCCTGGCCGACGTC
The DNA here is from genome assembly GCA_020427155.1 of Planctomycetales bacterium. GTDB lineage: Bacteria > Planctomycetota > Planctomycetia > Pirellulales > Lacipirellulaceae > Bythopirellula. The sequence continues at coordinate 10,603 of JAGQOW010000103.1, read as the reverse complement.
TTCGATCCCACGCTTGATGCAAATCTTTCCGTCTTCTCCCAAATCTTCTACTTCCTCACACTGGTAATGTTTCTGCTTCTCGACGGGCATCGCCTGCTCATGGATGCCCTGCTGGATACTTACGCCTGGCTTCCTCCCGGGCAGGCAAACCTGGGCACGACCTACGTCGAAGCGATCACGACGCTGCTAAGCCAAAGCTTCGTACTCGGAATTCGTGCGGCTGCGCCGGCCATGACCGCGTTGCTACTCGCCACCTTAGTGCTGGGACTGGTAGGTCGGACCATGCCGCAGATCAATATCCTAGCCGTCGGATTCGGCATCAATTCGCTGCTGACACTGGGCTGCTTGTTTACCACCCTGGGAGCCATAGCCTGGGCCTTTCCGCAACAGGCGGGCGCAGCAATCGACCTATTGAGAGAAGCGTTGCACTCGGCAGCTAACCCCACAGGCTAGCTGCCGACCAGCGATTGCGCCCCACCCCGGGGCGCAACAAATTTCAGCCACAGACAACCCGATAGCTCCGATCGATGGCAGATCAAGCTGGCGAAAAGTCGCAAGAGGCAACCCAACATCGGCGCGAGCAAGCGCGCGAAAAGGGTCAGGTTGCCTACAGCCAAGACCTGGCTTCCGCGGCCATGCTGATGGTCAGCGTGCTCTTGTTGCGATTCTGGGGCGGCAAACTGATGGAAGTGGCCGGCCAGTTCATGAAACACCAGCTCAGCACCTTCGGACCGCTGGCGTTCGAGAGCAGCGATGCACTTCTGCTGTCGCACCAAATGACAACCACGTTTGGCAAAGCACTGCTGCCCATACTCGGACTGCTGGCCCTGGCAGGAGTACTTGCCAGCGTCTTCCAAACCGGCTTCTTGTTTGTACCCGATCGGTTGACCCCCGACTTCGGTCGGCTCAGTCCGCTGGCCGGCATCAAACGAATCGTCTCCTTGACCGGAGCCGTGAAGCTCAGCTTCGGATTGTTCAAAGTGTCGGTCGTTTCTGCTGTCGCAGCCACGGTGCTCTACTTACGCCATGAAGAAGTGCTGATGGCCAGCGCCTTGTCTGCACCGGAACTCGCAGCTTCGATGATCGACATTGCACTCTCAACCGCACTCTGGGTAGGCGTCGCACTCTTTACGCTTGCCCTGTTCGATTTCGCTTACCAAAAGTGGAAGCAAGAACAGGATCTCCGCATGACCCGCCAGGAAGTGCAAGATGAAATGAAAAACATGCAGGGCGATCCCCAGATCATCGCCCGACGAAGAGCCATCCAGCGCCAGATGGCGATGAATCGAATCGGCGACAAGGTGCCAAAAGCCGATGTGGTCGTCACGAACCCGACCGAACTGGCAATTGCGATCCAGTACGTACCCGAAGAAATGGCAGCACCGATCGTCGTCGCCAAGGGGGCCGGGGTGCTCGCCCAACGGATTCGGCGCCTGGCACTGGAAAACAACATTCCCGTCGTCGAACGCAAGCCATTGGCCCAATCGCTCTATAAAAACGTTGAGATCGGCCACCCGATCCCCGATGCCAACTACGCTGCGGTTGCCGAGGTGCTGGCGTACGTCTATCAGCTCAAGGGCAAGAAGATACCTCAACCCCGGGCGGCGTAGTCGCTAGGCTTCGTAACCGTAACGCTCGAAGTACCCAGCCCACCGCTGGCTTACCGTAGCACGCTGCTCGGTCGAGATCTCGTACCGATTGCGGCGATAGTTCTTCACATCGGCCAGGTACTCTTCGATAACTGGCGCGGCACGCGAAAAGTCCCCAAGCTCAAGCTGCGCGTAGATGTCGCGGACCGACTCGAGCGGATTGTCGACAAGATCTTCGTAACGCAACTCAACCAGCTGGTCGTCTCGCAACAGTTGGCGGTCCTCTTCGTAGGCGGTGTACATCTTCTCAAGCGTTCTGAGTACATACTCCTCGACCCACTCCTGCTCGCCGAGACCCTGCATCCGCTGTACTTCGTTCAGCGATTTCCACAAATTGACGGTCGAGACAAACAACGCGTAAGGGTCGCGCACCAGGTGCACGAACTTGGCGTCGGGATACATTTCCAGCAGCGTCCGTACCCGAGCGGTATGCGGCGGCGATTTCACGACGATCCGACGCGGATCGCAAAACGTAAGCCGGCGAAAAAACTCACCCAGTTCCTGCTTCCAACGTCCCCGCTCGGCAGCTGTCAAATCTCGCAAGTCGAGGTACTCGGTATGCACCGGCCCGCGCTTAGGAAACATCATCGACAGATACGGCGTGGGCACGCCGAGATTGCCCAGCGCAAATTCGTCTTCTTGCGGCCGCTGCCAACCGGCCGCCATGTTGTCCATCGGCCGCCGGTTCGGCAGCAGCATCTCGGTCCAGGGAGTGATCCACCACTCCGAGAGCACGAAGTGATGAGGAACGTAGCACTGGTAAGTCGTCGGAAAAGTATGCTCCGGATCGCGAATCATTAGCTCGTGAAGAAACGTCGTACCAGAGCGCCAATGTCCCAGAATGAAAATTGGCGGCTCCTTTACCTCTACTTGCGAAATCCGCCTGCCGTACACCAGCCGATCACCAAATGCCATCAGACTGTTTAGCGCACTGAAGAACGTGATACTCAGTGCCGTGTGCATCCGCGTGAAAGAGACCGCAAACCCGCTATTTACGACCGTCGACAGCCAAGTCCAAAGCCGCATACCGTGCCAGAAACGCGGCGTGTACCAGGGAATCGGATTCTTGACGGCCCGCTCGCGCCGTGGCGCTGCAAGCCGCTCAGACAATACGGTCATAGGATGGCTTCGAGGCGTTGCGTCTCGTTCAAGTTAGCACGTCTTCAGAAATTCATTCCAGGTTGGTCACATCTATCCACTGCCGCGCAGAACGGGCGCGTCGATCTCTTCTCGCCAGGCGGATCGCGTTTAACACCACCACTCCCAAGATAGCGAGTACAACCACTCCGCCCCAGAGCCCCCAAGAGCTTGTTTGGCCCGCCTCAGCCCGAAGCCATGTCGGTCTTGATGCCACGACTACAGGAGTATACAGCCGCTGCTGCCGACCTGTCTCCCCTCCTCTCCGATCTAACGTCCGACTGCGGTACAACCAGCTCTTGAAAAACACGCCCACCACCTGGACGGGCTCACGAATCATGTCTCCCGTAGGAAAGCCGGCAGGCAACTCGTTGACGCAACACACCACCGGCAGATTCTGCGAATCGGGCGGAAATACCTCGAGCTCACAATACGAGCTAAACCGCGAATCGTCTGCGACGGCAATTTGCACCGCGCGGCGGGCCGTCCCTTCGAGCCGCACCAGCCGACCTACCATTTCTTCTGGCTGCAGGAATAACGGAGCGACCGAAGAAAAGCCTAGATCACTCCGCCGCCGGATCTCGGCAACAATCGCTGGCTGATTGCGATCCGCCGTCTCCATGGCCTGCCATTGGTCGGCAAGCTGGGCGACACTTTGCCTGGACAGCTGCGCTAGCTCGTTGCTATCGACTCCCCGAATCGCTGCCAGGCAACTATAAAAAGCGTCGCCCTCGCGGCTCACCTCCGGCCCGACAAAGGGGCGCCGATGTTTGACTTCGTCGAACAGCGCCACGTCCATTCCCTGCCGAGCGAGCAATAATTGCCCAGCCGGTACGCCTTGTCGCGGAAACCAACCGAGGTGCGTTGTCAAAAACGTTGCGACAGGAGATACGCCATCCGACGTATGCACAAGCAAGATTCCCCGAAAACCGATCGGCTCGCCCGACACCTCCCTCCCCTGCCAACCAGCGGGTATCCCAGTTGACAAAACAGTGCCAGTCGCCTGGGATGATTCGCCGATAGAATCGCCCATACGAACCTGGCAACGGTAAAGAGAAGCGATCCCGTGAGCCTCGGCAAGTTGCTCTGGCACTGGCACGGCTTCAATTGCCTCGACGCTGCCGACGACATCGTACAAATCACCCACCAGTCGCTCCGCAGCCTTGGTCCACTCAATCGCCCAGCGGTCTTGTTCACTCGTCGAGTATTGCTCAAGCCGATGCACGAGACGAATCAAGTTTTGCCAATCTTCCGCTCCGTAGTCGGCTGGATCCGGAATTTCAGTCAATCTGTCAGGCCCAATCCCCGCGAGTTCTAACACATCGCGAAAGCCAGCACCGTCTGCGGCCACCAATCGGTCGGCCCCGTAGCAGGGGCAGAACATGAGGGCCACGAGCAATGGCAGCGTCCGGCAAATCGTCATGCGTCGGTCTCCCGAGCGGCCAACTCCTGTAACAACGCGGCCGCCGTAGCCTGGCGTGGTAATCGTCGAGTGCGTCTGGCGGCAAGCAAGGTGGCAATAGCGGCAAAGGCGGCTGCAAGCGTTATGGCCATCGTCCATTCACGTGCGCTCGTTTTCTTGGCAAGCGGACGAGCCGCAGACGGTTGCCAATCGAAACGGTTCGCCAGAATGACCGGCGCGAGACCCAAACCGTCGTCATAAGCGTAAGACCAGTTCTTGAAGAATAAACCTGTCACCGAAACCTGGGTATTGAGATTCTCGCCGCGAGGAAATTCAGGAGGCAATTCAAGGCAGTACACCACCAGCGGCCATTGCCCACCACCCAGCGGCTGAATCCACAGGCGATGGTACATCGCAATGCCCAGTTGATTTCCAGCAGGCTGCTGCAGTTCTTCGCGCTTCACACGACCATGAATCGTCACCAACCGGCCTCGGTAGACCTCCGGTTGCTTCAACAGCTGCGCATACGAAACGACGCCGACTGACTGGGCTACCAACTGATCGTCCTCGAGCTTCTGCAACCGGGCAAAAAACTCAAACCACAACTCACGTTCTTCAGGACGAAAGTAAGTGCGGTCTTTCACTTGTGAGGTGTCATCCGTCAATTCGTCGGCAGACGCTGACAAAGAGGACTCGAATTCCAGCAAGTCAGACTGCGACTTGGCCGAAGAGACCTCGAATTCTGGTGCGGGCCGTTCGACGGCCGATTGAGGCGTCGAAAAGATCTGCTCCAAGCGACGTGCCGTTTCTGGCTTGCCAAGTTGCCGCATGGTTGCCAAAACCAACCCTAGCGCAATCACCAGCATCCACAACCGCCAACGGTTGGGCCCGGTAATTCTGCCTGTCTCACGCGAGCGAAAACGCACCACCATGCCGATCCTGTTTACCTGACGGCCAAAGCGAACTACCTCTAAGTCTAGACTCGCAACGGTGCATCGAACACCCGGCCCATCCTTTTCAGAGAGATCGCATAATATCCCTCTTGATTCTTCCTGATTCAGCCCACCAAAGGGCAATACCCGCCTGGAAGTTCCTCGACACGCCTTCAGAATTGTGAGAACCGACATTCGGGTTCACGCATACAGAACCAAAAATGTTTTCTGGTCAAGCGCCAAACGTTCAAGCTGTTATAATGCGGTTGAATCTTCTACGGATTATCCCGCTCCGCCTGATTGGATAGCTTACGCTTTCTGACATCTACATGAGCTTCAAACAAATCTTTACGCTTGCGTTGTCTCTTGCCAGCTTTCTTTTGACAGGCACTCTCGCCACTGCTGACTCTACGGCGCAGGACCTTCTTGCAAAGTTGTGGACCGGCGACGCCTGGTTTCAGGAACAGCCTGAGACGATCGGCAATCCTGGCGATCACATGCACTTCCTATCCATGTTCTGGGATAGCGATCCTGTAGACACGCCCGGCGATCCTCACTACAAGGCTTACTACATCGGGGCGCCTGGCTTTAGCACCAGGTTGGCGCGCTCGTACGATGGCGTCGGTTTTGTCGACACAGGTCCTGTCCTGACTATCGGGTCGCCGGGACAATGGGACGACCGGATCGCTTCATTTTCTAGCGTATGGAAAGATAACGGTACGTACTATTTAGTCTACGAAGGAGCAGGAACCGACTCGATGTGGCCCGGCGATATCGGTTTGGCCACCTCCGCCGATGGAGTGAACTTCACCAGGCAAGGCCGAATATTCACCCATGCCACACGACGCTCTTTCGAACGCACGAACATCGGTACGCCCTCGCTGCACAAGGAGGGAGATACCTGGTATCTGTACTACCACGGGTACGATGGCGAAGACGTGCAGGTGAACGTCGCCACCGGCACCGATCTGGCAACCAACATGACCAGGGTGCAAACGACCCCGCTTATTCCCACAAGTTCGGACGGCTGGGACAGCGGCACCGTGGGCAAGCGCAGCCGACTGGTCAAAGCAGGCGACTACTATTACATGGCTTACGAGGGCAGCACCGACAAACCCTTCGATACCGCCAGCTGGTCGACGGGAATGGCTCGATCGACTGACCTGCTCCACTGGGAACGCCTACCGACTAATCCTGTGCTACCGGTAACAGGAAGCGGCTTTGGTCTCGATGGTCCCGAGATGCTGCTTATTGATGACGATATCTATATCTATTATCGCACTCTCTCGAATCATACCGCTCGAGCCAAATTGGTCGCATCGGTGGATTACAAGTTAGATTTCGAGGGTGGCGACTTCAGCGGCTGGGGCTACGTCAGCATGGACGGCGTCGTTGGCGACAACGGACCCAGTTCGCCGGGCTCACATGCTGCCGCGATGACTATTGCCAATCCGCAGAGCTACGAACAGGCTGTATCGAAAGGCATTCGCATCCGAACCGAGGAAACTCTCGATTTGTCGTTCGACTACAAGACGCTGCCCGGTGCAACCGGGGGGTGGCGTGTGCAACTTCGTTACTGGAACGGTGTCGGAGCCAACGGGTTTTCTGATGGAAGCACGGCAACTTTTCTCGGAGAACACTCGATTGCACTAGACACGACCAACGGGCTTTGGGCTACAAAACAAGTTACCGAACTGGCAACGCCCGACCCCAGTGCGACCTATGTCGACATTCGCATTATTGCCAACGCCTTTGGGTCTTTTGAAGGCACGGCACTGGTTGACAACTTTCATCTCTCCTCGACTGCCACAGTGCCTGAACCCTCGATGCTTTCTTTGCTGCTGTTGGGAACCGCTCTCGCTTGCACCGACAGATGCGCTTTGCTTCGTTCCACAGTCGCATTTCAGCGCTCGGCCCAGCACGATTGACGACGGCACAGCTAATGAATCCGCACCGTGGGCAATCGGATGATAACTTCCGAGCGAGATCTATCTTCACAGCCTCTGGCCCCTAACCAGCAAGGGGAGCAACTTCATCGGCCTGGCCGGTGGAACAGAGTCCCCAGATTGTCTGAGCGGTACGGTCGATCATGTTCCCCGCTGAAAACCTCCCAGCACGCTGTCATTTCGTTTCCTATGGACGACCATTTTGCTGTGGTGCTCTTCCCTTCCATCTGGTCCGAATTGTGCCAATGTGTAGAATGAAAACTCTTCTCCGGAACAGGTTTCGATGAAAGGCCTTTCTGTGACCTTATTGATCCTTGCGCCTCGAATGAACCCAGTGCCCCCGCCGGAAACGCCTTCCTCCGCAGCAGAAACCGTTTCCGGCAGGGACTTCTTTGCGACGCAAGAATCAATAGTGTCGTCGACATCGTTGTTGCCTTCACATTGGCCGCAACTTTTCGTGCGCGCAGCCGCCCTGAGCTGCGGCGCCCTCGTGTTGCTCGCGCTGGCCGCATCGGCGGCCGTGGCCGATCGGGCTGGCGATTTTCTCGCAGCGCTGCGCCAACGCAATTGGCATGACGTGGCTCTGGAGTACCTCGACCACGCCGCCGACGATCCCATCGCGACCGACGAGTTTCTGGATCGGGTTGGCTTCGAGCGTGCCGTCACCCAAGCCGCCCTGGCAAAAGGAGTCCTGGAAGACGAGCGCCGCTTGACGCTCCTGGAGGAAGCCGTCGCCGGCTTGCAGCAGTACGCCGAGAACCATCGCGAGTCGCCTTATGCAATCGAAGCACTCAGTCAGGCAGGAAAGTTGCTTGCCGAGCAAGCACTGATCCAACTCGCATTAGCAGAGCGGCGCCCCCGCGAAGCACAACCACACCAAGCTGCTGCACGCGAAGCGCTGGCCAGATCGGCCAAAACCGTTGACTCGTTGCTCACTGCCTGCCAACGAACGCTCGATTCGCTCCCCAAGGCTGCAGCTCTGCAGGGAGATCCCGAGGCCCGCGCTACGCGCCAACTGCTTCAAACCCGACAGGCCGAGGGACGCTTCTTACAGGCCAATCTTCTGTTTGAAGAGTCCCGTTCGTACCCCAGCGATTCCGAACCGGCGAAGCAGAAACTTGCCGAAGCAGCCCTCTCGTTCGCCAAGTTGGCCAAAGACTACGATCGTAAACTCGTCGGGTATTTTGGCTTGCTCTATGAAGGTCGCTGCAAGCAAGCGGCCGGCGATATCGAAGCTGCGCTCGCAGTTTACGATAGCATCGTCAGCCAACCGAGCGGCAATGCCGAGTTTCGAGTCCTGATGGCCCGCGCTTATCGACGCCGGGCCGAGTGCCTCCTCGAAAGCGGCAAAGTCGATCAGGCGATCGAAGAATGCCGCGATTGGCTACGCGACGCCCAAGGCGAAGAATCACGCCAGCCTGAGTGGATTGCCGTCTCCTATCGGCTGGCCGAGGCCTATCAGGCAAAGATGAATGACCCCGCTTCCAAAAGCGAAGAGACGCAATTGCGATCCGAAGCGAGGAGATTGTATCGAGAGATCGCCAAGTACCCCGGCGAGTTTCAGACCAACGCCCAGGCCGCGTTGGCCTCGACGAGCCCGCAAGTGCAAACCGTTCCCGCCGATTCCTTTGCAGAGGCCTTTGCCGCCGGGAAGAGATCGCTCGACCAGATGAATTCGTCGAAGTTAGCCGCAAAACTGGCAGCCGACAACAATCCGGAAGCAGTCGAAGATCTTCAGCAGCAGATCGGCGTAAACAAACAGGCTGCCCGCCAGTATTTTCAAAAGGCACTCCATCTAGTAGATGACGAGACGCCCCCCGAAGATTTACTGGCCGCACGATACTACTTCTGCTGGCTCTGTTGGGAAGCAGGGCAACTTAACGAAGCGGCTGTCCTGGGCGAGTTCCTCGCCCGCCGCTTCCCTGAAAGCAAGTTCGCCCCCATTGCGGCAAGATTAGCGCTGGCCGCCAACGAACGACTGCTCAACGAGGCCCGCCAATCGGCAGACAGCTCGGATCAGCAATACGAAACCGAGCGACTGGCGGAAATCGCACAGCTGATCGTTACCCGCTGGTCCGACTCAGGGGACGCTGCCACGGCGATGAACCTGCTGATCAATATCGCACTCTCTGCCGGAAACCACAGCGATGCCGAGAAGCTCTTAGAAGAATTGCCGGCCGACCAACGTGCCGCTGCTGAACTGAGCCTGGGGGGTTCGCTTTGGACGCGCTATCTCCAACGAACTTCCAGCAGCGAGACAGCGCCCCACGTAGAAGCGAAGCAGTGGAAGCAACGTGCTGGTGAATTGCTGTCGAGCGGATTCGAACATCTCTCAAAAGAAGCAAACCCCTCTGTCGCCGAGGCGGCGGGTATCTTGTATCTGGTGCAGTTTCTTCTGGCGGAAGGAGAATTCAACCAGGCGGTAGCCGTGCTGGAAAACGACCAGCTCGGGCCGTTGAGCCTGGTTCGCAGCGGCGCTGACCAGTTGCGACCCGAGTTCGTTCTCGAAACCTACAAAGCCGCTCTGCGGGCCTACGTCTCTGTCGTTCCCCCGCAGCGAGACGAAGCTCAAGCAATGATGGAAGCACTCGAAGCAGCCGTCAGCGATCAGGCCGATGCTCAGCGGCAACTCACGAGCATCTATGTTAGTCTTGGCCTCCAGTTGCAACGACAAGTCAACGAACTCTCGGCAGCCGGCAAACAAGATAAGGCCAGGGCGGTGGCGGCCTCGTTCGAAGACCTGCTACAGCGAGTGACGCAGCAGGGCGACGGCAACGACTGGAAAATCCGCAGCTGGATCGCCCAAACCAATCTGCAACTCGGCGAAGGACTTGCTCCCGAAGACGCTGCTCACTACTTGGACCAAGCGGAAAGCGTTTATCGGGCGATGCTAACCGAAGCCAAACAAGACGCCAAAGCGGCGCCCAACGCGATGGCAGTGCTTGGCGTCAGAAAGCAGCTTGGCGATTGCCTGCAGGCCCAGGCAAAGTTCTCTGACGCGTTTGAACAGTACACTCAAATCCTGGCAGAAAAACCCAACCTGCTCGAACTACAGCAAACCACCGCCAAAGCGCTGCAAAGCTGGGGGCTCGCAAATCGGAACCTGGAGAAAATAGAACAGGCAATCCTTGGCGCCCTGCCTCAGCAGAACAAGAAAAACCTCATCTGGGGGTGGCTCCGAATCGCCAAGGTGGCCGACTACGCACGCAAACAGGCCGAGCAGTTAGCAGAGCAAAGCCCTGCCGATCAGGCCAAAGCAGCCAGGTACCGGGAGCTCTATTTCCAAGCCCGCTACCAGGCGGCCAAGGCACGCTTCGACGCCGCACAAGTCACCACAGGTGCCGAAAGCCAGCTGCACCTGCAAACAGCCCGACGGAGCGTCGAAGCAATGAAGCGCATGTATCCCGACCTCGGTGGCCCCAAGTGGCAATCGGCTTTCGACGAACTGCTGCAGCAGATTGAAGCTCAGGCAGCAAAGCAATAACCCTCCTGCACGAATTCAAATAGGATGAGAAATGAAGCGATCCATCGGGCTCT
>JAGQOW010000102.1 GCA_020427155.1 Planctomycetales bacterium | reverse complement strand
GTCGCGTAAATATCTTTCTGCTGAACGCGTACCACTGATACGGGAATTGGAGTCGACTCGATGCGATAGCGAGAAGTCTGAGTTGCTGGACGGGAAGAGTCTGACTCTGGTCTGCTGAATTGGTATCGGACGTATCCCACGCCGCCTACCGCCCCCAGTGCGCATGCGACTAAAGCAGTAGTTATTAACCTAAATGTCATCGTGGGGCTTCGCCTTTCTGATTCCTCAGGATGCCCTGTAGAAAGATATCGATAGCGTACTCGACTGTACTCTCTAGCCTTCGAGACTCACCCTCCATGCAGCCAGTAACAACTGTTCCGTATAGCAGGTTGGCGAATGCGCTCGTCGCCTCTCGGACGATCACCTTCCGAAAAAGCCCGTCTCGTACTCCTCGCTTGATAACTTCTTCTAGAATGCCGCGGTTTTTGGCACGATAGACCAAGTGGGTATCAGGGATGGAACCACGGAATTCTGCGCGTTCGAGAATGAGAATCTCGGCAAACTTTGGGTTGCGCTGAAAGAACGAGGCGTAGGCCTTAGCGCTAAGGCGAATGAGATCCACCGGATCGTCAACATCTTCAATCGCCTCCAGAATGCTCGCCTCTAACCTTCGCATGCCGGCGTCCGCAGTTGCGAGAAAGAGGTCCTTCTTATTTCCGAAGTAGCGATAGACAGTCCCCTTGCCGACGTCCGCCCGGTCGGCGATCACTTGAACGTCAGCACCTCCAAATCCCGACTCCGCAAAGACTTCGATCGAAGCATTCAATATGGCTTGATGCTTGATCGGGTCTTGAACCGCATGAACACTCAACATTTGCAGACTCCGGAAGCGAATGGCAAGACAGCGACAATTGCTATAGACGGACGCGTCAGTCCATTCTAAAATCTTATCCATTCTGTTGCAAGAGAGGTTGGCTTCGAAACGGAAATTGACTTCAGCAGAATGAATTACTGCCAACAGGCGGTGGAGAGCTTATGCAGTGCTACATTCCGAGCCTTGAAAGGCCCTATCGGGTAGCAGTCCTGATCTGCAATGCCATCAGGCGGTGTTTCTTATCGGCTCTCAGACCCAGGTGGCGGGTGCAACAAACGCTGAGAGCATTAGCATCAATTGAGAGCCTTCAAGGCAGAGTATTCGTTCGTAGAGGTCCACATATTATTCCGGTATTTCTTTCGCTTAATCCAGGACAACTTTTCGATTCTGAGGTTCGCATCAAAGTCATACTAAGACTCGACACCGCTGCAGCGTTTTCGAATGCGATAAGGGCGCTAGCATGGATACCTAAACTCGCTGAAGTCGAAATCAGAGGCGATGGCCCAACTGAATTGAACATCCATGATCTTGCAGCACTACAGAAGTTACAGGTTTTGAAGCTACCCAACTCAGGCATTGCCCCCGATACAGTCCTGAACTTGGCCAAGAGAATGCCTAATACGGTGGTGGTGTGAGCAGTATTGTCCGGACTTTGTTCCGCGTACGATGCTGCAATTCGGAAGCTGCAATTCGATTGTCCTGTCGGGTGTCCCATGTGTAGCGTCTTTCGGGTATAAGCGAATCGACACGACGCGAATGCTGCAGCTAGGGTGCCAAGAGAGTCGAACACCGACGAAACTTCGGAGTCACTGTCCAGGAGGAGTTGGACCGACTTATACCGCTAGAACTTAGTCACTTCTCGATTCTGGGGAATCAACCGAAGCCAGTAACTCTACCTAGCATGTTTCGGTTGCGCACTCCTGAGCGAATTGGTAACAACACCAAGGTGCTGTGGCTAGACCACCCAACTTCACAACGAAAAGGACGCTTGGGCACTGAGGAGAATTTCACCGCGGGTGGAAAACGCACAGTGAATTTCCCAAGAGCCTTCGCCCAGTCGAATGTGGGCTGCCAATCGAGGGGTGTCAATTTGATCACAAGTCAACAGCGGCAGTAATTAGGCAAATCGCCGTTGGTAATTCTGACGACACCAACTTTCACCCGAACGCCAAGCCATTGTTAAGCGGCTGGCGCGTCACGCCGGAAGGCAGATTCAGTGGGTTGAATTCGAAGACCGATGCAAGTTCGTTGGAAATCTTCCTGCGGACGGTTGCATCGGCCGCTGCAGATTCGCTACGGTCCCAAGTCGCAGCGGTAAAACCCACCTACCGCAGAATCGGCACAGCACCTCTTGCAGCATGGCCCCATATCGAAGCAGAACGGTCCCTCTGGCCAATGGTGATTTCTTGAGGCCGACTTGTACCACCGGCCTACCTGCCACTCACTGTAGAGAATAGCTGATTCCCTGAAACCTTCAGCCGAGCCCCATCGCAAACCAATCCAAGTTCCATGCCTTGGCGAACGTCGCTTCGTTCCCAATCGTGCCGTCAGGCAACTCCAGTCGCTCATAGCAATCGATCAGATGCGATTGATTCGCCACGTCGTTTCCCATGCTGTTTAGCTTCTCGATTCGTTCATCGAACTCTGGCGGGCCTGGGTCGAAGAAGATGGTATCGGGCGGTGTCGCACGCCGTCGCCGCTCCGATTCTGCTTCGTACTCCTCTCGCAATCGTTTCCGCAACTCCGGATCCATCGGATTGGCCTCAATCTCGGCCTCAAAGGCAGCGTACTCAGCCTCCAGCTTGGCGAGTCCTTCCTTTAATTTGGCAATTCGCTCTTCCCGATTCATTTCACTTTTCTCAGCGACGCCTCCAATGTGCGGTTAAGCCTGCTCAGCCCACCAAGGTGCAAAGTCGTCCGCATGGCCAATCACAGTGAAGACGAGACTGCACAACTCTTCCCGCGAAACGCCCAAATCTGCGAGCACTTTGGCAGCACGACAATCAGCGATGCCGCCCACGGCGAGAATCAAGTGTTCGGTGCCTGCATAGTTGTGGCCGAGCAACTCGGTTGCGGAAAGACAACGCGACTCGACTTCTGATAACGGCACATCAGAGGCGTCGCGATGGTTTTCATAGGCTTCCAGTACCGCTTCCCGCTCGACCTTGAACTCGCCGAGCATTTTGCCCGCCACGCCTTGCCCTTCGCGAAGCATCCCCAATAACAAGTGGACCGTGTCGACCGATTCGCTGCCGAGTGTCGACGCTTCCTCATTGGCAAAGTCGATGACTTCTCGGGCACGGTCGGTGAACTTGTCGAAGGACATGCGTTTACTTCCTCTTGCCTTGGGACTCTCGACCCACAAGCTTTCGTTCGTACCAGGTGCCCTGGGCCATATCGTATTTGTATTCCCATTGACTGCCGTCACGAGGCTCAAACACGAAGTGGAGCCGCAAGCCCTTGTTGCGAATGACCACGTCTCCACCAGCCGCGAGCACCTTAGTGGGCGGTGACATCATTTCGAGGAACCGGGGGTCATCATCATCTGTCAGGTAAAGCTCGCCGTGAGAGTGCTCCCCGATTTCACGCCCCTCCGACATCCACATCGAACCGTCTGGTCGCAGCAGAAAAGCTCCGAGGTCAAAAATGCTTTCGGCAGGCAAGAGAGGCCGGAACTCCCAATCCTTCTCTGCTAGTTTCGACCAGTCATGGTGAGGACGATACGTTTCCCATACTTCAGAACAACCCCAGAGCACTAGGGAAATAGACAGCTCTGAAGTGGGACTATTCTCTTCGAGGTCAACCACCAAATGTGTGACGCCTTGAACTGCAAGGGTGTGCCATTTCACTTGAAAGTATTGAATAAGTTCATCCTGGTCTTGCAGCGTGACAGTTCGCAACAACTGCGGGTCAAAACTCTTGCCGAGGGATTCATGGAACCACCGCTCAACCAACTGTTCTGTTGAAAAGAGGCAATAACATCTCGTGCCCTGATGGGTCACGAATGGAACGACCTGACCAGGCGAGTCCTCATAGAGTCCCGTGAAACACGGGTAGTCGATTTCGGATTTAGTCTTGGACATCGCAATGCTTACGCGACTTGGAGCGAGGTATTGCCTTGAGCGGTTCGCATACGCTTACAGTTTAGCGTGTTTGTGCGAACGTACCAATTCACCTCGTGACAACCGCACCTTACGGGTGCTACTGTGACTCTGAACTAGAGCGAGCGGCGGCTCTGGCCGTCGCCATTGAATGGAGTCACATATGAATTAACCGCGTCGACCGCCTTGAACAAGCAGGACCGACCGGCTGATGCGTTGGAACAAACTGTTCCGGTTTCCCCAACCCGACAGTAGCAGGATTCTCCACGCATAGTCAACTGACAAACGACCGAGGTCGTACAGGACTGGTTTGCCTGGTGATTGACGGGCGACGCTGCCAACCAAGAAGGAGGCGTATGCCAGCCAAGAAAGAATTTGACGGAGGTTATTGCCGAACGAACGAAGTGCGAGCACTGATTGAGGCCAGGCGACAACGGGCCGTCGGCAAAAGCGAACTGCGAATGTTCTTTGCAATGCTTGAGCATCGTGAGTGCAAGGGCCATGCACCGGTCGATGTCATCTTGAACAAGAATCGCAAGCAGAAGAAGCGACTGACAACCGGCCAACAGGAGAAAGCCCGTGAGCGGCTGCAGGTTGCCCTTGACGAGCATCAGCTTGAAGAAGATGCCTACCACGTAAAGCTCCCCAGAAAATTCGTCAGAGCGGCAGCGAGGGGCGTCCTCGAAGTTTCTGAGATGATGACCGCACTTTGTTACTTCATCCGACGGATGCCTCAGCGTTCTCGACGCAAGTGCCTCGTGAAAAGCGAACGCTATTGCCGACTCTCGGTACGGACGGTCCGAGAGATGACCGGGCTGTGTCACGACGCCATCGTAGCCGCCCTGCGATTGCTGAGGGCTCAGAGGCTAATCGCATTGGTCTGGCGTCCGATGGTCGAGCTAAGACGCTTTGGCCGGTTGTTCGTCGATGGCAAAACGATTTCGATGAACTACCAAGGACCGGAACGCTCAAGGTCGAGTGCTCCCAGTGCTCGCCTCCCAAATACCGGAACGGTGCCTCCCAAAAACCGGAACGAAAAGAAGAGAACTCTTCCTAAGAACGCTTTTTATGGGAAGCCTGGAAACTTCAGACCAGCACTATGTGCAATTGCAGCGTTCAAAGCAAGGTTTTGCCCTGAAGGGAATAATTGATAGACTGATTCATACTCCTCATCGAAGAGAAACTACCGTCTGGAGAAGCCATTCAGGGTGTGCCCATGTGTTTCCCAAAGGACATTCGTGTTGAGTTTGTAGCCAAACTCGACGCCCACGTTTGCGAACTGGCCGATTTGCTCGGCGAGCCCCAAGTTAAGGCTCGCGGCGAGAAGCTGGTTACCGGATGGGCCTTTGAGTACCCGCAAGGAAAGCGGCACTGGATTGTTTCGCACGAATCGGAACTACCTGTCTTCAAAGATGGCGGTTGCACCCAGCACGAGATGTTGACTTGGCAAATCTTCGGCGAGACGGAAGACCTTGAGACCATCAGAGACCTTTGCAGTTATCTGACCGATGGGGGAGCCCTCTACATCGACGGCGAATAGCATTGAACCTCCCAAGAGGCCATTGATGCCAGCCGGTTGAGACCGCATGAGGCAAGCGAACCCACCAGCCTATTGAAGAGTCATGCCAAAAGAGCAGCCGAGCAACTCGAATGGTCGCCGAGCGAGAAAGGATGAAGCTCTTGACGAGGTGTCTTCAGAGAAGTTCGCCAATGCACCACTGATGATGACGGCAGATGAGCTTGCAAACACGCTCCAAATCTCCAAGCGTCAGGTATGGAGGCTGAAGGCCAAGGGAGCTATTCCCAAGCCAGTCAAGATTGGGACCAGTGTTCGCTGGAAACGCAGCGACATCCTAGAATGGATTGACGCGGGCTGTCCAGTCGTCAGCAGCTTGCTCAACACACTTGTTTATCATCTGGTCTACAGGCCGATGTATGCAATCGTTTCGTTGTTCATAAGAATTGTTACGTTGTTCGTTAGGGTATAATTCAGGCCCTTTGTTTCAGAGCACGATGGCTCACCTGTTCAAAGTAAAAACCACGAAGCCCATTCCACCGGACGCAGCCATCGTCACGAAGGATGGGAAGAAATATGTCCGGTTAAAACGCGGCGGTCGCTCTGCTCTTCATCCGGTTGCCAAAGGCGGCAAGCGGTACACGCAAGAATCTCGAAAGTGGTACGTCCAATACAAAGACTCCGAAGGAGCTTGGCAGCGAACGCCCGGATACACCGACAAGGAAGCCACCGCACAACTCGCGGCAGAATTGGAGCGAAGTTCGGAACGACAAGAGTCGGGTCTTGCTGATGCTTTCAAGAAAGGCAAATCACAGACGCTCAAGTCGCACGTTGATGGTTTCCGCAAGTACCTTGAAGCGAAGTCCAACACCACCAAGCACATCAATCTGACATGCGGTCGTGTGGAGAAAGTCATCGAAGGCTGCAAGTTTGTGCGGTGGCGTGACATCAAGCCTGCCAAGCTCCGTGATTGGCTCGCCGACCAACGCAGCTCAGGCACAATGGGCATTAAGACACGGAATCACTACCTGTCGGCTTTCAAGGAGTTTTGCAACTGGCTCGTCCGTGACGGACATACGCCGTCAAACCCAGTCGCCTACCTGCAAGCCATCAATCCCAAGACCGACGTGCGACGACAGCGTCGAGCCCTCTCGGCAGACGAGTTCACCGCGTTAGTGGCCGCAGCCGAGTCTGGCCCGCCGATTCAAGAGATGGCTGGAGCAGACCGAGCCATGCTCTACATCTTGGCTGCTTGGACCGGCTACCGCCGCAAGGAACTGGCTTCGCTGACGAAGAAGTCGTTCAAACTCAACTCAAAGCCACCGACGGTCACCGTCACAGCCGCGTACAGCAAGCGACGGAGGCAGGACGTGGTTCCACTTCATCCGGAAGTCGCCACACGAGTGAAGAGTTGGCTGGCTACCAAGAAAGAATCGTCGGCCTCCGAACCGGTGTTCAATCTCGTCGCCCCCGGCGGCGGATTGCGACGGACTTCCAAGATGATGAAGCTCGACTTGGAGCGGGCTCGGCAGGCTTGGATTGAGGGAGCCAAAAAGAACAAGAAGGAGCGGAAGCGACGCGAGGAATCGGACACCCTGAAGTATGAGGACGAGCAGGGAATGTACGCCGATTTCCACGCCAATCGGCACACCTTTATATCCAATCTGGCCAAGTCGGGCGTCTCCCCCAAGGTCGCTCAGACGATGGCCCGGCATAGCGACATCAACTTGACGATGAACGTGTACAGCCACGTCAAAATGGAGGAACAGGCCGCCGCCATTCAGGTGCTTCCGTCGCCGCCCAAGCAGGCCACCCAAAATGGCCGAAAAACCCGCAAGAAGCGGGCGTGAGAGCCGTACTACAGCCTTGAAAGTTTGCACATATGTTTGCACAAACTCTCGACTTTGGGGGGCATTCGTGGTCACCGGTGGTCACCGGCGGGTGGTGAGTCGCCAAGAGTCGAAAAGCGAAAAGACCCCTGAAAACAGGGGTCTTTTCGCTTCTGGTCACCGATATTCACCGGTGGTCTTTAGTAGCGGAGGAGGGACTCGAACCCCCGACACGCGGATTATGATTCCGCTGCTCTAACCGACTGAGCTACTCCGCCGTGTGATCTGCTAGCCTCAAGTTCCTAGCTTGCGGCTTGCTCATTGAGCTTGACTGCATCTAAGCGTACTCATTGTAGTCGAGTTGGCCAAGTGGCTCTTCTGTTTAAGGCGAGGACGATGTCTGAGGTTGGAACAGGGGATGCTCTGCGTTGCCGCCCGAACGGAGAAAGGCCAGCAGATCGAGAATATCGTTACTCTCGAAGGAATCCAGCAAACCGGCAGGCATGATCGACTCTTTCGAAGGGTACTGGCGGTCTATTTCTTCTCGCTTAATCGTGGTGAGAGTCTTCGGATCGGCCATGTTGGAGCTGACGGCTACCTCGTCATCCCAGAGATTTAGAATACGGCCCACGATAACGCGTCCGTTGGTTTCAAACACCATCTGTTGATACTGGTCGGAGATCTGGTGGCTGGGCTCGACGATAGCCTGAATCAGGTCTTTCTGGCTAAGCCGACCGCCGGCGCCCGTCAGATCGGGCCCAAGCGACGAGCCGGCGCCGGCGACGCGATGACACTTGCTGCACTGGGCGAGAGCAAAATTCTGACGTCCCCGCTGGAAATCGGGCTTACCCTGCGGGTTTTCTGCCAATTCGGTAAGCTCTGCGACCGTCCATTTTTTTACCAGGGGGCGGGAGTTTTCGATCGTCGACGCATCGGCTTGGCCGTATTGGGCATCGATCTCCGCCGCCAGGGCGGTGCGCTCCTCGTCGGAAAACGTATCGACAAATCGGGCACGCGCGCGTTCAAGATAGCCAAAGTAGGAGTTGCCTCCATAGCTTTTGGCAATTTGCTGAAACCAGTCGAAAAACACTTTGCGGCGTGGGATTGTCCACTCCTTTTCAGCCACGCTCAGCGCTATGGCGAAATCAATTTGCTGCTCGGAAGTCACGGCAGCCTGAAGTTGCTCGAGAGCGCGCGGCACGGCCCCGGGGGCTTCCAACTTGACAAGTAGTTGGCTCAATTCGCGGTCGAGTCGATGATCGCCGTGAGGGAAGAGAGGGCTGAGGTAGCCGGAAAGCAACTCAAGCTCTTCGGCGCCAAGTTGACAACGGATGATTGCGAGTTCGGCTATGCGTAGCAGTTCGAGTTGTTGAGAGTCGTCCAAGGCGTCCCAATCGAGCGCCGTGAGCGAGGAAATCAATTCGTCTCCGATACCAGGAGTTCCGCTACGCACCAAGGCGAGCAATGCCGCTAGTCGCGAGGAGGGTATCTCTTCTGCCAGACCGCGCGCGCGCCAATCGTCTAGCGACTGGTGCTCTAACGCCACGCGAGCTGCGTAGCGAATAAACCGATCTTCGCTGGCAAGATGAGGCCAAATCTCGTCGAGAGCTTGCGGAGCGCTCGCAGAATGGAGCTTCTCAAGCTGATGGCGGATGCCGCGCAGATTTCTTGCCAGGGCTTCATCTTCGGGAGAGATTGTAGGCCTTTCCGGGGCAGGGCGTGGCTTGCCGTCATAGACAATGCGATAGAGGGCCGATTCGGTGCGCCGACCACCGACCGTAAAGTAGATTGATCCATCTTGAGGACGGACGACAATGTCGGTAACGGCCAGCGGCATGGCCGAGGCAAAGGGCTCGAAAGTGGCTGTGTAAGTCGAGCCTTGTGGCGCCAGGTAGACTGCGTAGATGTTTCCATAGCTCCAGTCTCCCATGAAGAGCGCTTGCTGGTAGTGCTCAGGGAAATTGGTTTTGGCGCCGAAAGTGATGCCTGTCGGCGAACCAGGGCCAATATCGACAACCGGCGGCAGGGTGTCGGGGAAATAGATCGGCCACTTCCCGTTGCCGGTGCGCCAGCCAAAGTCGCTACCGCTGACGGCATGGCAAACACGCGTGGGGCGAAACCAGGGAGTGCCGATGTCCCATTCCATGTCGGCGTCGAAAGTAAAGAGTTCACCTTCGTCGTTGAAGGCGATATCGTATTCGTTGCGATAGCCTACGCTGATGAGTTCAAGCTGTTTGCCGTCGAAGTCTAATTTGCAGATCCACCCGCCGGGGGCTTTGATACCAACTGCGTGGCCTCGAGGATCGACAATGCGCGGGAGCAATTGGTCTTCATCCCAGTTCTGGGGGACGCGCGAGCTGTCGAGCTGGGGAAGCTTCGTGTGATTGCCCGCGCAGAGATAGAGCGACTTGCCATCAGGCGCCAATAGAATTGCATGAGGGCCGTGCTCGCCTCCGCCGGCTAAAGACAACAATTTTTCAGCACGGTCGAACTTGTCGTCGCCGTCAGAATCCGTTACGCGATAGAGACCTTGGGAATACCCGCCTTCGCTGGTACTGACCACAGCGTACAGTGCGCCATTGTGAACGAGGAGTCCTTGGGCTCCGCCGACATGAACTTCGATTTTTTCTACCTTTGTCTTCGCGGGATCTGCTCCAATCGCCGACGGCGTAATGCGATAGAGGTGGCCATACTGGTCGGAAGCGATAATTCGACCCTTCTCGTCGAGAGCCATGCTGACCCAGGAGCCCTGCTCTTTGATCGGCACCGAGTAGACAAGCTCGGCGCTGAAGCCGGGCGGAAGATGAATCTTGGACGGTTGCTCTTCACCAACCGCGACATCGCCGAAGCTGAGTGCAACGAGGCACCCAAGAGCCAGCAAGAGAACTTGGATCGGACTACGTAGAGAAAAACACGGTTGGTTGGTCATGGCCAGGTGGGTTCCCAGATGTCTTGCAGATGAAATCAACGTTTCCCCGATGGCTGTTGGGGTCTGAATGTAGCCTCGGATTATACTTGGCCAGACGAGTCGATCCAAGTAGGAAGTGGAAACACGGTTTCGCTGCAGACCACGAGTTAGCAAGCAACGTGGCAGCGGTTACAATACGGCAATTATGACAACTCCTTGGGAAACATGATGCCATGAGACTTCAATATCAATCTACGGTCGCCAGTCTCGTTCCATTTGCAGTGGCCGGCTTCGAGCTCGCAACTGCCGAGTCTGCCAGTCCTCCTCCGGCTACCTCGATGTCGGACAAAACGATCGAGTACCGCGTTCCTGAGAAAGGCTACGTTGTACTGCAGGCGGGCGCGATCACCGCAATTGTCGTCGACAATCGCGCAGTCGACGATGATGTCTTGTCCGGGCATCGGGCTGGCTACAACGGCATTGCAACCTTCAAACACCAGCAGCGTTCTGAGAATCTCTTCGTGCCAGAATACGCGGGGCTCAATTTCGAGCATGTTCACGATGGCACTCCGCAAGAACGCAAATTGCTGTTCGGCCCGCGCGGAGCACCGATGGAGCTGCGCGTGATTGACGATCACACAGCCGAGCTCTACCAGCAGGCTTCGCTACACTATGAGTTGGAAAGTTGCACTCGGTACCACCTGCTCGAAGATGGCACAATCGAAATGACATTCGAATGCATCCCTCGCAAGGAGAATTATAAAGAGAACTATATCGGGCTGTTTTGGGCAAGTTACATTCATCAGCCAGAGTCGCTGGATATTCATTTCAAAGGCCATGACGTGGGCGACGTTGGGCAGCCGCGCTGGATCCGCGGCATTACGCCCGCCCACGGCACGCGGGCTACGCATATCGCCACTGGCGATCATCGTAGCTTTGTTTACGACAACCAGTTTCCGTTGTCGCTTGTCTTCAATCTTTCGAATCATCGCTACAGCGAACCCTGGTACTATGGAGTCACCCACGGTTTGGCCCTGGTGCAGATGTTCCGGCCTCAAGATGAGGTGCGACTAACCCAATCTCCCAGCGGTGGCGGCGAGGGAAACCCGGCTTGGGACTTTCAGTTTTTGATCTCCGACTACGAGACCGGTAAATGCTACCAGTTTGTGATGCGAGTGATGGCTGTTCCATTCGAGTCTCCCGCTCAGATCGAACGCGTTACAGCCCCGCATCGAAGGGCTCTAGGCCACTAGCCTGATTGGGTCGAAGGCCCAGTTTGCTTTTTCTTCTTGCCCACGATTAGTAGACACTATGCTTAAGTCCAACATTCGCTTGTTCACCCAGGGGCCTATGCCCGCGAATCATGCGAATGTACGCGAATGTGCGATTCTATGCTCGCGGAGTGGCAAAACCTTGCTGTGTGTATCCGGTGCGACAGCAGTGCTTGTGGTGTTTTACTGTCTCGCCGAATGGTATGCAGCGTATTCACCAGACACTGTCCGCAAGTACGTGGGTCGAGAAACCTGCGCCACTTGCCACGTAGATCAAATGCGATCCTGGCACGGCTCAGACCACGACCGGGCCATGGAGCTTGCCACGGAAGAATCGGTTCTGGGCAATTTCGACAACGCTGAGTTCACTCGCCTGGGAGTGACGACGCGGTTTTTTCGTCGCGAGGGCAAGTACTTTGTCAACACCGAAGGCCCCGACGGCCAGCTTCACGACTACGAAGTCAAATACACCTTTGGCATTCGGCCTTTGCAGCAGTACATGGTCGAGTTTCCTGATGGCCGGGTGCAGGTACTGAGAGACTCGTGGGATACGGCGAAGCAAGAGTGGTTTTATGTGGCGCCGCCAGACGTCAGAGAGGAACGCCTCGAGCCAGACGATCCGCTACACTGGACAGGGATTGCTCAGAACTGGAACACGATGTGCGCCGACTGCCATTCGACCAATCTGCAGAAGAATTTTGATCTGGCATCGAATACCTATCAGACCACGTTCTCCGAAATCGACGTGAGCTGCGAAACTTGCCATGGACCGGGCAGCCTGCATGTGGAGCTAGCCGAAAGTCGTTCGCTGTTTTGGGATCGTCGCCACGGCTATGGCCTGGCGCAACTCAAAGGCGGATCGGCGGAACGTCAGATCGAAACCTGCGCACCTTGCCATTCGCGGCGCTCGGCAATCCACGCAGGCTACCACTCAGGCGATCGATTCACCGATGCCTACGACCCGTCGCTGCTACGGGCGGGCTTGTACCATGCTGACGGTCAAATTCTGGACGAAGTGTATGTCTACGGTTCATTCTTGCAGAGCAAAATGCACTCGAAGGGAGTGCGCTGTACCGATTGTCACAATCCCCACTCGTTAAAACTGAAGTTCGAGGGCAATCGGCTTTGTACACAATGCCATGTGCCGGGGAAGTATGATTCGCCGACTCACCATCATCATACTGACGCGGTGGCTACGCAGTGTGTGTCGTGCCATATGCCCTCGCAAACGTATATGGAAATCGACGACCGGCGCGATCACAGCCTGCGCATACCGCGACCCGACCTGACTGTCGAATTGGGAACGCCCAATGCGTGCAACGGTTGTCATACCAAACCCGAAGAGTCGCCAGCTTGGGCCGCCGCGCAGATCCGCCAATGGTACGGCGACAAGCGACCCGACGATCCGCATTACGCTCGCGCGATTGCTGCGGCCCAGAATGGAGAAGCGGAGGGGCTCGAGTTGGTGCCAGAATTGTTGCGACGTCAGGCCGCGCCAGACATTGTTCGTGCAACGGTCGTCGATCTGCTGGCAGGTTACGGCAACGAAGAATCGGACCGGCTTTGTCGCGAGATGTTAGGTGACACGAGCCCCTTAGTACGAACGGCTGCAATTCGAGCATTGTCGCCCCAATCGCTGCAGCGGCTCACCTCGGAGGTGGTCGAGGCGCTCCGCGACCCAGTGCGGCTCGTACGACTCGCGGCGGTCAGACGACTGGCAGAATACTCTCAGCAATTCTCCGACGCCGACACGCGAGCGGTTTTCGATCGCGCTGTGGCCGAATATCGCGAAGCACACGAATTAACTCTTGACCGGGCAGGGGCCCACTTGAATCTAGCTGCGCTGAGCTTGGCACTAGGACGGCGCGGTGAGGCGCAGGCCTCGCTGAGGACGGCGATTCGCCTGGAGCCCTATCTCTCAGGGACCCGCGATCAACTGGCGCAACTGATGGAACAATCAGCAGGCGATCCAGAGCAGATTCGCCAGTTGAGGGAAAAAGAGGTTGAGTTGCTGCTGCGCGACAGCAAGCTGCTGCCAGACAACCCCCAGCCGCGTTACCGGCGGGGGATGCTGCTCTATTTGCTCGAACGTTCCGACGAAGCACGCAAAGCCTTTGAAGAAGCGTGCCAGGTCGCGCCCAACTCGTACGATAGCTGGCTGGCGCTAGCACTGCTGTGCGAGACGCAGCAGCGCTGGAAGCAGGCGGCGGCAGCGCTCAAAGAAATGGAGCGCCTGCGGCCTGGTGATCCTGCAGTGGCGGATATCTTACAGCGGATCGTCCGCGCGCGAAAAACCATTGGCGAATGACCCGAGGGAACAATGGCTCTGCTGACAGTGCTAGCGTGCCTGGCAGGGCTCGCTTCAGTTGCGGTAAAAGAACGGCCGATAACTGACCATGTGTCGTCTTTTCTCGCTTAGTCTGCTGACGGCTGTCAGAAGTCCTCAGCCTAAACCTCGGTAAGCTCGATGCTTTCGTACCTCTTACGACCGCTGCGCCAGCTGGCCCAGTCGCTGACCGGTAATGATTCTTCCAGGCAAGTCGCATGGGGATTTACTCTGGGCATGCTCATTGGGCTGGTGCCTAAGGGCAACCTGCTGGCTGTGGGCCTGATGGTTTTGCTGCTGGGTTTGCGAGTGAACAAACCGGCGGGACTGATGGCGGCGGGCATTTTTTCCCTAGTGGGACTATCGCTCGACGGCTTGGCCCACACCCTGGGATCGCATGCCTTGGTTTGGGAGCCTGCCCGGCCGTTTTACACCTGGCTCTACGAATTGCCGCTCGGGCCGTGGCTCGGCACTAACAACACGGTTGTCGTGGGTCAGTTGCTAATCGGCCTCTATCTGGTGTATCCAACCTATTGGTTTTCGAAACGCCTTGCCGAGCGCGTTCAGCAGCCCCTGAGTCGTTGGTTGATGCGCTATCGAGTCATTCGTTGGATCCGCGGCGCCGAGCTAGGGGTACAATGGGGGGCCGACGCATGAGGATCATCCGCTGGAAATACGTAGCGCCACGGCTCATCCTACTGGTTGTGGTCGCTCTCGGCTTTCGTTTTGGGCTCGATCCGCTATTGAAGTGGGCCTTCGTTGTAGCTGGCGAGGCGGCAGTCGGAGCAAAAGTCGATCTGGCCGAAGTAGAAACGTCACTACGAGATGGCACGGTCGTATTTCGTGGCCTGGCGATCACCAATCCTTATTCGCCTTTGCAGAATCTGATGCAAGCCGAGCGCGCTGAGTTGCAGCTCGACATGAATGCGCTATTTCACAAACGTCTGGTGATTCGCGATGGCGTAGTCAGTGGGCTGCAGTTTGATACCGATCGGGCGGAATCTGGCGAGTTGGCCGCAACCACCAAGGAAATCGACGAAAGCCCTTCAGTTCTTTCGCCGTGGCTTGAAAGTGGCAACGAAATGGCCGAGCAGTGGTTTGATCAGCTATCTGACCGGCTCGACACAGATCTTGTCGAACAATTGGAAACTCCGCGTGTAGTCGAAGAACTGGAAGAGCGCTGGCCACAGGAGTACGAGCAACTGCGTGGCCGAGCGAAAGAGTTGCAAACGAAGATCAAAGCGCTGGAGCAGGGACTCCGCGCGGTGCGCAAGAATCCCCTGCGGCACTTGGATCAGCTTGGCGAGCTTCAGCAGCAGCTCGTGGCCATGCAGCGTGAATTGCAATCGCTTCAACAAAAGATCGAGCAACTGCCGCGCCAGGCAGAAAATGACCAGCAATCCGTGCTGGCCGCAAAGAACCGGGACGAGCAGTTTCTGCGCGCAAAGCTGCAGGTTTCTGACCTCAACGGCGCAGGCCTTTCAGAGACGCTGCTGGGCGAAACCGTGAACGAACGTTTGGTGTCGGCTCTGGAATGGATCGGCTGGGCCCGGCGCCAGATTCCGGTTCGAGCCGCTGCCAAGGTACAAGCTGCACGCGGCCGCGGCACCACCGTGCTCTTCAGCAAAGCACGTCCCCGATACCTGGTCGAACGGGTTCAACTCGAAGGCCTGGCAAGCCTGGGTGGCGAGACGTTGCAGATTGTGGGATCGCTCACCGATTTGACAACAGAGCCTCACTTGGTGACAAAACCGGCGCGGCTCTCCTTGCAAAGCTCGGGAGCCAGCGCATTCACGCTCGAGGCAACCGTCGATCGGCGCGAGGAGGTGGCTGTCGACCTCCTGCAAATTGACTGTCCGAAGTTTGCTGTCTCTGGTCGCGCGCTTGGCAAGGCAGAGAAGTTGGCCATCCAGTTGGCGCCCAGTACCGCGAGCGTGCGAGTCGATCTGAAGCTGACTGACGACCAGCTGGCTGGCGAAATCGTCTACAGTCAGCCGGATGTCGGATTGTCGTTGGCGACCGGCGCGGCGAAAAGCAAACAATTGGCACTAGTTCTTGAGCAGGCGCTGGCGGGTGTCGAGCAGATCGACGCGAATGTTGTACTGTCGGGCACCCTCAATAAGCCGAAGATATCACTCCAGTCGGATCTCGGACCACAACTGGCCACCAGCCTCAACGCGGCCGTCCGACGCTTTGTGCAAGAGCGGGGCGAACAGCTTCTTGCCGAAACTCAACAAAAAGTTGATCGCCAGCTGCAACGTTTGGACGATGCACGACAGCGGGCACAGCAAGAACTGCTTGCCAATCTCAGCGAGCATCAAGAGGTGCTCACGCAGCTGGCGGCGCTTTCGGGCGAGGGCACTTCTGGATTGTCGATCCCAAAGCTGGGACAATCGCTGCGGGCTGGTACGCAATTGAAATAGCCGTCCGGAGCGGCTTTGCTTCGTGCCGGAGG
>JAGQOW010000101.1 GCA_020427155.1 Planctomycetales bacterium | reverse complement strand
AAGCGGTAAGGATCGAAATTGAAAACCTGGGTGCCTCGACCGACTTTTTTCTTACGCCCCTGTGGGTTGGACTGCATGACGGTAGTTTTGACCTCTTCAGCGTGGGTACCGCAGTCACGCCAGGCTTGGAATCGGTGGCAGAGACTGGCAGTCCGGCGATTCTGATGACCGAGTTTGCTGGTCCTAATCGGCTACAAAGCGTGGCGGCCGACCCGGCTGGTTTTGGTTCGTTGCCTGGCCAGCCTCCTGTGATCGACCCGGGCAACACAGCTGTGACAGAGATTGCGGTTTCGAATCCTGCCGCCTATCGATACTTCAGTTTTGCGTCGATGGTTATCCCTTCCAACGATGCCTTTGTTGGCAATGGCAACCCCACGGCCCACGAATTGTTCGATGCGCTGGGCAACTTCAACGGGACGCAAGTCATCGATCTGACGGCGGCCAGCATTTACGATGCTGGTACCGAGGACAACACGGGCCTAGGTGCTGCTTTCTCGACGTTGGGCGGCGTTGAGACCGACACCATCGGAGGAACAGCCAGCCAAGGACCCGATCTGACGAATTTCATTGGCACTGTCACAGCCGCAGGGACGACCATCGGCGCGGTACCAGGCAGTTCGCCGTTTGCTCGCATCACAATCTCACTAGTACCTGAGCCGGCCTCGGCAGCGCTGGTTGGACTGGGTGCTTGGGGCATGCTTGGCATGATCGGCAGACGACGCCGGGCCTAGGCAGAGCAGACTACCGCAATCCCCGACGACGGGTTTTTGGGCCAATGGCTCGAAGGCCCGTTTTCTTTGTGCAGTGTCCGCCCGACAAATCCTCTAAGTGTTGCAATCGTTACCAGCGCATGCCCCTTGATCGCTAGGGGCGGGGGCGTCGCAGCCGGTACGTACTATGTTTTGAATAGATACGTTGCACTTTCTGAGGAAAGAACTCATGTCGACAATTTCGCCGCCTCTCGAAGCGGCTCCCAAGTTTGACCAGTCGCCTGGACGGGAAGTGCTGTTGGCTGATGGGCAGTCGCAGTCGCTCGACGGATTGACAGGCGACCAGTTGCATGAGTTGCAATGGCACCAGGAGCAACTTTTTGCTCTGGCGATTCTCCAAAGTCCGAAGGCCTCGAAAGAGCGGTCTTTGGCGACGGCGCAGGCGTATGACACAATCTGTAGTCTGCTGGCGGCACAGCGAATCGAAGGTCAGCCCTTGATAATGGGGATGGATGCCCGTTACGTGCGACTTGTGCTTGAGATACTCGACCGTCAAGTGAAGCAGGGAATGGGGCAGCCGCGGTTCTTTGAAATCGGTTATGGCTGTGGCGAAATGCTCCGGCAGGTACGCGATCGCGGATTCCTGGTCGGTGGGGTAGAAGTTTCGACTGCCATGCGAGACAAAGCCTTGGGCACGCTCGGCGAGCGCTGCGCCGATCAGCTGCTGCTGGGCGATTTGCGCGACGTGGATCCCAAGTCGTTTTCGACCAAACCGAGCCTTGTGTATTGGAACGATGTCTTCGAGCACGTCTGTCCAGACGAGATCGAGGATTACCTGGCGCACATTTACAAGATGTTGGCGCCTGGCGGCAGCCTGGTCACGATTACCCCCAACTGGCTGTTGCGACCGTCGGACGTAACGGGCGACTTTTGCCCGCCAAGGACTGAAGCCCGGGGCTTGCATTTGAAAGAATACCGCCTGGCGGAAGTTTCGTGGCTGCTCAGGCGAGCCGGTTTTCGCAGCGTGGCAACGCCATTGGTGGTTTCCAAGCGTCGCATCTATCTTGCCGGCAATGGACTGCGCTGGGTGAAACAGCTGGCCGAGCCGTTGATCGATCACTTGCCGTGGCGCGTGGCGCATTTGCTCTGCCGTGGCCTGGGCCTTTCCTGCACGATTGCAACGAAGTAATCTTGCCGGCGTTGCAGGTCAGGCAAACTAGGTAGCAGGTGGCATTGCCCACCTTACGCGATCGGATCTCGTTTGCGAATTTGGCAGTTGATCCTCACGATTTCAAGGTTGAGCAATACCTGGCGATTGGGCTAGCTCTTGGGCAAATCGCTCGCACGTTGATAGCTCACGTATCCACCGCTCAGATTTTCGACGCTGAAGCCGGATTGTAGCAGGATACGGGTGGCCAGGTAGCCGCGCATGCCGACCTGGCAATAGGCGGCGATGGGGCGATCGCGTGGCAACTCGTCGAGGCGCGAGCGTAGCTGTTCGATGGGGATATTCGTCGCGCCTTCGACGTGGCCGGCCTGGAATTCCCGAGGAGTGCGGACGTCGAGAATGAACGGGCCCGCTGCGGCCGTTGGAGTGCGAAGGTCATCAACATGGGTGATGGGCTGATCTCCGCGCAGCACGCCGGCAGCGACGAATCCGGCCATGTTGATGGGGTCTTTTGCTGAGCCGAATTGGGGGGCGTAGGCCAGTTCCATTTCTTCCAAGTCGTACACGGTCATGCCGGCCTGAATGGCGACAGCAAGCACATCAATGCGTTTGTCGACGCCATGTTGGCCGACAATTTGTGCTCCCAGTATCTTTGCGGTTTGGGGATGGAACAGCAGCTTGATGGTCAACGACTCGGCCCCTGGATAGTAGCTGGCGTGGTGCTTGGGGTGGACGTACACCTTTTCGTAGGGTTGCTTCTTGGCCAGTAGCCACTTCTCGCTGAGACCGGTCATCGCGGCGGCCATATCAAACAAACCGACGATGGCGGTACCCTGTGTGCCACGGTAGGTCGAGGTGCGACCAAAGATGTGGTCGGCCGCGATGCGTCCCTGTCGATTGGCGGGACCGCCCAGCGGGATTTGAATGGGAGAATCGTCGACGAAGTGGCGCACTTCAACGGCATCGCCCACCGCATAGATATTCGGGTCGGAGGTTTGCATTTGGGCGTTCACACAGATGCCTCCGCGGCTGCCGACCTCGAGGCCGGCAGCGACGGCAAGGCCATTTTCTGGCCGCACGCCGACGCTCATCACCACCAGATCGGCAGGTACTAGCTCACCCGACTTCAGGCGAACTTGCATCGAGCCCTCATGTTCTTCGATCGACTCGGCTGCGTCGGAGAGACGCAGCTGAATTCCTTGGTCGCGTAAGTGAGCGGCGACCGGGGCGACCATTTCGGGGTCCCAGGGTGGGAGAATCTGATCGGCCAGTTCAACGACGGTCGTCTTCAGACCGCGATGGACCAGGTTCTCAGCCATTTCGAGCCCAATAAAACCGGCTCCAATGATCACCGCGGCGTTGGCCTGGGAAACGATGTCCTGCATGCGGTCCGCATCGTGCAGGTCGCGTAGGGTCAGCACTCCAGGCAGGTTTGCACCAGGGATTGGCGGGCGCAGGGGGCTGGCGCCGGGCGAAAGAATCAGTTTGTCGTACGGCTGTTCGTAACACTCGCCCGTTTCAAGATTGGTCACGGCAACGGTTTGGCGGCTGCGGTCGATGGCAGTCACCTCGGTGCGAGTGCGCACGTCGAGCCGATAGCGGTCGATGAGTTGTTGTTTGGGCGCCACGAGTAGATGATCGCGCTGCGGAATCACACCGCCGACAAAGTAAGGCAGTCCGCAATTGGCGAACGAGGGCGCTTCGCCACGTTCGAACAGAATGATTTCTGCATTCTCGTCCAGTCGCCGCGCACGGGCTGCGGCTGAGGCTCCTCCGGCGACAGCGCCCACGATCACGATTCTCATAGTTTTCTCCTTCAAATGCCGCTGGCCAGGTAGCAAGACCTGGCCAGGACCGTTTCGTCTCAGAATTGGAAATTGGGGTCGGTAATCAATTGTCCGCGTTCAGGCTCGCTGCGAGCGATTCGGTCGAATTCGCTTTGAGCGAGATGTTGCGGTGTGTAAGAGCCGTTGTAACGGCCGAGTTGTCTCCAGAACATGCGCAGATGGTTTCTCGAGCCCTTGGTGAGGTTCTGGTAAACTACTTTGATGTCTTCGTTGTCGGCTTGTTGCATCAGCCGGTTGAGATCGGCAATATCGAGTTCTTCGATTAGCAATCCCACCTCGACCGCGTCGGCGATCGATTGCTCGCCTTGAGCAACGAGTTGATCGTAGAGCTTCTGCATATCAGCGGTCGAGAATTCGCCCAACGGTTTCTCGTCAATCGGGTCTTGGATGCCGTAGCGGTCGAGTAGCGCCTTCATGGCATCCATGTGCATCTGCTCACCACGCGGAATGTTTTGGAGCGGCCGCAGGGGCCACTTCTCCGATAATTTGACGTAAACGTCGTGAGCCAGTTTTTCTTCTTCTCTCATCAAGAGCAGTCCAGCTCGTTCCTGCTCACTGAGATCGCTCTTGGAAATCGACGAGATGACCTGTCCGATTGGCGGATGGGGCATGCCTCGTCTCCCTTGTCCTAGTCCTGGTCCGCCTCCTCGCCGGCCTCCTTGAGCGAAGCAGTTGCCAGTGGCGAGAAGAACAATCAGTGTGACAATCCAAAATCTCTTGAACATGATCTCACCTCATTGCGCTGCTGGGCAGCGGTTAGTAGCCTACTTCTTGTGGAAATCCATCGTATTCTCATCAGGCGAATCTTCTGTTTGGCAAGTCATGCAATTCCTCCTCTATCTAGTTGCTTCTGATTACATGGGCCAGTCGCGCAGCATTTGCTCGACTTCCTCGGCATGGCCACTTTCGTCTCGAATCATATCCTCCAGTTGTACCGTGAGTGCCTTGTCGCCAAATTCTTCTGCTTCCTTGGCACGTGCGGTATACGCGGCAACGGCGCTCAGTTCGGCTGCGCGAATGGCTTCGAGCATTTCGCGGTTGTTTGCCGCCGCAGCGACCTTGCTGGCAGCGGTAGTCGGCTCGCCGCCCAAAGCGACAATCTTGTTGGCCAAGAATTGGGCATGCAGCGTCTCGTCGGCAACTTCAGCCAGAAAGAACTGCGACAGCTGCGGCCGATAAGGGCCCGTTGCCTTCGCGGCATACGTAACGTACTGCATGATTGCTGCGAATTCGTTGGCCAAATCTTCATTCAGGTTCTTGATTAATGTTTCTTTGCTCATGCTGACGGAGCTTCCTTTCATAAATAAAGGTTCGATGTTTGATTGATTAAGTACAACCGGTCGCCGTGGCGCTAGCGCGGCATCCCGTGGCCGAGGACTCTGTCTCGACAAACGGCAGCCGAGCGGCCTTCCAGGCGGACATGCCGCCCAGCACATTTGCGACATCGTCATAGCCTTCGCGCTGTAAGAACGAGGCTGCAATCGAGCCGCGATAGCCGGAGCCGCAAATAACCACGACAGGTTTGTCGCGTGGTACGAGTTCGAAGTTCTCTTGCAATCGCCCGCCGTGAAGGTGAATCGCTCCGTCAATATGGCCAGAGTTCCACTCTTTCTCGGTGCGAACATCGAGCACGGTCACTCGGTCAAGTCTTTCGTTGAGATTCTGTACGGAGACGGTCGAGAGGGTTTCGAGTGGATATCCGGCAACTTCCCAGGCGTCGATGCTACCTTCCAGGTAACCCTGTACGTCGTCGAAGCCGACGCGAATCAAGTGGGTGACGACTTCTGGCATCTGCGCTGGAGTGTCGACAACGATCAGCGTGGGCCGATCGTACGGCAGCACCCAACCTGCCCAGGTGGGGAGAGTCGGTCCGAAAGGGATGTTGATGGCCCCGGGGATGTGAGCCGCTGCAAACGATTCTTTGGCGCGAACGTCGACAATCAGGCAGTTTTCACAGCTGCGTTCGTAGACTTCCTTGGCGCTCCAGCGGCGCTGCCCGGGAAGTTCCAGGCCGATGACCGGCGGGCCTTCTCGGTTGACGCGTTTCATGCGCGCGAAATAGGGTGGCGACAGCGGCATTTGGTCCATCAGGTCGGCAATCCATTGTACTTCTGGCTTTTCGGTCAGGGCTGGATTGAACCGACGTTCGTAACCGAGCGTTGACGAAGCACGCGATCCAATCGCTTTGCCACACAAAGAGCCGGCGCCGTGTCCAGGGAAGACTTCGGCAAAGTCGGGCAGTGGCGGCAATTTGCTGAACACGCTTTGATAGAGTTGCCTGGCTAGCACTTTGCGAGCTTCCTCGCCGAGCAGATCGGGCCGGCCAACATCGCCCACGAAAACAAAGTCGCCGGTAAACAGCAGCCAGGGCATGTCTTTGCTCCGCGTATCATCGAACAGGGCCCAAGTGACATGTTCCAACGTGTGTCCCGGCGTATGGACTGCTTTTAGCCGCACGCTGCCCATGGTGATTTCGTCGCCGTCCTGAACCACGTGGTCGGCGTAGGGCGGCGTCCAGTCGTCTCCTCCCATTCCTGAGCAATGGATGGTGACTTGATCGCCAAGCCGGGCTTTCAGTTCGCGCGATCCGCTCACAAAGTCGGCGTGGACATGCGTTTCGAGTACATGCCGAATATGCAGTCCCTCGCGGCGAGCAATTGCCAGGTAGTCGTCGACGTCGCGAGTGGGATCCACGATGGCGGCAGTCCCGGTTTTTTCATCGCCGACAAGGTAGGAGTAGATTGCCAGGCCGGGTATGAATCTTTGATAGAAGAACATTCTAGTTTCCCTTTCAAACTAAAGACTGGCTAGCGACCAGTAGTGCGACCGCCACGATGCCCATTGCGAAGACCCTCTGCAGCAACAAGGCGGGGAGACGTTTCGCCAGGCGGCTGCCGAGAGCCATTCCCACGATTCCGCCTACTGCGAATAGTGCAGTTACCGCCAGCGAAATGCCTCGACCGGCAGCAATATGCGAGGCCACGCCTGAGATGCTGACCAGTACGATTACTAGTAGTGAAGTGCCGACTGCTTTGTGCATCGACATGCCGCTAAAAAGCACCAGCGCGGGAACAATGATGAAGCCACCACCCACGCCGAACATACCCGACATGATTCCTGTTGCGACTCCCACGATCAGTAGCAAGATGGCACAGCGCGATGTGAGCTCTAGTTGGCCGTCTTTATTCCTGTGGCAGGAAGCCTGCCGGTTTTGATCGGGGAGTACTGGTTCTAGCAGTTCCGAGCGGGCCGAACTCTGCCACATTTTCCAGGCAACGAAGAGCATGATCGCCGCGAATAGCGTGAGGAGCGCAAGTTCAGGAATCATGCTTGCCACCCAAGTGCCGATTGGGGCGCCCAGCATGCCGGCAACGGCGAACAAGAGACCAGTTCCCAATTCGACTTGCCCCGACCAGATGCGAGGCCCGACGCCAACGAGTGCCGTTGCCCCGACAGCCGCCAGCGAGATGCCAAACGCTTCGCGCGGGGCAATCGAAAGCCCGTACACCAACAAGGGCACGGCGAGCAACGAGCCGCCGCCGCCCGTCAAGCCAAGGGCAAAGCCCACCAAGCCGCCAAACAGGATGGTTAGCGAGTGCAACATGATCCTTCCTCGTCTTGCACCTGGTTCCAGGGCATTTTGGCGAGCAGCATGCCCATGCCGCAGGTGTCGGTCACACCTGCGAAGACCAATCCAGCCCCCACAAAGGCGGACAAGCCAATGAAGTAGGGATGAACCAATTGGGCGAGTATTGCCCCCAGCAGCACCAGACTGCCGGCGGCAATGCGAACTTGACGTTCCAGCGAGATGGCTTTCTTTCCGCGTACCACCTCCAGACCGGATTCGCTCCAGGCCTGGATGCCACCCGCTACATTGACAATGTTTTCATACCCGGCTGCCAGGAATTTCTGACAGGCTTGATTCGCGCGACTGCCACTACGGCACATGATGTAGACCGGCTCATTGGCATTGCCGTTGCGTGCCTGCATGATTGCCTGGGGATCGACCTTGTCGAGCGGAACGTTACGGGCAGCTGCGATGTGGGCCTCTCGATACTCGACTGGAGTTCGGACATCGATCACGTCTACGTTCTTCGAGAGTTCTAGTAGTTGGTAAAGTTGTCTGGGGCTAATGGTTGCGATGGTCATGAATCACTCCTTCCAAATGGAAAAACGATGATCGTTGGTTGCTATAATCGCAGTATCGCGATATTGCGATATTCATGGTAAATAATTTATTGAAATCGCTGTTCAATACAAGTGAGGATGTTTTCGAGGTGCGGCTCGACGACGCGGTAGTAGCGTCGCTGGCCATCCTTCTGGCTTTCGAGGAAACCGCAACTCTGCATTTTCCGCAGATGCTCGGATGCCATGTGGGGAGCGATCTGGCAAGACTCGGCCAATTCGCCGACCGTATATTCGCTTTGTAGCAGCATCTGCACGATTCTCAGTCGATGAGGATGGGCCAAGGTGCGCAGACACTCGGCGGCTTGCTCCATGGCCTTCAGATCGGTGAGTTTTACTTTCTTGGGCATAGGTATCAAATCCTCGTATGTAATAATATCGTGATATTACGACATATGCAAGAGGGTTTTTTCAGATTTCTACTTACTTAAACCCGCCTGGCCCTCAGGAGTTCCGGTTTTCTGATACGACTGTGACAATCGACGGGGTTTGCTCGAAAGCCAGGGCGGCATATTTCTGGCCATGGATGGGCGAATTCCCAGCATCCGGTGAACTCTGCTGTCCGCTAGGCAGCCTGCAAGCGGCGAGGTGCTTTGATCAACTGGCCGTCAAGCTGGGTCATGCTCGCCAATCGCATCTTGGCCACGGCCAAGCTCTTCAGATCGGGAACCTGATCCGTCGATGGTGACGGGGATTCATCGTTCCAGTAACGGACTGTCACTTCGGGTACGATGCCGACACGAAGGCCCTGGCGATGAGCGCGGAGGAAGAATTCTTCGCGTTCGTCGTTCTTCAGCTCAGGGTCCCAGCCCCCCATTGCCCGGACTTTCTCGGTACGGGCGACGAAGAAGCTCGACACGAAGTCGCACCAGTAGAAACCCTCTCCTGCAGATCGATGCCCAGGACGTAGCGTCAACTTGCTGCCGGCGAGTTCCAGGATACCATGTCCAGGCTGGGGGCTCTGACGAACAAAGAACCAAAACCTTTTCTGGCATCCCACGATGTCGCCTGCTGCGATATCAAGGCTATCAGTGGCCACCATTTGCAGGAGTTGGCGCAACTCGGTCTCCTTGCCAATCTCGCACTGTTCGTCGAGCAGCAAGAAGTAGGGCGTGCGGAGGCGTGCTAGCATGGCATTGCATGCCGCAGCTCTGCCCACGCCAACTGGCAA
This sequence comes from Planctomycetales bacterium, assembly GCA_020427155.1. GTDB lineage: Bacteria > Planctomycetota > Planctomycetia > Pirellulales > Lacipirellulaceae > Bythopirellula. The sequence goes on along the minus strand of JAGQOW010000101.1, from coordinate 7,202 downwards.
GCGAATCGAGCTGCCCTTAGAGACGGTGGAGGAATCCATGCCGTCGTCGGCCACAACCACTTTGAGGTCGGGATACGAGCGCTGCAGGCTTTTCTGCAGTCGTTTTAGGGGTTTCGGGTTTCCACGAGTCGGAATAATCGCAGTCAATTGAGTCAGATCATCGATGGCCACGGCACAACCCCAGATACGAAGTGAGGAAACCTGCAGACGTTACCTCAATAAATCGCCTTGGGCGGCTACGGAACTCAAGAATTATTACTCAGCTATTCGGCTCGTATCCATAGAGGCCAGCTTTCCAGAAGTACGAACTTTGCGCAGACTGCCGCGGCTGACAGCATCGTCCTTCGTGACTTGGTCGGATGTTCAACAGGCCGAAAGTAGCAAGCGAGGGGTCGACTACTTTGCAAGCAGTACTTGCACCATCCAGTCACCGCCAAAATCGGTTTCCTTGGCATCTTCTTCGCTATTGCCGATTCGGGAGTACGCTCCCTTGGTGCTCGTATCGTAGCTGACATAAACTCCTTTTGTCCGCTCGGCGTTGAATTGCAATACCACCCAAAACACTTTGGGCAATTCGACAGGCACTTTGAACGGAATAAAGGTCCAGCGAGCCTGCTTCAATCTTTTGAAGAGCGAATAGGGAACCAACTCGGTATGCAGCGTTTCTGCCATATCCTCACTCAGGAGAGTGACTTCTATGTCCTCCTGGGGAGCCTGAGGATAGCCATAGCGAGTGCCATGGACTTTGATTGCCCGCACTCGGCCAGTATCGCCAGGCAGTTCGAAACGGATCATTTCGCCGCTGCCGGCGATGCTCTTCTTGCCGTCGGGCTTGTTGTCGCTGTAATTCAAAACCAGAGAGTGTGAGCCAGCGGAAGCTGGTTTTTCCTTCTTCGCTGCATCTGAGCTATCGTCAGTCGATTGAGGCTGCTCGGCAAAGACGTTACTGCCAAAACACGCCAGGATGCCTCCGAGAACGACCACCTTGGCAACTTGAGCTAGCGACCGATACGAGACCGGAAAGCGATCCTGCAAAATGCTGAACATGGCCAGTGCCTCCTACTTCACTTAGTTTGGAAACAAATTGGACAGCGCGTACCTTTATGACGACGGCGCGGCCAATGAGCCCCTGCTGCAATTGATTTTGGCGAGAGGAAGCAAGTTGCTGCGGGGGCACGGGGTTGACGTATGTGCCGTCGTCAATTGTATGCTACCGTGAATCGTTCTCATTGGGTACCAGGTGCGGCTGCTAGCAATCCTGCAGGTTCCATTGCTACCGCCGATGTCGGCCGATACACTTGCCTCCCCGACCAGACCGGTGAGCCAGGTGGAGCAACGATGCGAGTTGGAATCATCCTTCCCAATTGGATAGGCGACGTGGTCATGGCGACGCCTACGCTGCGTGCGCTGCGCAAACATGTCCCGGCCGGCAGCAGAATCGTTGGCATCATGCGGCCGTACGTTGCTCAGGTGTTGGCCGGAAATCCTTGGTTTGACGATACCATTTGCTACTCGAAGAAACGGTCAGCAACCGCGCTATCGGGGGGCGCGCTGCGTCGGCGGCTGCGAGATGCAGACCTCGATACGGTGGTTTTGCTGACCAACTCGTTGCGTACCGCCTGGATGGCGTGGCGCTCGGGGGCTCGCGAGCGTATTGGCTATTCGCGCGACGGGCGTGGGTGGCTGCTCACCACGAAACTGTATGAACCTCGCCAGGGTCTTCGCCTTTCGCCGCTTCCTCAGATCGACTCCTATCTAAACATTGCCTATGCGATGGGGTGTCCGCAGGAATCTGCCCAGCTGGAATTGTCGACCAGCGCCGAAGACGAAAAACTAGCCGATCGCGTTTGGCAGCAACTTGGCTTGCCCGAGGGCAAAGGAGTGGTGGTTGTCAATTCGGGCGGCGCCTTTGGCGCGGCCAAAGATTGGCCCAGCGAGTACTTTGCTGAATTAGCCCAGCGTATCGTTCGTCGCAACGGTATGTATGTGTTGATAAATTGCGGTCCGAACGAACGAGAGAATGCGCGGTCGATCGTCGAACGTGCAGGCGATTCTCGCGTCGTGAGCCTGGCCGATCAGGAGGAATTGCCGATCGGTTTGACTAAGGCCTGTATTCGTCGGTCGCGGCTATTGGTTACTACCGACAGCGGGCCTCGTTTTTTTGGCGTAGCTTTCCAGCGACCGGTCGTCACGCTCTTTGGTCCCACAAGCACTCGTTGGACACGCACTCATAGCGAATTGGAAGTAAGTCTTTCGTTGCAACTGGACTGCCAGCCTTGCATGAGGCCCACCTGTCCGTTGCACCATCATCGTTGCATGAGAGAGCTCACGGTCGACATGGTCTACGCGCATGTCGACCAACAGTTGAATAGGTTTGCGACGCTGGAAGAGGCGGCGTGAACTGGGGGCGAACGCCCATTCCGACCGCATGGTCCGCTACCAGAGGCTGTCAAAGAACGGCCTGCGCCGTCTGAGCAGGGCTTCTTCGCTGTAAAGATGTTCTGCCAGCCACGCCATGCCGTTGCGGAGTTGATCGATCGTCATGTTCTTTGGCCGGTAGTTGACATCGAACAACGTGCAGAGATCCCAACGACCGGGTGTGAGAATTCGGCCTTCCCGCAGCAAACGAGCGTACAACGGCGTACCGGGAAACGGAGTGAGGACGGTGATTTGCACGTCGTAGAGCGGTGCCTGATTGGCAAAATCGAGCACCTGCTCAAAGATATCGGGAGTTTGCCGATCGAGGCCAAGGATGAAACAGCCGTTGACGGTAATTCCTTGGTCTTGAATGCGCCGAACGGCATCAAGGTTCGAGCTTGAACGTCGGCTCTTGAAGTTTGCTTTGAGCTCGATTCCCTCCAGGGCATTTTGGCCAGGGCTTTCCAGGCCGATCAGGACCTGTCGACAGCGCGCTTGGCGCATGAGCTGAAGCAACTGCAAATCGTCTGCTACGGAAATGTCGGTTTCAGTAAACCATTTGATGCCCAATGGAATCAGCGCCCGACAAAGTTCCTTTCCCCAGTTGTGGTCGACGAATGTGTTGTCGTCGGCGAACTCGACAAAGACTCGCTTGCGCAGTCGGCGAATTGCCTGAATGTCGCCGATGACACCCGCTACTGGCCTCTTACGGTAGGGCTCGTTCAGCATGACGTTGGAAGCGCAGAAATCACATCGCCAGGGGCAACCGCGCGTGGTTTGGACCGGGAAGCGGGAGTAGCGCTGTACGTTCAACAGATCGTACCGGGGTGTGGCGAGTGTATCGATGTCGAGTGGGGGGAAGTCAGCGGAGTTCCAGATCCTTTGAGCATTGCCCGCCGAAATGGCATTGATGGCCGCGGGCCAGCTTCTTTCTCCTTCGCCCAGAAAAACGTAGTCAGCATGCTGCAGCGCTTCTTCAGGTTCGACCGTCACGTGCAAGCCGCCCATGGCCACTTGGACCCCCGCCTCGCGCAACCGATCGGCAATCGTGTAGGCTTCGCCAACCTGGGCAGAGAATGTGCTGATTGCTACCAGGTCGCAGCCATAGAGCTCAGAAGGTTCGCTGCCATCGCCTTCGGCTTCGAAGTAAGCGAGTTCGTGCCCTGGCGGGGTATAGGCGGCCAGATAGAGCAATCCCAGGCTCGGTAGCGAGCCTACGATTCTGCTACGTTCGAGTACCCCCGGGAGCGTGAGTCCCAATTCCAGCAGGTTCGGGTCGTGGGCTCGCAGCCCACTCATTGCCAGCAGCCCTATTCTCATGGCGGACCAAGTCGCAAAGTGAGAATTGCCGCAACCACCAAGGCGACCACGGGAATAAAGAATAAGCGTTTGAAGCCTGGGCGCCAGGATGTCAAAAAACAGACCAACGGCATCGCAGCCCCACCGATCAGGAATCCGGCAGAGGCGATCGAGGCGCGCAGGGTAGGTTCCGACGGCAGCGACGATTGGCTATAGAGCAGGTTGATCATTCCCAATGCTGCCAACGCGATATGGCCTAATCGAAGCATCCGTCTTCTGAACGAGGCATAACCACCACAGAACGTTTCATCGTGGAAGAAGACGCCAATCACTCCGCCGGAGAGAAACGCCAGGAGAATCGCCGTCCAACCGAAATACCAGTGGATCATGAGTCGGTTGTTCCAGGCAGACGCTGCTGGTGTCGACATTTAGCGTATGCAAGCCAGAAGAGCACCAGCATCACCCCATCGATGACAGCAAACGGTTTGAACAGGAAGGGGCAATCGGTCGTGACCCAGTAGTAGGTGGCCAGTCCCGTGTAGCTGATCTTCAGCAGCATGCCATACGGAATTAGGGAGCGATTGCCAACCGGATCGCGCGCCACGGCAAAAAACATCAGGCCGAAGATCATCAGCATGAGCGAGCCGAAATGGATATACGCCCAATGGTTCGGCTGGGGGACCGAAGCCGCCTCGAACAGCCGCGAGCCAAAAAAGAGAAAGGTGAGACCGATAAGAAAGTCATAGAGCCCCGCCACAACAAACAACCCGCGTATCGTCGACAAAGACATGGCAAGTTCCTCCCTCGATAGGCGACGACTGGCCTCATGCACCAATGGCGTCACAAATAAGTATTGATTAGGTTTTCGAGCATCTCCTGTCTTCCACTACGATTAGGCGCTGCATCGCCCTTTTCGAGCATGAGTTTTTCGAGTGAAGCAAAACTGTGTTTGCCGGCTTCGATTTCAGCTCCGAGGGTCGAATCCCAGCTTGCATAACGCTCGTTGCGCAGCCCCTCCAGGCGTCCCTCGGCGCGGATCGCCGCGGCGATCTTCAGGCCTCGGGCAAAAGCGTCCATGCCGCCAATGTGGGCGTAGAACAAATCGATCGGTTCAAAGCTCTCGCGGCGCACCTTCGCATCGAAATTGACCCCGCCAGTCGAAAGCCCTCCGTACTTCAATACGGAGTGCATGCACTGGGTCGTCAGGTAAATGTCAGTTGGAAACTGGTCGGTATCCCAACCCAATAGCAGATCACCGGTGTTGGCGTCCAGCGAACCGAGCGCTCCGGCCGAACCGGCGACTTCAAGTTCATGCTGCATCGTATGGCCCGCCAGCGTGGCATGGTTGGTTTCCAGGTTGAGCTTCAGATGCTCCATCAGGTCGTACTGCCGCAAGAAATTGAGACAGGCAGCGGCGTCTGAATCGTATTGATGCTTGGTTGGCTCCTTAGGCTTGGGCTCGATGTAGAATTGCCCGGTGAAGCCGATCTCTTTGGCGTAGTCGACGGCCATGTGCAGAAACTGGGCCAGGTGGTCCAGCTCGCGCCGCATATCGGTATTCCAGAGGTTTTGGTATCCTTCGCGTCCGCCCCAAAACGTGTAGCCCGCGCCGCCCAATTCGAGGGTAACTTCCATCGCCTTTTTCACCTGAGCTGCGGCATGGGCAAAGGCTTCGCAATTGGGACTCGTCGCTGCTCCATGCATGTACCGCGGATTGCTGAACAGGTTGGCGGTTCCCCAGAGCAGCTTGATTCCGGTGCGTTGCTGTTCTTCTTTGAGAACTTTTACAACTGCGTCGAAGTTGCGATTGGTTTCTGCCAGCGATGAACCTTCGGGTGCAACATCACGATCGTGGAATGCGTAGAACGGTGCGCCCAGTTTTTCGATGAATTCAAAAGCTACCCGTGCCCGGTTTTGGGCGTTCTCGACCGAGTCGCTCCCGTCTTCCCACGGGCGGACAGCAGTACCAGGGCCAAAGGGATCGGCGCCCTGCCCGCGAAACGTGTGCCAGTAGACAACGCTAAACCGCAGGTGGTCGGCCATGGTGCGTCCTTCGACCACTTCGCCGGCGTCGTAATACCGAAATGCCAACGGGTTTTTGCTGTTGGGACCTTCGAACGGAATGCGGTCAATCTCGGGAAAGGCGGTCATACTTCGGCTACCTGAAGCTGGTAATAGTGGACAGGGTTCGGAAACACGTGCTGATGAAATCAATTCTAGTGCCAAGTCGGCAGGTTTAGCAGGGGGCGAGTGGCCGAGAGAACCGTCAATTCGAACGTTTTCTCGAACATGCCGAGCGGAGCCCTGGGAGATGAGATTCTGTCCCTTCTAGCAGAGAAAAACCACGCTACAATGACAAGAGTCCTGCGACGTGCGCGCTTCTCCTGAAGCGGAAGCAGCATGCTGCTCGTTGCAGGCGTTTCTTTCTTCGTGGGAGGCGTACATGGCGGTTTCAACCGCGGTGTTGAGAGAATTGCACCGCATCCATGGTCAATTGAGTGACCTTAATGATCGTTTACAGCGCGGGCCTCGCCAGGTGAAGGCGCGCGAAGGGCAGGTTGCCCAGCAGCAGGGGGCCTTGGCTGCAGCACAAGAGGCCGTCAAGCAAACTAAGATCGCAGGTGACAAGAAACAACTCGATCTGAAAGCGGGCGAACTCAAGATCCAAGATTTGAAGGCGAAGCTCAATAGTTGCAGCAGCAATAAGGAGTACCAATCACTGCTCGAGCAGATTTCTGCTGCCGAGATGGCAGGCAGCGTGCTAGCCGACGAGATTCTGGAAGGGATGGAGAAAATCGACCAGCTCGAGATTGCTGTCGTCGAGGCCGAACAGAAAGTGGCCGCCGCCCAGAGCGATTTGGCCAAATGGCAGGAAATTGTTGCGGCAGAGACTGGTGTGATTCGAGGAGACATTGCACGGCTCGAAGGCGAACTGGCCGAAGCGGAAAAGGGACTGCCGGCGGATCTCAAAGACGAGTATCGGCGAGTGGTTCGCGGCAAAGGCGTCGACGGGCTGGCTGAAGTCGAAGATTCGGTCTGCCAGGGATGCGGGTTCCAGATAACACTTAATATGCAGAACGATTTGTTGTTGTCCAAGCCTGTGTTCTGCATGTCTTGTGGAGCCTTGCTCTACCATAGCGAGAAGTAATCCGCCTGCTCTGCTGGAAAGACCTTTACATGAGGTCCGCAAGGCGTGACAATGAACCTTTGCTCAGGGTCTTCCGGAAGGAAGGCCTCTTTTATTGGGGCGATGGCACGCCTCTTGGCCCGACCGGGCGACTCCCAACGACGGTTCAAGCTTGATACATGCGAGGTTTCTATGGCAGAACGCGTACCTATGACACGGACTGGCTACGACAAGCTGAAAGCTGAGTTGAATGAAATGGAAAACGAGCAAATGCCGGTGATCGAAAAGCGGATTGCCGCCGCGCGCGCCGAGGGCGACCTCAGCGAAAACGCCGAGTATCATGGCGCCCGCGAAAGCC
>JAGQOW010000100.1 GCA_020427155.1 Planctomycetales bacterium | reverse complement strand
CCCGAGTGGAGTGAATTGCATGTTCTCTATGGTCAGTTGCTCGTTCTTTTGAATGAAGATATGGACTTGGCCCTCCAGCACCTCGACGACGCTCTGAAGTACGGCCCAGCCAACTCGAATGCGGTCGGCCTGCAAGTACAGCTACTTGCCAAGCGCGGCTTGAACCAGGAGGCCCGTAAGAAGATGGAACTGCTGCCGGCAGACCTCCGTAGAAAACTGCTTGGCAGCGTCGAAGCGGAAGTGCTGTTGGCCACGGGCGACCAAGAAGCCGCGTTCAAGGCGGCCCAAGAGATCGCCGAGTCCCAGCCTGAAGTCGCCAAGACACAGCTGTGGTTTGCCAAGCTAGCGCAGCAAGCCAATCAAATAGAAGCTTCAGCAGCAGCTTATTACAAAGCGGCGGAGCTTTCGCCCAGAGACCCCGACGTTTGGTCGCAGTTGTTGACACTGTACGCGCTGCAAAACAAGCCAGTGGAGCTCGAAAATGCGTTTCGGGAGGCCGAACTTGCGCTCGACGAGGAGTACTTGCCGCTGGTGACGGCAAAGTCTTTCGAATTGCAGGGGCGCTGGAAGAATGCAGAAAGAGTCTACCTCGCTGTGTTCGAAGGCCGTCTCGACGAAATAGCCGTTGCCCGAAGGATGGCCGACTTCTACTTGATTTGGGCCCAAGCCGATCCTGCGAACTCCAAGAAGGCGGCCAGTTTTATCAACCGGCTGCTCCGAGCAAGCTACGAGGGGAAGATTCCCGTCGATCATCCCCAAGCTTCGTGGGCACGCAATCAAGCGGCTCGCCAATTGGCGGTAACGGGAGATTATCAGAACGCGCTGCGGGCACAGCGCCTGCTCACTCACGGCGTGGGAGAAGACAATCTGCCCGTGGCAGATCAAATTCTGCTTGCCGAGATTCTAGCTACCCAGAGCGATCCCGCTTCCCAGGGCAAAGCCATCCGATTGTTCACTCAACTGCATGAGAACCAAAGGCTGCAAAAGAACCAGATACTGATGTTTGCCCGGCTGCTGAGAAACGCCAACCAGTGGGAGCGGTGCGAAGACCTCATGCTCGATACGCTTAGCAAGTTAGGCGCAGATACCCAGGTTTGGTCGACCTATATCAGCATGCTGATTGACCGTGGCGAATACAGCAACGCCCAGAGCCGTATCAACCGTCTGAAGCAGCTCGATACCCAGGGGAACGCCTACCTACCGCTCATGGCCACCCTGGCGCACAAGCAAGGGGATCAGGCGACTGTGACGAAGACCCTGAAAGAACTCTTACCCGAGAACCTTGGCGGCGCTCTCACACCCGAGCAATTGCAGCTCGTTCGCAAAGTGGCTTCCCTGGCAATCGACTGCGGCGATCTGAAGTTGGCAGAGCAGCTCATTCAGTTCTATGTTCAACGGACGCCTGAAGCGGCCTATGAACTCCTGCGATTCCACGCGTTGCATGGTGATGCTGCCAAAGCGATGGCAGAAATGAAGTCCGCGTTTCCCAACGCGATGGATCAGGTGCTTGCCTTGGCGACCCAGATGTTGCGGAGCCGGCGACCGGAACTGGGAGATCAGTTTGACGAAGACATCAATCAATTGGTAGCAGCAGCGCTGCGCGACGATCCCGATTCGGCAGAGCGGCTCTTGTTTCGAGCAGAGCTCTTGGAGATTCAGCAACAGTATCCCCAAAGTGCGGCAGCCTACGACGAATTGCTTGCTCGCAAGAATGTTCCCGAGCGAGTACGCGCCGCGGCGATGAACAATCTGGCCTTTCTGCTGGCGCTGATGGGCGAGCGGCTCGATGATGCGGAGAAACTTGTCAATCAGGCAATGGAGATCATTGGTCCGATTGACGCGCTGCTGGACACGCGTGCCTTGGTCCGGACTGCGGGCAAGAAATACGATCTGGCCATCGAAGACTTGTTGCTTGCTGTGGTAGTGAATCGCGACCCTCTCAAGTACTACCATTTGGCGCGTGCCCAACTGCTTGCCGGCGACGCGGAAGCGGCCCTGAAAGCTTGGAAAGAAGCGCAATCGCTAGGGATAAAGAAAGAGAAGTTGCCTCTGATCGAGCAGCCTGGCTACGAAGAATTCGAAGCCAAGATCGGCAACACCGATCAAACGTAGCTTTGAGCCTGCACTGCTTTGAGTCGAGACGCCCTACGGCTGGCGCATTGGGGGAGTTGGATCAGCGGGGACCTGGCACGGTGCTATGCTCGGAAGCAGGCAGCGTTGGGGAAGTGCGGTGTTTTCCTATGTCGGGCGAACCCCGTCGAAATCGACAGCTCTCGTTCTGTTGGCACAGCACCTTCTGGCACGATCTGGATGGAGCAGTTTGTTGCTCAAAATAAGTTGTGACGACGCTCTGGCAAGGTTAGGATAGCAAGTCTCCAGACGTCGGGGCTGCCCCCTGCGGGCGACGTTGTGTGAACCGTACTCATGAGTTGCTTAGGAGTTTTTCTGATGTCCTTTCCCCCTGCAAGCCTGATCCCTGCCCGCGTATTCGGCGCTTGGTCTGTCGTGCTGCTGGCCTTGAGTCTTGTTGGCGGCCAGTTCGCGGCCCAGGCTGCAGCCCAGGATTCGCCGGAAGTATCGGCTGCGTACGGGCGCGGTGTTCACGCCTACTTTGGAAACCAGACAGGGGCTGCCGAACAACTGTTCACGCAAGTTGTCCAGGCCGGTTCGACCGATCCGCGCGTCTACTACTTTCGAGCGATGACTCGGCTCAGAATGGGCAGACAATACGAAGCTGAAGATGACATGCGAGTCGGCGCAGCCTACGAGGCGCGCGATCCTGGAAAGCGCCACGCGATAGGCATGGCTCTGCAAAGGATCCAAGGCCAAGATCGTCGCACACTCGAGCGTTTTCGACGCGAGGGCCGGTTGAACCGGGTTCAACAGCGGCGCGAGCAGAGCCAGATGCGTTATGAGCAGCTGCAGCAGCGCGGACCTCAGGTACTGCGTCGTGAGGCTCCGGTGGGATTGGATCAGCTAGCCGACCCGGCGATGGAACTATCAGCTCCGACAGTTCCGACCACTCCATCTCCGGTGCCCCCCCCTGAGCCGGCAGCGGCGCCCCAAGTGATTGCGCCACCAGCTGCAGAAGTTCCCCCTCCCGCACCAACCATTCCGAGCGAAGTCGAATCGCCTGCCCCTGCGCCAGCGGTGGAAGAAGACGATCTGTTCTCGGATCCTGCTCCCGCAACCGCAGAACCATCCGACGTGTTTGGCGAGCCAACTTCAGAACCGGAGATGAGCGAGCCAACCGACGATCCCTTCGGCGAATCGGCGCCGCCGGTCGAGACTGAGGCAGATCCTTTTGGCGAAGCCCCGGCGGAGGAAATTGTTCCTGCTGCCGAGGAAGAACCTCCCATGGCCGAGGAACCTGCCGAGACGGACGACCTGTTCGGCGAGCCTGCTACCGAGGAAAGCTCAGTCGACGAAGCACCCGAGCCGAGCGATCCAGGAGACGACCTGTTTGGCGAACCCGAGTCGTCGGAGGCCCCGGCAGAAACAGCCGAAGAGGAAGATCCCTTTGCAGAAGAAATGCCTGCGGAGGAATCTTCCTCGGAAGAACAACCTTTTGACGAGATACCGGCCGAAGAAGAACCGGCGGAAGAAGCGCCGGCAGCAGAAGAGCCTGCTGAAACTGAGGACACAGACGACCTGTTTGGAAGTGCCACACCCGATGCGCCGTCAGAGGCTGCAAGACCCGTCGCAGGCGATAAGGCTGAATCGGGCAAACTCCTCGGCGTCCTGGGCCGTGTGGTCGGCAGTACGGTTCCATGGCGAAATATGAAGCTCCCAAGCCTGCCCACTCCCTCGGCGCCATCCGAAGAAAGCGCGGAAGCTGGCGAGATCGTGCTTGGCCCTGGTCCTGAGAGCTTCGAGGAAGCAGTGGTTCCAGCCGCAGCAGAAGCTCCCGTTGAATCGGTTGAAGATGAAGATCTGTTTGGCGCTGAACCTTCCGACTCGCCAGTCGAGGAAGACCCTTTTGCTGATTTTGGCTCGGACGAGCCCGCTGAACCTGCTACGGCCGAGGAAACCGAAGCACCGCCGGCCGAAGACGACGCCGCGCAGCCGGAAGATGACCCCTTTGGTGAGTTGTGAGCTGCATTCGTACGGAAACTATTGGAACCCAAAACTCCTGGCACAAGGCCTAGCAGCCTTCTGTCCTAGACTTCCAAACACTGTCAGTGGGCCTGCATGTCAGGTTTTGGTGGTATGTTCATGCGGCGCCTTCCGAAGCCCGATGCTGACAGACGTGCCAATTCGCTGCGATCGGTTGCGGCGTCTCTATGCTTAGCGGTTCTTGCATCGTTTGTTGTTGGTTGCGACGACCCGCCGCAGAATCTCAGTACGCTGGAAAAGCGGAAGAATGAAGCAGAAGAGAGATTCGACTGGGCCATGGAACGCCTGCGCAGGGCCCTGGAGACCTTTAACCCCTCGCCGACACTCGGCCTGAGGGTGAAGCGCGAACTCTCTTTTGAGTTGCTTCCTCCCACCGCAGATCAACCCAGGTACACCGCCCAGGTTACCATCAAGTCGAAGACCTTTTACAAGCCAGGCAAGTACCTCCCAGAAGAAGATGAGGAGTTGAGCGCAGACGAGCCGCCCAATCGACTGGACCCGAACGGCGAATTCTCTGAGGGCTTCGAGCAGCCTGTTGATCCGGCCGAGTTGTACCAGGTTTCACCCAAGATGCCGGTAGAGAAGCCGATGATGGTGAACAACCAGGTGCCGGCTCCGCAGATCGAAAAGCAAGGGGACTATGAGCTGATCTACCAAGACAATCGCTGGCAATTGGTCGAGGAACCCGAGTCGGACCAAGAAAAGATGTGGTTCGAGTATGCACTGCAGCCGTAGGTTTCACCAGGAGACGGAGACGCTGTAATAAGATCATGTAGGTCTGAGTCTGTGAAAGACCGGCATCGTTTGCGACCGCTATCGGCTGCCGTTTTGACGGGCGGTTTCTAGATTGCCGTCGCGAAAGGCTTGAGCCATCGCCAGGGGGACCTCGGCTTGGGCGAGAATCACGGCCGCCTGATTCTCGGCCACCATGGCCTTCATTTCTTGTTCATGGGCGATCGCATTCGCGCGGCGCTGCTCTGCAAGCGCCTGAGCTTTGCGGGTATCTGCCTCGGCCTGATCCGCCTGGAGTCGGGCGCCAATGTTCTCGCCAATGTCGATATCCGCGATATCAATCGAGACGATTTCGAACGCCGTATGCGCGTCCAAGCCGCGCTCGAGTACGGCCTTCGAGATGCGATCGGGGTTCTCCATCACTTTCAGGTGATCGTCGGAAGAGCCGATCGAGGTGATGATTCCCTCGCCCACACGAGCGACGATCGTTTCCTCAGTGGCCCCACCAATGAGCTGCGAGAGATTAGTTCGCACGGTAACCCTCGCGCGGATTTTCAGTTCTACGCCGTTTTTGGCCACCGCGCTGAGAGTCGTCTTCGACGACTTCCCGGGATCGGGACAATCGATCACCTTAGGATAGACGCTCGTACGCACCGCATCGAGCACATCGCGGCCAGCCAGATCGATGGCAGCGGCACGATCAAAGTCTAAATCGATATCGGCACGATGGGCCGCAACGATAGCGTGGATGACTCGCGGCACATCGCCCCCGGCAAGAAAATGGGCCTCCAGACGGCGGGTCGTGATGCCGGTTTGCGGATCGGTTCCGACCCCGGCCTGAACTGCCATGATCTTGGCATCGACGATGGTGCGCGGGTTGACCTGTCGCAGCCCCATAAAGATGAGGGTCAACGGGTCGATATGGGCATTGGACATATAGGCTTGCAGCCACAGGGAGAAATACTTGGCAAAGAAGATAAAAAAGGCCAGGAGCAGCAGGCCGATTACAACGAACAAGCCGAGCAACAAGAAATCGCTAGTGGCAGCCAGCAAAGAGAGATCAGGGTTCATCGTCTGCCTTCCTCATCGAGCCAATGGAGTTAGACGCCTCAGGCCTCGGGGCAGGGCCGCCCCGACCTCGCTCATGATAGATGATCGCACGCCGATGCAAAAGCTACCCCCTGCAAAGACGCGGCCCCTCGGCGGAGCCTGACCGAATCCTCGGATCGTCCAAAGTGTTTCCTGGCCGTCTCACTCGATCCAACCGCCCCCGAGAGTTCGCTGGCCGTCGTAGCAGACGACTGCTTGCCCTGGTGCTACGCCTCGTTGGGGTTCGGCGAAGCGAAGTCGTAGTCGGTTGCCGGGTTGAAGATCGAGAGCTGCGTCTACCGGGGTAGCGTTGTAACGAATCTGAACCTGGCAATCCGCGGGAATATCGGCCTCATCAACCAGCCAATTCGAGTCTGCAGCAGTCAGGCCCTCTCGCAACAGTTGCTCGCGATCGCCGAGTGTTACGCGCCGCGATTCAGGGTCGATCTGCACCACGAACTTCGGCTCGCCGAGGGCCACGCCCAGCCCTTTCCGCTGGCCGACCGTAAAGCCTTCGATACCTTCATGTTGGCCGACAACGGCGCCGTCGGTCGTTACTAGTTCGCCCGACGTATCGCGGTCGCCTCGACAGGCGCGGACGAAATCGTCGTACCGTCCGCTGGTGACAAAGCAGATTTCCTGGCTGTCTTTTTTCTCGGCCACGTTCATATCGAGAGTGGCAGCCAACTTTCTAATCTCTGCCTTTTCATACTCGCCAACCGGCAACAGCATGCGGGAAAGCAACGCGCGTTCGACGCCAAAGAGCACATAGGATTGGTCTTTGTGAAGATCGCGACCGCGCAGCAATGCTGGAGAACCGTCGGGTTGGAGCTGAAGGCGCGCGTAATGGCCTGTTGCGACATACTCGGCGCCGATACTGTCGGCATAGTCAAATAGCTTGCCGAACTTGATCCAGTTATTGCACTGCACACATGGGTTGGGGGTCCGGCCGGTCGTGTATTCGTCGACAAAGTAATCGATGATGCGGCTGAACTCCTTATCGAGATTCAGGGCATAGAACGGAATCCCCAGCTTGTCGGCCACGCGGCGTGCATCTTCGGCATCAGCGGCTGTGCAACAACCCTGCTTATGGTCGAGCCGCTCGACAATCGGCAGCTGCGCGCCTGGGCGCCGGTTGGAATCGCAGGCCACGGGCGATTGATGGCCGTGGCGCATGAAGACCCCCACGACGTCGTAGCCCTGCTTCAAGAGCAAGTGAGCCGCGACGCTCGAGTCGACCCCTCCAGACATAGCCAAGACCACGCGTGCCATCACACTTCGAGTCTAGAACCGGCGACTCGGCTCGACAAGCAGCCCTCGTACACGCGAACCTTGCTGCGTATAATGCCCGCACTGCAAACCACTTTAATTCCTGACAGGAGTCCCCACCGATGGCGCTGGAAAAAGAATGGATCGATCGAGCCGAAGCGATCCGAGCTTCGATACTTCAGCTCCGGGACTCTCTTTGACTGTGATTCCAAGACCCAGCAGATCCGATTGATCGATGCCGAAATGGCCGGCCCCGGCTTCTGGGACGACCAGGAGCAAGCCCAGCAAAAGGTGGGCTCCCGGAAATCGCTAGTCAGCGTGGTAAAACCGCTCGACGATGCCCTGGCGGCGAGCGACGACCTGGCGGCAATGGTCGAAATGGCTGGCGAGGACGAATCGTTTGCCGCCGAGGTGCCGGCCGAGGTCGAGCGGTTGGAAACGATTCTCGAGCAACTCAAACTGCAAGCCCTCCTCAACGGCCAGCACGATGCCGCCGGGGCCATCCTGACGATCAATGCCCGCGACGGCGGCACCGACGCAAACGACTGGGCCGAAATGCTGCTGCGCATGTACATTCAGTGGGCACAAAAGAACGACTACTCCACCACAATCATCGATCGCCAAGATAACGAAGAGGCCGGCATCAACAACGCGACCATCGCGATTCGCGGCCCTATGGCTTACGGCTATCTGCGGGGCGAGTCAGGCATCCACCGACTGGTCCGCATCAGCCCGTTCAACTCTGAAGGCAAACGGCAAACCAGTTTTGCGGCGGTCGACGTCTCACCCGAGATTTCCGATTCGGTTGAGATCGAGATCGACGAGGCCGATGTGCGAGTCGACACTTACCGTGCGAGCGGGGCCGGCGGACAACATGTCAACAAGACCGATAGTGCCATTCGACTGACCCATGGCCCCACGGGAATCGTTGTTCAATGCCAGAACGAGCGTAGTCAGCACAAGAACCGTGCGACGGCCTGGAAGATGTTGCGCGCTCGCATGGCGCGGTTTGAAGAAGAGCAACGCGAAGCCGAGGAAGCTGCCAAGTACCAGCAGCAAGCCAAAACAGGCTTTGGTTCGCAAATCCGCAACTACTTTCTGCACCCCGACCAGCGCGTAAAAGATGCCCGCACAAAGTTTCAGATGGGCAACTTCCATGCAGTGTTAGATGGCGACATCCAAGGCTTCTTGGATGCCACGCTCCGCTGGCGCGCAGGACAGCCGATCGAGGAAACCCTGGCGTGAACGATGCGACCTCTGCGAAGCCCGCGGCTTCGCTCGAAGCGCTCAACGCCGCAGGACAGGGCGTAAGGGTTGAGTTTCGCTGGCAGAAAGACCGGTTTTCACATACTGTTTTTGGCGTTCGCAGCGGTCTAGCAGTGCCGCTGCTGGAATCGGTCGAAGGGGTCGACGAGGATTGTTTTCCGCCAAGCCCCCCTTGGGCGGAGCTGCATCAGCAAGGCGAAGCGAT
Source organism: Planctomycetales bacterium (assembly GCA_020427155.1). GTDB lineage: Bacteria > Planctomycetota > Planctomycetia > Pirellulales > Lacipirellulaceae > Bythopirellula. The sequence goes on along the minus strand of JAGQOW010000100.1, from coordinate 7,645 downwards.
TCTGCTGACAGGGGCGACCGCTGCAGGACATTGGTCGATGAGCCTTGGAATCGCCGATAGCCGCTTTCTGCTGTTCGACGTCGCCTGTCGCCTGCGGGCAGGAGATGGCGCAATCCAGAGCGTTTACAAGATCGCCGGCGCAAACAAGCTTTGTTCAGCCACAAGCCCTGGGGCGGTTGTTACAAGCGAGGCGGGATACTCGGTGTCCGTGGGGCCGCATGGCCTGGAACCGTCATGCGGTTGCCAGGTTACTTGCGATGACGAGCAGGCGCATCCAAGTCGCATCTCTGTCGTACCAACAGACGAGAACCCCCGAACCTTTCCCGCAACAGTGCGGTGGCGGTATAGCGTCTGCTGGGCTGTGGGCTGATGCCGCCTCATGCGACCAGGATGATCGGGCCAGGGTTCGAAGTGGCGATCTGGGGCACCTATTCTTTCAGGAAAGTCTTCTTGCCTGTCTCGCCATCGCGAATGTACGGCGCGCTGGTGCGCTTGCCTACGATTGGTTCGATCTCTCGAACCCAGATGTTTCGAAACGCTACCGGGTTGCCGTGATCTTGCAGCGAAATCGGGAGTTGGTCGTCGTGCTGTTTGTATTCAGGCGGCCGATGGTAGGGCGTGTCTCCGAGTAATTCAAAGTGGTTCAGTATCAGCACGCCATTGTGCACAGCCGTAATGTAAGCAGGAGATTGCAGAGAACCGTCTTCGGCGAATCTTGGCCGGGTCCAGAACACATCGTAGGTGTTCCACTCGCCCGGCGGCCGGGTGGCGTTGACCATCGGAGGGGTCTGTTTGTAGATCGCGCCAGCCTGCCCGTCGAAGTAGGTTTTATTCACGTAGGAATCGAGAATCTGTATCTCGTAAATTCCCATCAAGAACAAACCGCTGTTACCGCGGCCCTGACCTTCGCCCTCGGGCGGGGTGGGCGCCGACCACTCGACGTGTACCTGGCAGTCGCCAAACTTATCTTTGCTGACGATGTATCCTTTGCCTGCCAGGGCAATGCCGTCGCGTACGGTCCAGTTCTCGCCGTTCTCCCACCGGGAAAGATCCTTGCCATCGAACAGCACCGTTGCGTCTGCAGGGGGCAGGCGGTTCTCTTCGCCAGGAGTCACGATCTTCGGCTCTGGCCATTTGATGCCCGTGAGGTACTCCGCAGCTTGGGCGTCGGATACGCTCGCCGCGAGCAGAACCCCCAGGATCGCCCAAAAACCAAACCTTGCACTGCTGCTATCTGCAATTGCCCGTGACATAGCTGATTGTCTCCGATGAAGCTTGAAGCCAGGCTGGCTTTGGGAGCCCCAAAACCAGTACAGGAAAGATTATTGACCAGCAGGGGCCTAATCGCAAGCAATTCGAAGCAGTACCGACAGGTTGAGGGCATTGCCAGGGTCCGTGTTTTGCGACACAATCCAGGACTTCGGCCTAGAGCTTCTCGATGCGGAAATCGGGGGTTCTAGAGGCGGTCTTGTGGCAGGAGAAACTCGAGCAGATGATTCACCAGATCGAAAAGATCAAGCAGGAATACACCGACAAATACGTCGTGGTCGATGGCGAGCGCCCTGAGCTGGCTCGTTTCAGCCAAATGGTGGGTCGGGTCAAGACGGTCAACATGAGTGGCCGTGCGCTGGTCGAGTTCGACGACTACCATAAGAACATCGGCTGGTACGATATCGACTTGGACTATCTGAAAGTTGTCGACAAACCGGCTCCTATAGAGAAGGCCGAGAAAGCTGCCAGGCAGCCTGCAGCCAAACCGGTTGCCAAGAAAGCTTCGGGTGGAGCCGAGAAAAAGCTTTCGCCGCTGGAAATGGCGCGAATGCAAGATGCCGGCAGCAAACCGAAAGCAAAGCCCTCGACGGCTGACATTCTTGCTGCCGCGCGGGGTAAAGCGCCGGCAGCGAAGAGCGAGCCCAAAGCGGCGGCCCCTGCCAAGGCAGCTCCCTCGGCGAAGGTTGATCGCTCGAAAATGTCGGTTGCCGACATGCTGGCCGCGGCACGAGGGCAAACCACGGCCCCCGCCGCCGAGGAGGAGCAACCCGCAGCCCTCGAGTCGACCGCTGAAGAAGCTCCCGCTGCCGAAGCAGCCCCTGCTGCCAAGTCGGGAGACGTGGTCAAAGTCGACAAGTCTTCGATGAGCGTCGAAGAGATGGTGGCATATTGCCGCGAAAAGGACGCCTCTTAGCGCGAGCACACTGGCGATCTGTCAGATTGCGGCTAGTGCAGGTTGCAGGTTTCGAAGCTAAGTCGAGAAATCGCTGGATAAAGGCTTGCCCTGGTTGGCGCTGCGCGGTAGCATGAAGTGTACGCATGTTCACAATTCCCGCTAGCCGGCGATTTGACAGATCGCCGCAGGAGTGCGAGCCATGCCCTGCTATCTGTTCACCTTTCATGGCTACGGAACCCAGCTGCCCGACAGTTCTAGTGGCTACGTCTCTAGAGACTTCGTCCGGCCTCGCGGTTATGTCCGGTGTCGCGAAGGTCTACTCGCGCCCGACGCCAACATGGCGACCTACTATCGGCGCAATCTATTGCACGATCCGGTCAGATTCTCACACCTGATGCAAGAGCAAATGCTTGCTGCTGCGATTGAAGCTTTTCGCTTTCAAGAGTTGCGGGGGCATTACATCGCGACGGAGTCGACGCACATTCACCTCTTGGTAAGCTGGCGATCGAATGCTGCCTGGCAATTGGTTCGACGTCGATTGGCAAACAGCCTGACGCGGCGCTTGGATCGCGAGTTCGAACGTCGCCCTTGGTTTGCGAAGCAGCCCAGCCGGAAACAGGTGCGAGACCGGCGGCATTTCGACTACTTGATGACAACGTACATGCCAAAACTCTCGGGATTGAAGTGGCGCGAGGGGCAAGGGGTGCTTGGAGATTGAAAACGTTTTGCTCCGGCGAGGCTTCGCATCACGGCGATTTGGGCGGGTCGGGTTTTCGCGCACTGTTAGAAACAGCCGCGATCTAACAGATCGCGGCAGCACAACTTGCAGTTTGCTATTAAACTGCAAGCATGAGGTTTCGCATCGGGACTATTCTTTGGGCCTTTGCGCTGCTGGCCGCGGCGATGTCGACGTTTGGCCTCCTGGGAATTCTCTGTGCCTTTCTTGTGGTATTATCTTGGGCGCTGGTTTTCGAGCGGAAGTATCCGTCGACAGAACAGGTTTTCTTTCTACTGATCCTGAGTGCGATTCTGTTCTTCAGCTTCGTTGTTTCATCAGTCCCCTTCGCCCAAAGCTCAGCACGCCATCAGGCGTGTCGCACAAATCTTGAGGAGATCGGCAGAGCACTCTTGAAGTATCAAGAGCAATTCCCACTCTCGCCAGAAAACTGGCGGGCCGATCTCTTGCCTTTCTTGCTGGAGAATAGCAGATCCTCACTAGCCCTTTCAGGAGTCGCTGCGATGGCCTTCCAATGCCCAGAAGACACGCGCAGCGCAAAAAACTTCGCTAGCTACTTTGCGATCGTCGATCCGCACAGTCCCTGGACAGGCAGCACCAACTCACTGGCTGGCCTGCCCGACGGTCCCGCAAACACCATTCTGCTGCTTGAAACTCACAACCATAACGTCGCTTGGACCTCGTCAAAGAACCTCTCGTTCGAAGAAGCCGTCGAAGTGCTCTGCGGTCAAAACCGCTGCCACTGGCGAGAGGGCAGGCTACTCGAAAGACCGACCTGGGTGTGCAATGTTCTTTTCGCCGACGGCAAGGTCCGTAGTCTCAACATGCCGCTGACCCGCGAGTTTGCCGTAGCACTGCTCACAGCCGATGGGGGAGAAGTGATCGATCCTGGCGAGTTCGAGCGATTGTCGCACCCCGAGTTCGACTACAAGAAGGTCTACGCTCTGTCGTTGTTCGCGGCCCTCTTGCTCTTGCCATTATTGAAACTCATCGGGAGGCACAAGGAAAGAAAAGGATTGGCCGCAATCTGACAGATTGCCGGAGGTCTCGATCACTTCACTTCCAGCATCCGCTCCAGCGCCACGAGCGACCAGCGCGCCGTTTCTTCGTCGACTTCGATAACATTGACCAGCGCGCCGGCGGCCAGGTTTTCCAGCACCCAACAGAGGTGAGCCAGGTCAATTCGGTACATCGTAGCGCACATGCAAACGACGGGCGACAAGAAATGAATTTCCTGCTCAGGATGCTGTTGTTTGAGCCGATTGACCAGATGCAACTCGGTACCGATGGCCCACTTGCTGCCAGGCGGAGCGGCTTCGACGGTCTTGATAATCTTGCCGGTGCTGCCCGACTCGTCGGCCAATTCGAACACTTCGCGCGGGCATTCGGGGTGGACCAATATCTTGATACCCGGATGCTGCTCGCGGAACATGGCCACGTGTTGGGCCTTGAACATCTGGTGCACGCTGCAGTGTCCCTGCCAGAGAATCACCTTGCTCGCTTGCAACGCTGCTGCGGTATTGCCGCCCAGGTCGTCGTCAAACGGATTCCATACGGGCATTTGTGCTTCGCTGATGTCCATCCCCAGCGCAGTGTTGCGACCTAAGTGCTGATCGGGAAAAAACATCACCCGGCCGGTTCTTTTGAAAGCCCACTCGAGCGCCGCTCGTGCGTTGCTCGATGTGCACACCATACCTCCATGGCGGCCGACAAACGCCTTGAGACTGGCTGCCGAGTTGATATAAGTGATCGGCGTGACATCGTCGGTATCGAGCACTTCGCCCAATTGCTCCCAGGCATCTTCAATCTGGTCGATTGCGGCCATGTCGGCCATCGAGCAGCCGGCGGCCAGGTCGGGCAAGATCACATTGACGCGCTGCCCGTTGCGCTCGGCCAGCTTTTCGGGGCGATTGCCCAGGATGTCTGCCGTCTCGGCCATAAAGTGCACGCCGCAAAACACGATCGTACGGCAATCGGTGCTGTCAGCAGCGTTCTGGCTCAGCAGATAGCTGTCGCCTCGCAGATCGGCCTCTGCGATCACTTCGTCTTGTTGGTAGTGGTGGCCCAGAATCAGCAGTTCGGGCCCCAGCTGGTCGCGTACGGCCCTGATGCGTGCCGTGAGCTCTTCGTTCTCCAACGATTTGTAGGGCTGCAGATCAAATTGAGGGGAGGAGGTAATTGTGCTCATGGATTCCAGGCGTTTCGCAGTGGTAAATGCTAGCGTTGCGGCCATTATAGGCGTCTGCCCAGAGCAAAGACAGCCAGCCTGGCTAACAACTACAGCTGCGTGCCCAGGGCAGCTTGGTGCTAGCTGTACCGGGCAAAAAGTCGATCTGGGCAAAGTTTAACGGCTGATTGAGTCGATATCTGGATTAGCCCTACGCGCTAGGTGTGCGCCGACAATCCTTGCGGATCGTCGGCAGAGGGTCTACGACTGCTTTCAGTGAACCAACAACGGTATGAGTGAAGTAACCCCAGGACTAGCCGCCGATGTCGTCGCTGCCTGCCAGGCAGGCGCCGAGGAAGCTGCCGATGCGCTCAGCAGGTCGCTCGACGGCCAGTTTACGCTCAGCGTGGGAGAAGCAGGTAGCTACCCGGGCGGGGCAGCACTCGACGGCTTTGGCGGTCCCGGCCTAGTGGTGTACTTCAAGTTCGGCGAGATCGGATTCGGCGCCTGCTTGCCTGAATCGAGCGGTATGCTGCCCGAATGGTACGCTAACCCAGACCCCACGGGCGAAAGCAAACTCAGCACGCTGGCCCAAGAACTCAGCATGTTGCTGGTGCCCGAATCGCTGATGGCCGACTCGTTCGAGGCCGTGCATATCGATCAATTAGGTGCGGCACTCGCTGCTGCCCAGGTTGCCGACGACGCTGCTTTGGTTCCGCTCCAGATCGGCAGCGGCAGCAATTCGGCGCAAATGAGCCTGATCTGGCCCCTTGCGTCTCCCGATTCGCTCAAGCCGACTAAGGAGCCCGAAGCGGTCGCCGAAAGTGTTGTTATTCCGGCGAATCCTGTAACTTCATCCGGGCCTCGCGACTTCACAAGTTTGCCTCCGTACTCGCGCAGTTTGCTCAAAGTAAAAGTACCCGTGCATGTGGTGCTGGCCTCGAAAAAAGAGAGAATTGGCGAAGTCATCGAACTCGCTCCGGGTTCGATCATCAAGTTCGACAAGTCGTGCGAACAGATGCTGCACCTGTACGTCGGAAACCAGGTGGTTGCCGAAGGCGAAGCGGTAAAGATCGGCGACAAATTCGGCTTCCGGGTGAGCGCAATGCAAATGCCTCACGAGCATTTCATGAAAGTAACGCCCCGTAGCGAGCAATCTCGCTCAGCGTGAGCGGGTGGTTGGCTGTTGCAACTCGGGCAGACTCGCCAAAGGCCACCACGACGAGTCGACTAGTTCTCCGAGGCTCAGCTCCAGCCGGTCGCGCCGTTTTTCGATCGAGCGATTGGCTTTTTCCACGAGACGTGGGCCCTTCAATTCGTGTTCGACGAGCCGCCGGACTCCGCTGCTCAATTCATGGACCAGTGGTCCCGAGGCGTCGCTGACGCGTCGGACATGGAATTCCGGCAAAGCCAATCGGGCGTCGATGACTTTCGGGTCGATGGCCAATCCGGGCAATCCGGCTTTGGTCTGCAGTCGGACGCCCACTTCGCAGTCCAAGGCCAGCTCGATCCGCGTGTCTCCGACCAATTCCAAGGCAATCAGGTGAATTCCGTACTGGTACACTTTGGCGCGGGCCCAGGTATCGAGCTTGGCAGCAATCACTAAGGTAAATCGAATCCGGCTACCATCGACGGCAGATAGGTTTTCCAGCCGCACGGCAAGGTTTTTTTCTGGATCGACCAACTTCACCTGGTAATGCTTCCAGACTCCGTGATCGACGGCCTTTTTCCGGCGATAAAGCTTGAGCCCCTCATTGCGTAGGCCCACGGTGATATTCTTGGTGGTGCCCCAATTCTTCTTTTTATCGTACTCCAACGGGATCGCCTGCTTGATCAGTCCGGCGAACGCCTCGGCCAGCGCAACCTTGGCAGCATCGAGCGTTCCGGAAGAATGCGGCGAAGAGGTATGCGTCTGAGCAAGGAGAGCGGTTGTTTGGGCTGTCGAAATAAACAGCAAGGCTAGTACTCGACAAGTTGCCTGTTTCGTGCTCAGCGTTTCACCTGCTCGCTTGATATCCAACCGAAACCACCTGTGATTGTTCAGTAGCTTATCGCTCTCCCAGAAACAGCTATTATTGAAACAGTTTCGTAGGGCATTCGATTTTGCTTTGCTTGTCAGGCTAACTTGCAATAACTTGTACGAAGCCGACTGACCTCTTGGTTCGCGACTGAGAGAACTACAACAGCAAAAAAAGAACCTGCCCCGAGCCCGAAAGCCCGAGACAGGTCCTCAGAGGGGGATCGTTAGCGTCCGCTAGTTAGCGAACAAAGCTGGCGCTTACCACTTTGCGTGGCTGAGCGATCCGAGCGCTAGGATCGGCAGGAGCTGGCGGAATCGGAGCAGCTTCTGGAGCCGCTTCAACTTCGGCAGGAGCTTCGGCCGCTTCGCCGGCATCGCATCCACCACCGCAGCAGCCGTTGCCACAGCAACCGTCGCCACAGCAGCTGTCACCGCAGCAGCCATTGCCACAGCAGTTGTCTGCACAGCCACAGCTGGCTTCGCAGCAACCGTTGCCACAGCAGTTGTCACCGCAGCAAACGTCAACACAGAAGCCATAGCTCCATCCGCAACAGG
>JAGQOW010000099.1 GCA_020427155.1 Planctomycetales bacterium | reverse complement strand
GGCCGCCTCGTTCCTGGGCATCTGCGGCATGATCGCCTTCTACGGCTACGACGGCTTCCTCTACTCGATCGGTTACCTGGCCGGCTGGATCGTGGCGCTATTTGTCGTCGCCGAGCCGATGAAGCGCCTCGGAAAGTTCACCTTTGCCGATGCGCTCAATTCCACCTTCGATTCGCGCGGCATCAAACTGGCGGCCGGCATCAGCACGCTCGCCGTCAGCGTCTTCTACCTGATCCCACAGATGGTCGGCGCCGGCGTCTTGGTACAGCCACTGCTAGGGTTGCCCCATTGGGCCGGCGTTGTGATTGTCGGCGCCGTAGTGATTCTCATCGTCGTCACCGCCGGTATGATGTCGACCACCTGGGTGCAGTTCCTTAAGGGCTCCCTGCTCGTGATCTTCAGTGCCGTACTCACGGTAATGATCCTGCAACGCGGTTTCGAAGCCAAACCAGGTGTCGATCAAATCCAAACAGAAACCAAGACCGCCGATGGCAGAACGCTGATCAACGGCTTGCCCCAAGGCGAAGGCGAGGGAGAAACCTCGCTCGCTCCCGTAGGCCATATCAGCAAACTGCCCAATGGAGCCGACGCAACCGGCCCGCTCGGTCCCCTCGAGTTCTTTCGCACCTTGCAACTAAGCGAAGTTGTGCTCTGGAGTTCCCAAAAGTCCACCGCCGACGATGGCACCGTAACGACCACCTACACGCCCAAACCGACCCCCGGCAGCCAGGTACTACGCCCCGGCGAGCATCCCAAGTTCAAAGGCATCCGTAGCGACAGCTTCCCCGACAAACTCAACTTCTTGTCGCTCATGCTCGCCCTCTTCTGCGGCACAGCCTCGCTGCCGCATATTCTGATTCGCTACTACACGGTGAAAGACGGCGCCGCTGCCCGCAAAAGCACCATCGTCGGTATCGGCTGCATCGGCTTTTTCTACGTCCTCACCCTCTACCTTGGACTCGGCGCAATGACCAGCGGCGCAATGGACGTAACCAACAGCAACATGGCCGCCCCCCTGCTCGCACTCAGCATGAGCGAATTGCTCTTTGCCATCATCTCGGCCATCGCGTTCACCACTGTTCTCGGCACCGTCAGCGGATTGATCCTCGCTTCTGCAGGCGCAGTAGCCCACGATTTGATCGACAGCTTTACCTCAGAAGAATTGACCGACCACGAACAGGTGCGCGTTGCCAAGATCGCCTCGGTCGTCGTCGGCGTCATCGCCATCGTGCTCGGCATCTTGTTCAAAGAAATGAACGTCAGCTATCTTGTCGGCTGGGCCTTCAGCGTGGCCGCCTCGGCCAACCTCCCCTCGCTGGTCATGCTGTTGTTCTGGAAGAGAACCACCAAGGCCGGCATCATCGCCGCGATCGTCGTCGGCATGACCAGTTCGCTTGCCTGGATCTTGCTCAGCGCCGATACCTACTCCCAGGTCTACGGCCTCGCCGCCGCCGATGCGATCGTTCCGTTCAGCCAGCCCGGCATCGTCACCATCCCCCTCGGCTTCGCAACTCTGGTGCTGGTCTCACTAATGACAAAAAAAAGCTGAGCTAAGCCACCAGCAGCGATCCTCTCAAAACAACTTCTCACACGCCATCCAGAAAGCCTCCCCGTGCCACAGCAAGCAGTCATCTTCGATGTCGACGGCGTTCTTGTCGATTCGTATCAACCGCACTTTCAAAGCTGGCGGCAGATGCTCGCCGAGCAGGGTTTCGAGTTTACTGAAGCCCAGTTCCGCGCAACCTTCGGCCGCACCACCCGCGATATCATCCGCCAACTCTGCGGCGACCAGTTTCCCGACCAGCGGGTGCAGGCCTTCGACGAACGCAAGGAAGCACTCTATCGAGAATCCGTCCGCCACAACTTTCCGGCCGTCGACGGCGCGGTGGAACTGATCGACGCGCTCGCTGCAACCGGCTTTGCCATGGCCGTCGGCTCCTCGGGCCCGACCGAAAACGTCACCCTCACGCTCGATTGCCTCGGCCGAGCCGACAGCTTTGCCGCCCGCGTCACCGGCAGCGACGTCACCCGCGGCAAGCCCGACCCGCAAGTCTTCCTCATGGCCGCCGAGCGGTTAGGCGTCGATCCGCAACACTGCGCCGTCGTCGAAGACGCCCCCGCTGGAGTCGAAGCCGCCAACCGCGCCCACATGCTCAGCATCGCCCTCACCGGCACCGCCACCCGCGCACAACTCGCCCACGCCGACCTGATCGTCGATAGCCTCCGCGAATTGACCCCCAGCACAATCACCCAACTCCTGCACCACCGCTCCACGTAGCCGCCCCGCGTAGGGTGAGCGCCGCCCGCCGCGACTTCTTACTCTGAAAACTCAGTGTCCCCAATCACACGCCCTGCAGCACGGGCTGACCGACAAGGAGATCGCGATCATCGAGGAAGCGACCAATTAGCTGAATTCGCAAGAATCCAGCAACTGCCAATATGGCCAGAATAACTCGTAGCACCGCCATTTTCCAACTGCGATAATCACCCCAGCACTCTGTTGCGCGCGTTCTATGACATATCGACTTTTCCACAGCAATTGCAGCCACTGCAGTTTTGTCCCGCGCTCGCCGCGCGCGGCGACCTAAACTCACCCCCTTTTGTCCCGCGCGAGCCTCGCCGTAGCCTTGGCTGCCAGGCCCAACGGCAAAGACTGTGGGACAAAACCACCGAGTTTTGTCCCAAAAGTTGGGACCCCAGCAAGCGAGACAAAACCCCAAGCGGGGGGCATATCGAACAGCAGAGGCACTACGCAAAAACGATAGGTCGGTGCGCATTACATGGCCTCGGCGCCATGCGTAGCTGGAATTAGCTCGTTATGCACGAGATTCTTGACCCGATGTGGCTCGAAAGTCGGCGTGGCTGCTTGCCTGTTCTCAGGCGCGGTCGTTAGAGTAAAGCTCATGAGATACTGCATGATTCTTGCCCCTTGGTTGTCGCCCGTCGCCGTCGTCCTGGGCCTGCTCGTCGGAACTGCGTTGCCAGCGAGCGGCGCTGACAAAAGCGGTGAAGCACCGGCGATTGATCGCGAGTTTCGCGCTGCCTGGATCGCGACAGTCGCCAATATCGATTGGCCTACAAAGCCCGGGTTGTCGACCGCCGAACAACAAGCAGAACTGATAGCGTTGCTCGACACTTCGGTACGACTGAATCTCAATGCCGTCATCCTGCAAGTGCGGCCCAGCTGCGACGCGCTCTATGCTTCGGAGTTGGAACCCTGGTCGGAGTTCCTCACAGGCCAGATGGGCGAAGCGCCGGCGCCGCTGTACGACCCGCTAGCTTTCGCCGTCGAAGAGGCCCATGCCCGTGGCTTGGAGCTGCATGCCTGGTTCAACCCCTATCGGGCACTGCACACCGCCGCGAAGAGTCCCGTGGCCGACAGCCACATCATCAAGAGCAAGCCGAACGTGGCCAAGCAGTACGGCGGCTACTGGTGGCTCGATCCGGGCGAGCCCGAGGCAGTCGACCACAGTATCGCGGTGATGATCGACGTCGTGCAACGCTACGACGTCGACGGAGTGCATCTCGACGACTACTTTTATCCGTATCCGATCAACGACGATGCGGGCAAGCCCGTCGCGTTTCCTGACGACGCCAGCTACCAGCGGGCCGTGGCGACCGGGTCGAAGCTCGATCGGGACGATTGGCGGCGGCAGAACGTCGACCAGTTTGTCGAGCGGCTTTATCGAGAGATCAAACAATGCAAACGCTGGGTGAAGTTCGGCATCAGCCCCTTCGGGATCTGGCGTCCGGGGAATCCGCCGCAAATCAAGGGCTTTGACCAGTACGCGGCCATCTATGCCGACGCTCGCAAGTGGTTTGTAGAGGGATGGCTCGATTACTTCACACCGCAACTCTATTGGAAGCTGGGACCTCCGGCACAAAGCTATCCTGCGCTTTTGGGCTGGTGGCACGAGCAGAACGAGCAGGGACGCCATTTGTGGCCGGGCAACTACACCTCAAAACTGTTTGCCGAGGGCAAGAGCCGTTGGCCTGCAGAGGAGATCATTGCTCAGATTTGGGCAACCCGGGCGCAGGAGGGCGCCGACGGAAACGTCCACTTCAGTATGAAAGCACTAGCCCACAATTCGGGAGGGATTGCCGAGCAGTTGCTGGCCGGGCCTTATCAGCACCCGGCGCTCGTGCCGGCGAGCCCCTGGCTGGCCGACTCGGCGGCAAAACCTGCACCACAGCCTGTCGTTGAACACGACGATTCTGGCGAAGAACTGCTCGTCCGATTCCGCACCGACGACGGCGAGCCGCCCTGGCTCTGGGCAGTGCGCACACGCTATGGCGCGCAGTGGCAAGTGAAGATCGTGCCCGGTCTTCAGAGCGAGCTTAAGTTGCGCAAAGTTTACGATACAGACGGCATGGCGATAGCTCCGGAGGAGGTGGCAGTGACGAGCGTCGATCGAATCGGCCAGGAGAGCGCCATCGGATCGGCTACGTTCCACACGCCCTAACGGACCTTCTTAGCTTGTCGAACTCGAACATTGAACAACCCGAACGAACCGTCTCGCGGCGCCAGCCTTGGCTCTGGATACCAAGCCTCTACTTTGCCGAGGGGATCCCGTACGTCGTAGTGATGACCGTGGCGGTCATCATGTACAAAAAGCTCGGCGTGTCGAACACCGATATCGCGCTCTACACGAGTTGGCTCTACCTGCCGTGGGTGATCAAGCCCTTCTGGAGCCCGTTGGTCGACGTCTTGAAAACCAAGCGATGGTGGATCGTAGCGATGCAGCTGCTGATCGGCGCCGGCATGGCGGGCGTGGCGCTGACGATACCGACGAGCAACTTCTTGCAGTATTCGCTGGCGTTTCTGTGGCTGCTGGCGTTCAGCTCGGCCACGCACGACATCGCCGCCGACGGGTTCTACATGTTGGGACTGACGTCGCACGAACAAACCTGGTTTGTCGGCATCCGCAGCACGTTTTACCGGCTGGCAATGATCTCAGGCCAAGGGCTGCTGGTAATGTTTGCCGGTTACTTTGAGAAGTCGCTGGGAGTGACCTCCGCTTGGGCCCTTACCTTCTATGTGTTGGCCGGGCTGTTCATTGGACTGCTGGTGTATCACGGGCTTGTGTTGCCTAAGCCCGCTGAAGACCGGTCGCAGGCAGCAACGAGCTTCGCTTCGGTACTAACTGAGTTTCTAAAGACATTCGAGAGCTTTTTCGCAAAGAAACAAATCATTCCAGTACTCGCCTTCTTACTGTTCTACCGATTCGCCGAAGCCCAACTGGTAAAGATGGCCTCGCTCTTCCTGCTTGACGAACGGCAGGCAGGCGGGCTCGAATTGTCGACGACCCAAGTAGGTTTTGTCTACGGAACGATCGGAGTAGTGATGCTGACCCTGGGAGGCATCCTCGGAGGATTGGTTGCCGCCCGACAAGGACTGAAGTTCTGGCTGTGGTGGATGGTGCTTGCAATCAACTTGCCAAACGTAGTGTACGTTGCACTGTCGTTCAGTCAGCCCGAGAGCACCTTGGCTGTGAATCTGGCCGTGGCGGTTGAGCAGTTTGGATATGGTTTTGGATTTACTGCGTATATGCTGTTGATGCTCTATGCATCCCAAGGCGAACATGAAACTGCGCACTATGCAATTTGCACCGGCTTTATGGCACTAGGGATGATGCTGCCAGGCATGGCGAGCGGTTGGTTGCAAACTCAGATTGGCTACCAGAACTTCTTTATCTGGGTTATGATAGCCACGATTCCCAGTTTTGCCGTTTGCTGGTTCGTCTCGATCGATGCCGAGTTTGGCAAGGATGCTCATCGGGGAGAAACGCCTTGACCACAGCACCTCTCAAACAATCTGAATCCTCGCAATTGCTGAGCTTGTGGAACCGTAGCGTGCCTTACGACCAGCTTCAGGAACGCGTCTTACGCGAGAAAATCTGGGGCGATACAGGCTTTCGCGAAGATCTGTCGCTGGTGGTCCATCTAGGCCGAGAACCCATTGCGTTTGCGATGGGGGTCGTTCGAGAAACCGTCGTTGAGCGGCGCGGCTATATCAAGCTGCTGGCTGTTGCTCCTGAACATCGCAGGCACGGCATTGCGCGCGAGCTGGTCCAAGAAATGCACGACAAGTTGAACCAACACGAAATCGATGCGCTCCGTCTTGGGGAATCTGCCCCCAACTATCTTTTCCCTGGAATCGATACACGGTACACTGAAGCGGCGAACCTGGCGGAGTCGATGGGCTATCAGCGAGTGGGGCAATCTTTCAACTTGCTCGCCGACCTGGTTGGTAAGGACTTGTCGACCGGCCTCTTCGAAAGTGACCTCGCTTCAAAAGGGATAGCTATCCGACGCGCAGGGCAAGAAGATGCCGCGGCACTGGATGCGTTGGTCGCCGAGCACTGGCTTGCCTGGCGAGACGAAATCGCAACGGCCATGAAGAACGATCCAATCTCGATCCACCTGGCGATCCAGGAAGAGAAGGTCGTTGGTTTCTCGGCTTACGACAGCAACAACCTGGGTACGGGCTGGTTCGGCCCGATGGGTACTCATCCCCAGGTGCAAGGGCAGGGGATTGGACGCGTCCTCATGCTTCGTTGCCTGCGAGATATCCAAGCGCAGGGACATCACCAGGCGACGATTGCCTGGGTTAGCCCCACGCGTCTTTATGCGGAACATGCAAATGCCAAGCCTGATCGCACGTTTGCCCGCTACGAGAAGCGGTTCTTCCAGCTGGGCGACAAGCTGCTGCTCGCGGAGGAATGAACGACTTGCTACGTACCAAGCCAAAGTCCTTGCGAGAGAAGCTGGCCCAATTGATATTCGTGCGGATCGGTTCGAATTTGCCGCCGGTGCGAACCGTCGAGCAAGATGCCGAGCGCATCGCCAACCTGCTGCAGGAATGTCCTGTAGGCGGACTGCTGCTGTTCAACGGCCGACGCGGCGAGACCGCCCACACGCTCGCGGATTTGCAATCTCAGAGCCAGTATCCGCTGCTGGTAGCTTCGGATATTGAGCGAGGCGTGGGGCAGCAGATCCTTGGCCATACGATGTTTCCTCACGCAATGGCGTTTGACGCGCTAGGTGAAGAGGCGGAACAGGCGGTCCGGCAGTTTGCAAAGTGCACGGCAATCATGGCGCGGGCGAACGGGATTCACATTACCTTTGCCCCGGTGGCCGACGTCAATATCGATCCGCGCAACCCGATTATCTCAACGCGCGCATTTGGCTCTGAGCCCGGGCGGGTATCGCAATTGGTCAAGGTGTTTGTGGAGAGCTGCCAATCGGAAGGATTGCTGGCCACGGCCAAGCACTTTCCTGGACATGGCAATACCCACGAAGATTCGCATAGCATGCTGCCGCGTGTCGAATCGACTCGCGACGAATTGGAAGCCTGTGAGCTGGCGCCTTTTCGTGCAGCGATCGCAGCCCAAGTGGCGCTGGTGATGACCGCTCACGTTCAATATCCTGGTCTCGACGATAGCGGCAAACCAGCGACCCTATCGGCCCCAATTTTGACGAACTTGCTTCGAAGCAAACTTGGGTTTCAAGGAGCGGTCGCTTCGGACAGTCTGCTGATGGAGGGCGTAAAGCGCGAAGCGGCCGATGAGGGGACGCTGGCCGTAGAAGCGATCAATGCTGGAGTCGATTTGCTTCTCGACGTCGCCGACCCCATTGCCACACTCGACGCGCTCGAGAGAGCAGTCTTACAGCAGCAACTGGCGGAAGCGCGGGCTGAGCAAGCGTTCGAGCGCTTGTGGCGGCTCAAGGAACTAGCATTCCGCGAAAGAGATGCTTCGGCTGCTCTTGTCCCGTTGGACACGCAACAGCCTACCGAGACCGGTGAATCGTTGGCCGCGGAACTTGCCCTGGACGATGCCAGGCGGGCAGTGACGGTGGTTTGCGACGAGCAAAGCCTGCTACCGCTGGCGAGCGACCGGTCACTGCTTGCGGTACTGCTGAAGCCGTTTGAAACCAATCTAGATGCACCAGAACAACCCCTGGCCGAGGCGCTCTGCGAACGATTTGCTCGTTCGACCTACTTTGAATTGGGTCCCAGCTGCGAGCAAGCGACCCTCGAAGAAATACTGCATTGTGCGCGCAGCGCCGAGCAATTGCTGATTGCCATGATCGTCAAACCGGCAGCCTGGCATCGGTTCGGTTTGGACGAGAAGCACAAAACGTTACTACAACAACTACTGCAACATCCTGGCTGCGTGCTCGCCTCGTTAGGGACTCCAGAGGCGCTAAAGCCGTTTGCAAACGCAGGCGTTCAGATCTGCGCCTATAGCGATGTTCCCGTGTCTCAGCGGGCGCTGGCTGAGAGGCTGATTGCTGCGAACTGACTGAGGTAAATTGCAAAGAAGCTGCCGGCCGTCCTGCAAGATCCAGATTAAGAGTTAACCACGACGACACGACAACCACAAAGCTCCGTTCACGTGCTTCCTGCTTTGATCGCCAGGGCAGTAGTGTTTTCTCGATAATGCCATCCTCGTTTGTAACCTTGATTATCAATTGACTTACGGGCTATCCATGGAACTTTCTACCAAGTTTTTTTTATATTGCCGCCATGCGTCTTACTCGTTGATGAGCGCTCGATTTCTGTTCGCTGTTGTCGCAACTCTTTACCTGTCCTGCTTGTCGCCTGTTGCCCATGGCGACGACTTGGCGGAACAGTTAACTAGCTTGATTGATGCGCATGAAGGCGACGTTAGTGTTGCTGTGAAGCACTTGGAGACGGGAGAATCGTTTGAGTATCGGGCTGATGTAGCGATGCCGACGGCCAGCCTGATCAAATTTCCGTTGATGGTCGCCGCCTACCAGGCTGTTGAGTCGGGTCAGTTGCAGCTAGCTCAAAATGTCACGCTTCGCAAGGAGGACAAGGTGCCGGGCTCGGGCATATTAACTCCCATGTTTTCCGAGGGAACTCAGTTCTCCTTGCGCGATGCGATTCATCTGATGATGGTCTATTCGGACAATACGGCAACCAATCTGGTGATCGATCAGGTAGGTCTGCCTGCAACGGCCAGCCTGATGGAGTCGTTAGGTTGTAAGGAAACGAAATTGCACTCAAAAGTCTTTCAGCGTGAAACCTCTATCTTTCCCGAGCGAAGCAAGCAATTCGGCTTGGGAAGCACGACCGCCCGTGAAATGGTCCACTTGCTCGGATTACTGCACGCTGGTGAGCTGGTTAGCAAGGACGCTTGTCAGAAGATGCTTGCGCACATGCAGGCCTGCGACGATCGCGGCAAGTTAGTGAGTCTGCTTCCGGCCGGCACTAAGGTGGCGCACAAAGGAGGGGCGGTCTCCGCTTCGCGGTGTGACTCTGGCATTATTTTCAGCCCCAATGGGCCCCTGGCTGTCTCGGTGCTTACTACGAACAACGAAGATCGAAGCTGGGGCGACGAAAATGCAGCCCACCTGCTTTGTGCGAACATTGCCAAAGCAGTCTACGACCATTTCAACAGCGACAGCGACACGCAAGCTGCCGACGTTCCGCAGAAGATGAAAGTTGGCGCTAGCGGTAAATTGGTCGAAGCACTTCAACGTACACTCAACGCGCGCATGCAACAATCAATGGACATTGGCGTAGACGGCGATTTCGGTTCGCAAACCGAACGGGCCGTGATGGCTTTTCAACGCGAGCGAAAGCTGCCTGAAACAGGCGAGGTGGGCCCCGAAACCTGGGCGGCGTTAGGAACGTTGATCCTCGAAGGACCTGCAATCGACGAGCCTGCCGTCATCAATGCGATGAAAATCGAGAAGCAGCCAGCGGACGATCTCACCGGAGAGCCGTTTGTGACCTGCAAGGCTTGGGCGATTGGCGACGGCAAGACCGGCAAGTTGTTGTGGGGATATGAGGAAGAGACGGCAAGAGACATCGCCAGCACGACGAAGATGTTGACTGGTTTTTTGGTAACCAGCCTGGCAGAAAAGCAGCCCGAGGTACTTGATGAAGTCGTTGTTTTCTCCGAGCGAGCCGACCAGACGCTGGGCTCGACCGCTGGCGTGAACGCCGGCGAAAAACTTCCTGTGAAAGAATTACTCTTTGGCCTGCTACTTCCCTCGGGCAACGATGCCTCGGTTGCACTGGCCGAGCAATTCGGCACTCGCCTGGGCAAGACCAAGGAGGGCTACGACGGGTTTATCGAGGCGATGAATCTTACCGCAAAAGAACTCGGCATGAATGTGGGAGGATTTGTGAATCCCCATGGATTGCCCGCCGAAGGCCATCAGTCTTGCGCGCGGGATTTGATGACGCTTGCTTATCACGCCATGCAGCAACCGTTGTTTCGAGAGTATGTCAACACCCCGCAGCGAGGCTGTAAGGTGATCGGCCCCGAGGGCTATTCGCGAAACCTGCTGTGGAAGAACACGAATCGACTGCTCCAGATCGAAGGATACGACGGGGTGAAAACAGGAACCACCAACGCGGCGGGCTCTTGCCTGGTTTCTCACCGCAGTCGTGGCGACCACAGTTTGATTGTGGTCGTGCTGGGAGCTACTTCGACCGATGCCAGATATGTTGATACGAGAAACCTGTTCCGTTGGGCCTGGAATCAGCTAGAAGCGGGTCAACCTTGAACGAACTGCGAATAGGTTGTAGGGCCGTTGAACTCTGAGGTGTAGAATCGTCACGAGGTTCCCGGTTTTGTTAGTACACAGAAGAGAGTAACCATCTATCTTGATACGCGGAGAGGCGCTGAACTCGCAAAGAGAATGTTGAGTGGTTGCAAATCGGTTTCCGCCGCGTTTCTGCGTTTTTCATTGCATGTCTTGTAATCTCTTATGGAAGCACACCCCTACGGTTGGTTATCGATACTGCCGCCGCTGATCGCAATTGTACTGGCGATCGTGACGCATCGCGCAGCGCTTTCACTCATGTTGGGCATCTACTGCGGTGCGTTGATTCTGACGGGCGGCAATCCGCTGACTGCTGTTTACGACACTTGCGAAGTTCACTTGTGGCCCACGTTTGTCGAGCCTGGTAAACTGCGGGTCTTTTCTTTTACCCTGCTGATGGGCGCGATGATCGGCATCATTTGCCGCTGCGGCGGCATGCAGGGACTGATTCGGCTGATCTCGCCGTTTGCCAAAACTCGT
Organism: Planctomycetales bacterium; assembly: GCA_020427155.1. GTDB lineage: Bacteria > Planctomycetota > Planctomycetia > Pirellulales > Lacipirellulaceae > Bythopirellula. The sequence continues at coordinate 5,262 of JAGQOW010000099.1, read as the reverse complement.
CGAGGCGGGCAATTGGTGACTTGGGCCCTAGGCCTGCTCATCTTTTTCGACGATTACGCCAACACGATATTGCTCGGCAGCACAATGCGATCGCTCTGCGATCGGCTCAAGATTTCTCGAGAGAAGCTCGCCTATCTGGTCGACTCGACCGCTGCGCCGGTAGCCGGGCTGTCGCTACTTTCAACATGGATTGCTGTGGAGATTGAATACATCCAGGAAGGACTGCAATCGTTGGGGCCAGCAACTAACCTCTCGGCAGTCGATTTGTTTCTGGGGAGCATTCCGTATCGGTTCTATATGCTGATCGCCCTGGTCATGATTCCCCTGGTGGCGCTGACTGGCAGGGACTTTGGCCCGATGCTCCGGGCAGAGCGACTCCGGCTGAAATCGCCCCTCAAGGATGAACTCGATACAGATGCATTCGGAGAAGAAGCTACCAAGGAGATGCCGGCGCGTTGGTACAATGCGGTTCTGCCGATTGTTGTTACGCTAGGCGTCGTTTTGTGCCTGCTCGTTTCGACAGGCAAGCAAGCATTGGCCACAGGTGTGGGAGATCCTGAACCTTTGTTGCGAGACATCTTGGGAGCTGCCAATTCCAGTCTCTCACTGCAGTATGGCGCCCTGGCCGGCCTGGTAGTCGCCGTGCTGATGGTGCGTTTGCAGGGTCTGCTCACGCAAGCACAAATCATGTACGCAGCAGGCCAGGGCGCAAAGATCGTCTTGCCGGCAATCGTGATTCTGTGGAGTGCTTCGACGCTGTCGCGTATGACCAGTAATCGGTCGGTGGAGGGGGCTGCAACCGTAACGCCTTATGAGTTCAAGAACCATCGTCTGTATACCGGCGATTGCCTGGCGCAGCTGTTTGTTGCCGAGGCCGAAGAGACACCGGGCGCCACGCAGAGCAATTCGCTTGCGCTGACCATTAAAATGCTGCCGACGGCCGTTTTTCTGCTCGCGGCAGTACTTTCGTTTGCTACCGGCAGTAGTTTCGGCACGATGGGCATTCTGCTGCCGATTGTTATTACGGTCACCCACGCATTGCTGGGTGGAGACAGTGGAGCCGTCCTGGCAACCAATCCGATCCTCTTGGCATCGGTAGGCGGGGTACTGGCAGGAGCCGTGTTCGGCGACCACTGTTCCCCGATTTCGGATACTACGATTCTTTCGTCGCAGGCATGTGCTTGCGACCATATCGAGCATGTGCTCACACAGCTACCCTATGCTTTGTTAGTGGCGGTCGTCACCATCTTGCTCGGCACGTTGCCATTGGGCTGGGGCGTCTCGGTGTGGGTACTGCTGCCGCTGCAGGTCGTTGCCTTGGTGGCAGTGCTGATGCTTTTCGGTCAACGCCCCGAAGCTTCCTAGAGGTTCGCAATAAAGGTCTACCATGAGTCGTTCTTTGGTTCGAAGCACCTTGACTGCATCGGCAAGTATTCTGATGTTTTGCATGGCTGCTGAGCACAAATGCTGGGCAAATGATACGGCAGTAGTAGCAGGAGAGCAGGCTCGGCGGATTCACCAGTCTGCGCTATTGATAGACGGGCACAATGATCTGCCCTGGGAGTTGCGCCAGCAGGGTTCGCTGTCGTTCAGCAAGTTGGATATCGCCAAACCACAACCCAGATTTCATACCGATATCCCGCGGCTAAAAGCAGGAGGCGTCGGCGCCCAGTTCTGGTCGGTCTATGTTCCCGCCAGCACCGCCTACGACGGGACAGCGCTCGTGGCGACGCTGGAACAGATCGAAATGGTTCAGGCGATGGTGGACTACTACTCCGACGTCTTCGAACTGGCTGCAACGGTAGAGGATATCGAGCGAATCCATGCGTCTGGCAAGATCGCTTCGCTCATTGGCGTCGAGGGTGGGCATTGTATCGAGAATTCGCTGGGGGTCCTCCGGCAACTCTATAATCTGGGCGCAAGGTACATGACGCTGACTCATTCCGATACGCTCGATTGGGCCGACTCGGCGACCGACGATGCGAAACATGATGGATTGACGGAGTTTGGCGAGCAGGTGGTAGCTGAGATGAATCGGCTTGGCATGCTGGTGGATCTCTCGCACGTATCGCCCGAGACGATGAAGGATGCCCTGCGCGTCAGCAAAGCTCCGATCATTTTCTCCCACTCTTCAGCCCGAGCAATTGCGGACCATCCGCGTAATGTTCCAGACGATGTATTGCGCCTGGTGGCTGACAATGGCGGCGTCGTTATGGTCAACTTCTTCTCGGGGTTTGTCGTACCGGAATCGGCAGCGCGCGAGGGAGAGGAAGACGCCTTTCGTCGTCAACTGAGCGAGCAGGGGGCCAGTGAAGCAGAAATTCAAACGGCACTAAAGAAGTGGCGACTCGATCACCCCCTCGAACCTGGGACGATACACGACCTGGTGGACCATATCGACCATATCGCCACAGTGGCCGGCGTCGATTACGTGGGGATTGGCTCGGACTACGACGGCGTAGGTGTGTTGCCCAAACAGTTGGAAGACGTGAGCACCTATCCGCTGATCACTCAGGTGCTGCTAGATCGCGGGTACCCGGAACAGCAGATCCGTAAGATTCTGGGCGGCAACCTCCTGCGTGCGATGAGGCAAGCCGAGAGAGTGGCGAAACAGCTGCAGTCGGAATAGTTTTGATTCCAACAAACCAGTTAGGTAAAAGAGATCAACAGCAAGAAATTGGGGCGCGGCCGCGTAGTGAGCGGGACACGGCACGTGAAGCACTCACTCGGCGTGCAGCCACGGCCGCACCCCTATCTTTGCGGCGTGGCAAGTTATGGTTTCTCGCTAGTAGACAATCCCAGTTCAGCACTTGATAAGCCTCGCTGGTAAGCCTTATTGCCAGGCTCAGCTTCCAGAAGCACCTTGTAGTACTTCGCCGACTTGGCATACTCTTTCCGCTCTAGGTAAGTTTGCGCCAGAGCAGTAGTCGCTGCAGTCGGCCCCGGATACTTTTCGGCCATTTTTTCCCACAGAGTGATGGCCTCATCGACCTTCCCCTCAGCTGCCAGGCAGCGGGCCAGGCCGTTCATCGGTCCTGGAGCATCCGCTTCCTTCGCCAAGCACTGCTCGAATAGTGGCTTCGCTTGATCGTGATTGCCCAGATTGAGCAGGCAGAACGCAAGACCATTGAGAGCCGAGAGGTTTTCCTTGTCTTCTTTCAACGCTCGGCGAAACAGTCGTTCGGCAGTCTCCATTCGGCCACTTTGAAACATTTGCCAGGCACGTTGAGTGTCGGCTGTTCCAAGCTTGGGTTTTCCTGGGGGTTCAATCAACTTTCGCAAATCGTCTTCAAGCTTGCCTGCTTTCGCGGCAGCGAGCATTTGCTTGGCCGCCTTGTCTTCGGAGTTGCCTGCGACGGTTTTCTCTGCCCATGGTAAAGCCTTCTTGAATTCGCCGGTAAGCAAATACACCCTGGCCAGCCCATAATGCGCAGCAGGAGCCTGTGGTGCAGCCATTAACAAGTATTTTTCTGCCTGGGCATAGTCTTTCCACATGAGATAGATCTGACCAAGGCCATTCAAAGCTGCTGGATGGCGCGGCTCTAAGGCTACGCATTTTTCAAATGCATCGAGGGCTTGTTCACTTTTGCCAGAATTAAACTGGCTCCAGCCAAGTCCATTCCAGGCATTAGTATTTCGCGCGTCTAGCGCAACTGCCCGAGAAAACATTTTTTCTGCTTCGACGAGATTCTGCTGCTGCCATAGTTTCCAACCTTGGGCCGCCAACTCGTCAGCCGTTAGTCCTTGCGACTCTTCATTTTGAGCAGCCACCGGTGCGCTGACAGCCAGCCAGCCGGTCATGATTCCGATAACGATTGCAGACATTACAACTCCTCCCAATAAAAGTAGTGACAACAGGGTCAGGCGCCGGCGTTTGCGTCGCCGCTCGTCGTCGTGCAACGATCGGGCCAACAGTTGGTCCGATTCCAGGAGTGCCGTGTCCAGAATCTCTTGTTCAATTTCGGGAATTGGGGTTTTATTGTTCATCTCGCGCTCAAATACCTTTGATCAGTTTGGCGGCTGCCTCTACCGATAGTTTGCCTTCGTTGACTGCGTCTAGGATCGAGCCTTTGGCCTGCTGGTCTTTGCCGATCTCGTTTCGCAGGGCGGCGATTACCTTGTCGAGCCGCGATCGTACGGTGGGGTAGGAGACGCCCGTTTTTTCAGCCATCTCCTTGAGACTTCCGCTGGCCAGGACGAAAATCTCGATAAACCGTTGATGCTCGGTCGGCAGATTGGCCAGCCTCGCAGTGGGAAATGCTGCCTCGACCGCGATACCACAAGTGTGACACGTCATGCGGCTGACGGTCATTGCCTGCTGGCAGTACGGGCATTCGGTACTAGGCGACTTGTCTCCCATGCATTAATTATGCAATATTCCTCCACTGTTTGCTACATATTCTTTATTTTTTACACGATACATATCAAGAATATTAACTTTGAGCGTATGGGAAACTGATTCCCGCTGAGGTGGCGGTCTGGCCTTTCTCTAAACCCTTGGCAGGATGATACTTGCGTCTTGAACTACACTGTCTTTCCCACTCTCCTTCTGCAACCCATGCCTCGACCACGGACACGTCTGGCCCCTTCGCCAACGGGAGCTTTGCACCTGGGCAATGCCCGCACCTTCCTGGTGAATTGGGCTATCGCCCGTCAACGAGGTTGGGAAATCGTATTGCGAATCGAGGATCTGGATGGGCCGCGAGTGAAGGAAGGCACTGCTGAGTTGGCAGTCGAATTGCTGGCCTGGTTGGGTCTCGATTGGGATGAGGGGCCCTACTATCAGCGTGACGATCTATCGCCGTACCTGGCGGCGACTAAACAGCTAGTCAGATCGGGGCATGTTTACCCCTGTCGCTGCACACGCAAAGAAGTGCAACAGGCGACGCTATCTGCCCCACACGGCGATCAGCACGAATTGCGATACCCGGGAACCTGTCGTCCGCAGCAGTCCGAGGTTGATACAGCTTTGCTGGGCGTAGAAGGAGTCGCCTGGCGCGTCTGTGTACCGGCTGGCAAGACGGACTTTCAAGATAGTTTTTGTGGCAAGCAAACGTATGATATTGGTGAGACAATAGGCGACTTTCTGGTGGGCACGAAGCTGGGGCTCCCGAGTTACCAGCTGGCCGTCGTGGTCGACGACGCCCGACAGGGGATCGATCAGGTAGTCCGCGGCGACGATCTGCTGTCTTCCACGCCTCGTCAAATATTGCTCTATGAATTGCTGGGGCTCAGTCGGTTGCCGAATTACACCCATTTGCC
>JAGQOW010000098.1 GCA_020427155.1 Planctomycetales bacterium | reverse complement strand
CCAGTGACGGTAACTCGCCGGATCATTATGCAAAAGGCACGCCGTCACACATTCCCCGAAGGGCATAGTGCTTCGACTGCTTGTAAGCGCATGGTTTCAGGTTCACATTCCTCCCCTAACAGGGGTTCTTCTCATCTTTCAGTCGCCATACTGAGTTCACTATCGGTTATCAGGGAGTATTTAGCCTTACGGGATGGTCCCCGTAGATTCAGTCCGGGTTCCACGTGACCGGACCTACTCAGGTACCCTTCGGGAGATTACCAACTTTCGTTTACGGGACTGTCACCCTCTGTGGTTCAACTTTCCAGAAGATTCTACTAGTCGGTAATTTTTTGACTCCCATGTGAAAGGCCCTACAACCCCGCGAAGGAAACCTTCACGGTTTGGGCTGTTTCCCTTTCGCTCGCCGCTACTGAGGAAATCGATTTTTCTTTCTACTCCTGCGGTTACTGAGATGTTTCAGTTCACCGCGTTTGCCACCCGCCGCTATGTATTCACGACGGGCTAATTCAGGGATCTCGGGATCATCATTTGTTTGTCAACTCCCCCGAGCTTTTCGCAGACTTCCACGCCCTTCATCGCCTCCTGATACCAAGACATCCCCCATGCGCCCTTCATAACTTGGCCACATTTATCTAACGCTCTCAACCATTTATGAGAACCAACAAATGCTGTTATGAATTGAAGACTTTGCTCTCAGCCTTGCCGCCAGCTTGTCGCTTGCTTACGCGTACGACTCCACTGACGACTTAACCGAGGTCTTCGAGTAACGCTTGTTTGATCCTTGTAATCTAAGGACAAAAGAGATTCGCCCAGACATCAGTGCCGCTCTGATCGCCCCGCAAGCTAGAACAAATGCGGGCACCAGAACAGCGCCTGAACGAACTTCAGATGCCACTCTTGCTAGTTAATCACCAAATTGCCAAAGACCTCTCGACCCGCCTCTCTACCCCCCCTGAAAGAGGGCCGGCAGAGCCGCGGATCGCGACCGCACAGGGGCCGCCTCGCAGTTAAGCGAAGTCCCAAATAATAACGACTTAAGCCGGACTGTCAAAGGGGTTATTTCGACGGAAACGAAGTTTATCGAAAGAACTTACCCGGAGCTTGAGGACAATCTGCTGTTGGGTGCCAAACTAAGGAGATTCCGGCTCGAAATAGCGGCGGGCACGGATACAAAGGTAGCCGTTGCCAATCGCTGTGGAGAACAGCACCAGATGCTTAAGCCACGCCAGGAGATCCGACTGCAGGCTGCCTAGCGGAGAATTAACTCCCCCGGTCAGCCTGAAGCCAATTGACTGAAAAGCCTGCAAGAACTGGCCCCCGAATCCCGTCCAGGCAGAGGCCATCACGACAACTGCCCCGATGCAGAAAGCCCGAGCATCGCCCCGTGCGAATACGAGCCCTGTCAGGAGCCAACCGGTGACTACCAACCACAGCCCGCCGATCAGTAAATTGCTAAGCACTCCTGGTAGCGCCGCACAGACGCCAAACCATAGAGCTGCCAAGGTCACTATAGCCATCAGCGTACGCATGCTGAAACGCAGGCTTACTGGCATGGGATTCTGGCGGGCTAGCGGCCGAGACGGCGAAGGTTGATCAGCAGGCATAGCCGGCTCGCAGGACCAGGTGGAAGTGCGTTAGAACTCTCCCATGGTAGCAAGCGGCGGCCGCGACACCAACTTGAGCGAGCGACGGACTCAGGCAACCGGAGCCGTTTCTGCTGACCGCTCCATGACCTGTTTGGCACGAGCCATCATGGTAGCTGCCTCGTCGTCAGGTTCAACGTCAGTGACACCGTGCAAGATTTCCAGCCGAAGCTGCTTGTCGCCCAGCGGAATCACACAGTTGGCGATCGTCGTCTGCACTCGGGCGCCGACCAAGGTGGCTTCTCGCTCGGAACTTCCAGGCAGCATGACAATGAATTCACCAGCTTCCAACTTGCCCAGCAGGTCCATGTCGCGAAGCGTCTTGCGAATGAACTGAGCAACCGACTCCAGGAGCAACTGCCCAACGGCATTGCCATACTCCTTTTCCAGCTCGGCATAGTCTTTCAATTTAATGTGCATGGCAGAGAGCGACACGCCGAATCGATGGCTCTCGCAGATACGTCGGTCTAATTCGCCAGAAAACACCGCGCGATCCGGCAAGTCCTGCAGGCAAGTCGGGCTTTGGGGACTGCTCGCAGGCTTAGCTGCCACTTCTGCAGGCGCGGGAGGGGCCGCTTTGGGTACAACAGGTTCGAGTACCGGCAAACACTTATCACCGTCATGCCAATGACCGCAATTGCGCCCGGCTTGCTTCGAAGTGTAAACGGCATCGTCAGCTCGACGAATCAGTTTTGCTTCGGCATCACCCTCTTCGACTTCTGTTACACCAATGCTGGCAGTGACGTTGAGCGTTTTCCCTTCGAATGGGATTTGAAGCTCTTCGATTGCCGTACGAACGCGTTCGGCAGCAACTCGCGCCTGGGCAATCTTGGTATTAGGCATCACCAACGCAAACTCTTCGCCGCCGTAGCGGCAAGGAACATCTGTGGTTTTGACCACGCGCCTCATCGATTCGCCGACACGACGCAGCACTTCGTCGCCAGCCTGATGGCCATGGGTATCGTTGAACTTCTTGAAATGATCAACGTCGAAGATCATCAGGCTGAACGGTCGTTTCTGGCTCTTAAAGCTTGCCACATTCGAAGCCAGGGCGTCATCAAAAGCCCGACGATTGGCTAGCTTGGTCAAGGCATCGGTGCGGGCTTCCGATTGCTGCATGCGGATTTCATCCGCCTGCTGTTGGATTTTCTGCTCCGCATCGGCCAGGCGACTCTGCAGCTTGCTATTGGCCGCAAAGATTCGAGAGACTGCATCAACAACGGCTGTGTTCGAGCCATCCGAATTCAAGTCCAAGTCGCCCAAATCGCTTGAAATGCCGGTCATCAAGCTATTATGTTCACCAACGTCGATCGCCATGTTCGCAGCCAAGTCCCGCAATTGCAGTGCGGCCATATTAACTCGTTCTGCCTCAAAGACGTCGATTACTTTTTTATTCGAATCCGCTGCACTGCCATCTGCCCCATGGGCTTGCTCTGTGGTGTGGCGAACGTAGCAAAGCCCGCTAAAGAAGCCAATCGCCAAGGCAGTCAATGCCAGCGAGACATCAATAAACAGATAGCTGACGGATACACTCAATAGGGGCAACATGGCCGCTGGATCTCCCACGCAATACGGCCCACAACCGAGCCTTACAATAAACACTATTGACGCGGTTTGCCCTAAAAACCCCCGCGTGACGCTTGAAAACGATACGTTGTGCCAGGTAAGTGTCAAATCTTACATTTGTGCTTTCACTATAGAGTATCGAAGAAGAATGACAGGCCGTAGCGTTTCGTCCATTCAGGGGCAATCCGGAGTAACGACTGAAGCAGTCATGTCGATTGCAGGGGGTGAACGAACGGAATGGGAAAGCTATATCGGCCATCTCTGGATATCAAGAAGATGCCTGTACTCTGCAAGCGGCAGGCTAAACTGCCGCAGTACGCCCTCCTCAGATTTAAGAGAAGCTACCAATGATCATAGCCAAAATCGGCAGAATCGTAAGGATTGGACCCTTGATCATTAGCTGGGCTACCGTCTTTCAATGGGCTGTGGATAGAATCTTCAACCTTACTTCCCCGTAGAAGAGGCTGTAAATGCATGCGCCAAGGGATGACGACCGAAGCATAGGACTTCTTGGCGCGACGGGAGTAGGTGTTGGAGCAATCGTCGGCGGTGGGATCCTAGCACTGGCCGGTGCGGCCTTTGCCACGACTGGGCCGGCAGCAATGCTGGCTTTCGGATTGAATGGCGTCATCGCAGTGTTGACAGCACTCAGCTTCGCTGAAATGGCGTCGATGTTTCCCGAATCGGGAGGCACGTACACCTTCTCGAAGAAGGTGCTCTCCGTCGAAGCCGCCTTTGTGGTGGGTTGGGTCGTCTGGTTCGCATCGATCGTCGCCGCGGTCCTCTACGCGATAGGCTTTGCCCATTTCGCATTATTGATGGCGAGCGATCTGTGGCGTTCAGCCGTCGGTGATCCCCCGGAGTGGCTGGCCAGGTCGGAGACAGTCACTGGTTTGGCCGTCTTGACGACAGTTTTGCTGGCAATTGGCCTCATGCGCAGGTCGAGCGGCGGGGGGCAATGGGTCAATGTTGGAAAAGTGGCCGTGTTCTGCGTGTTGATTCTTGGCGGGCTGGTTGCGGTACTTCAACAGCCAACAGCCGAGACCCTCACGAAGCTGCAACCTTTTTTCCCGGAGGGCTTTGGTGGATTGCTTCAAGCGATGGGCTACACGTTCATCGCCTTGCAAGGATTCGACTTGATCGCCGCTGTCGGAGGAGAAGTCCAAAACCCAACCAAGACTCTGCCCCGGGCAATGGTTTTATCCTTGGCCATCGCGTTGGCCATCTACTTACCGCTGTTATTCGTCATTGCAACTGCAGGAACAACGGCAGGAGAAACTATTCAGGCTGCCGCCACTGTAGACCCTGAAGGTATCGTGGCGATCGCTGCGCAGCAATACCTCGGGCGTTTTGGCTACTTCCTGGTAGTCGTTGCCGCGGTGATGTCAATGTTCTCTGCTTTGCAGGCGAATCTGTTTGCTGCCTCGCGGATTGCTCGGAGCATGGCTCTGGACCGTACCTTGCCCTCGTCGTTGAGCTTGCTTCACTCGAGTCGGGGAACTCCCGTAGCGGCAATCTCCATCACGGGTTTGCTGGTGTCGGTGATTCTACTCGTGCTTCCAGATGTGGGCGCAGCCGGTGCAGCGTCAAGTTTGATCTTTCTGATCACGTTTGCACTGGCTCATGGGGTGGCAATTTTGGTGCGACAGAGAAGTGTCCATCGACCACCTCCTTTTCGAGTCCCATTTTTCCCTCTTGTTCCAGTCGTCGGAGGTCTCGCTTGCATCGGGTTGGCCGTATTCCAGGGCATTTCGGTACCTTCTGCGGGAAGCATCACTGTCATTTGGCTGTGCCTCGGCGGCCTCTTGTTTTTGTCGCTGTTCGCTCGCCGGGCGCGAGTGATGGATGCTTCAAGTACAGGCCTCGATCCGGAGCTTGTGACACTACGGGGCCGCTCGCCCTTGGTTTTAGTGCCGATCGCCAATCCACAAAATGCCGAAGCCATGATCACACTCGCCGATGCCCTTGTACCAGCGGCAGTTGGCCGGGTGCTGATTCAAACTGTCGCCGTTGTACCCGAGAACTGGCAACCAGCAGACGATCCAGCACCGATCGAAAAGTCGCAGGCAGTGCTCCGCGAGCTACTGAGATCCTCTGTCAAAGCCGGAATCCGCGTAGAAATGCTTACAACCGTTGCGTCAAAGCCAATGGAAGAGATCACACGTGTGGCTCTGCTTCATCGCTGTGAGTCTGTCCTGCTAGGCTTAAGCGAGATTTCCAAAGACAATCATGGCACTCATCTTGAATCGCTCCTGGGCAACATTGACGCTAACGTCGTGGTATTGCGCTCTCGAAAAAACTGGCGGCTTCCGGATGTACGGACGATCTTGGTTCCGATTGCAGGCCGCGGCGGTCACGAATACTTGCGGGCACAGCTACTGGGCAGCCTCCTAAGGAGCGCCAACTGTGAAGTAACCTTTCTCCGGGTCCTACCAATTACTGCTAAAAAAGCAGAAGTGCGTCGCGTAGAACGAGAGCTCCGCCGCCTGGCCGATGACGAGGTTCACCATTCGCGACGAGTCGAAGTCGTTATGAGCGACGACGCCCTGCAAACCGTCGCCGACCGAGCCAGCGAGTCGGACTTACTTATTCTTGGAGTTCAGCGTCACGGACGTCGCAAGAAACTGTTCGGCAGTTTCACGCGCCAGATTGCCCAGCGCACTTCGTGCCCGATTGTTGTGATCAGCAGTCGAGGATAAGCTCCCATTTCACGATTCAAGGCTCATGCCGCCGATACTGTCGACGAAGACGATTCTCTTTAGCCTTGCGCCCCACTGGTCCATAGTCTGGCAAAACTGCATCTCGGCTCCTTCCTCGGGCGCTTCAAACCCCAAGAAGACAATTGCCGCGTCACGAGAAGTCTCCTGAATCGCTTCCTGGAAGTCCTCGGCAATCACAACATGGGGTGTGGCACGAATCCGCGAGCTTTCGATGAGCTCAGTTAAGTGGCGCATCACTTCGTCCTCGCCTGCTGGATTCTGTATGACTCGTAGCAATCGGATGCGATGCGTTCTCCAAGGGCCGTTCTTTGTAAGCAGGTGGGCTAACAATAACATCAGCTCACCGTTTTGGCGTCCGCGCCACCAGACATCGAGAGTTCCATCGGGTACTTCCCAGGGATCCTCGGGTTCGTCCTCAAAGCGAACGGCCACCAGACTTGCTCCTAAAGCGGCAATCGTGCGCAACATGGCTGCAAAACCTTCGGCACGTTGAACATTCATAGGCCAGCCCAACAGAACCGTGTTCGGCCTAAGCGCGCCAAGCCCCTGGCACTGCACAAGTGATTCGACACCGTCCGACAAGTAGGGAGCAACAACAACGGCGGGAAAGGCTCTTAGTTCCTGATCACGAATAAAACTGTGCAGAATACGTTCCTGACTGACGCGTCGTTCTAGCCGGCCTTCGACTTCACCCTGGATCACCTGGCCGAGAGACAGTATTCCATGTCCGCTCGTCAGCCAATGCCCGTAAACTGCCAGATGGGGCCGATCCCAGCCGGCGCCACTTAGAGCAAGGATGATGGGGCGCCAATTCTTGGGATGGTGCAGTTCGTCTTCGAGGTTGAGCAAGTTACGTCGGGCTCGCTCAAACAGCAATCCGCTATGTACATCTCCCCAGCGAGCTTCAATTTCTTGACGAGTAATGGCCCAATGGAGAAGGGCCATCAGAACAAGCGACACGGTTGCCCATCTCCAATCAATAAGAAACATGACCACCAAGCAACCGGCTGTACCAGCCAGCGAAGTGCTCCAATGACACCAGCGAAAGAGCGGTCGGTAGCTTGGGTTCTTGGTTACTGCCTCATAAAACGTAGCTAGGTTCAAGAGGCCATAGGTGATCATGAAGGCCATGGTAATCACGGGGGCGATAGTGTTCAGATCGGCTGCGAGGATGGCGATCTGGGAGATGAAAAAGGTGAACACGACCGCCCGGCGAGGTTCGCCGCTCTTGCCGCTGCCATGTGCAAATACGCTGAGCGACTTGAAAACATCGTCCCGCGCAAAGGCCTGGAGAATTCGAGGTGCTCCCATCATGCTCCCCAAAGCGGAGGACAAGGTCGCGGCAAACACACCCATGGTGATTAGTAGAGGCCAGCGAGAGACTTCACCGATCACCATACTGTTGCTTACCAACTGCTCGCTTTGGCACGCACCACCTAGCAGTAAGGCCTGACTAAGGTAGATGGCGGCAGTGACGGTCACAGCCGCCAAAGTTCCGCGGGGGATTGACCTGGCAGGATCGCGGAGGTCGCCCGACATGTTGGCTCCGGCCATGATTCCAGACACTGCCGGAAAGAAGAGAGCAAACATTGTGAAGACATCCTCGCCTCCTTCATAATTCGGCATCAAATTGGCTTGAAGCGTAGCTGCGTCAAACGAATTAATCGAGCCGATATAGAACGAAAGTAGCGCAAGGCCGAGCATTGCGAGAATTGCATATTGGATCTTGATTGTCCAACCGGCACCGATGAACACACAAACAAAGACGGCCACATTGGTAATCGTGGCAATCACGGTTGGCGAGGGGCCGTCTGGTACCATCGCAACTACTGCCTCGGAGAAACCAATGACGTACATGGCGACAGAGATCGCCTGGGCAAAGAAGAAGACCACACCGATGGCACCACCGAATTCAACTCCCAGGCTTCGGCTGATGAGATAGTACGCTCCCCCTCCCTCCACGCGTGTATTGGTAGAAATGGCCGATAGGGACAGGCTGGTCAAGAAAGTGATGGTTTTCGACGCAGCAATAATCACCAACGCAGAAAGCACTCCTGCTTGTCCGACAACATATCCGAGGCGCAAAAACATGATCACGCCCAGAATCGTTAATGTGCAGGGAGTGAACACGCCGGCAAATGTGCCGAACTTTGCACTTGCAGTCTGATCGGAAGCTCGGGAATTCAACGATTCACTTTAGAATAAAACTGTTAAGCAGTAATCTTCTTGCCACACTCGTAGCGCGGCTCAACCATCTTGGTTGCTGCGAGCTGCCTTCGGCACAAGCTCTGCAGCCAGGAAGTAACGGTTGTGCAGTATGATGCTGAAAGGATGGTCATACAATCCAGGGTCCTTTGCAAGACGTGCTTAGTCGTGATTCTGCACCGACCGATTTCATTGTTCTTGTTGCTGTCATTGAGCAGAGGACGTCTAACGGAAGCCCGACAAAACCAATCATTTTTTTTGCAACATGGTTTATTCGCAGAGCAACCGTCGAAGCAATGCCTTTGCTGAGGCCATGTCGGATTGTAAGATCGTCGAGCGACCATGGATTGGCGCAAATTGCTCTGGGCTGTGATGTCGAAGCTGTCGTAGAACTCATCATGATGGTGGCAGATCCTGGCGTGGACCTGATTCCCATCCAATCGCATGTAAGCCCAAACTCTGCCGGCACAAACTGCCCTTACGTGTGATAAGTCATTGTCTCACAATGATTTACTGCGAGCCAGCGGATCCGAGAAACTGGAACGTTGCATCGATTGTGCGATCCCCCGAACGCCACCTTTGTTAAGTTGGATAGGTTGAGCCGTAATGAAACGCTTTAGCTGCAGGAGCCTGTGAATGCTAGATACCACTGGTGCGGGAGAGCAAATCTGGCGGTTAGAAACGGGCAGCGGTCCTCTGATTGCCACCGCCATACACGATGGGCATCAGGTGCGCGAGGAAGTGTCGAGCTACCTGGCGTTGGGCGATTCCGAGAGATTGCGCGAGGAAGATCCGTATACGGGTGAGTGGACTCGGGTAGCGCCGACGCAAATCGTGGGTAAGCGGTCGCGCTTTGAAGTGGACTTGAATCGATCACGCGAAAAGGCCGTTTATCGCATCCCCGAAGACGCGTGGGGACTAACCGTTTGGTCGGGCAACCCACCGGCAGCGATGTTCGAACGATCGCTGAGCGAATATGATGCGTTCTACGATGCTATGCACCAGTTGTTTACGGAGATCAGCCAGAAGTACGGTCGTTTCGTCGTGTACGACTTACACTCCTACAATCATCGCAGAAACGGTGCGGATGGTCCTTTGGCGGACGACGAAGGCAATCCGCAGGTTAACATCGGTACCGGCACGATGAACCGCCAACTCTGGGCACCGATCGTTGATACGTTTATCGACAAACTGCGGGAATTCGACTTTCCTGGTGGTCGACTCGACGTTCGGGAGAATGTGAAGTTTTTCGGAGGCGCTTGGCCGCGTTGGATTCATGAGACATTCCCCGACACTGGGCTTGCCATCGCCATCGAATTCAAGAAGTTTTTTATGGACGAGTGGACCGGTGCCGCAGATGAGAATCATGTTCGATCAATAGGCGAAGCCTTGAGGTTTACTGTGCCGGCAGTTTTAGGAGCTCTCAAGAGAGCCTAGCGCCGCGGGCTGGGTATCAACTTACTCGATACACGGTCGAAGCCAGTACTATGGCAAAACCTAATACCACCAAGAAAGAAAAAGCTATCTCAAAGTTGAAACAGGAGATTCCGCAATCACTTATCGACACGGTTTGTCATCGGCTCGCCGAAAACCATCGGGTACGCCGCACGCTGCCCGCGAAGGGGCGATTGCATATCGACCGTCTGTTGCCTTTCTTGTGCGTGTATCGCAAGCCCCCGGACCACGAAGATGCAGGAACTGCGCAGCTAGTGAAGGGCGAAGCGTCCTATTTGATTGCGTCGGGTTCGCCTGTGTTTCATAAGAGTGTATCGAACCTGGTGCGAGCGGTAGCCAAGACGCTTTCGGCCGAATTCGGTGCGTTGCTCATCGTCGAAATCTGGTCTGCTCCTGACGGTGGAAAGGCCAATGATCCGGCGATACCTTCCGTATTGCCAACTTTCACTATTCACGCCCCGTCAGCGGCCTCGATGACGCCTACCGTCGAAGCGTTAGAGAAACGTCTGAGACGATTCAAGGTTCTCAAGCAAGGGGTCGAGGTCGCGGTACTCCGTGACGGCAAAGCCTGTTCACCAGGCGCGCGAGCTCTGCTCACTGCGTCGGAAGCGAGAGATTTGAATTGCTCGTTCGTCGGCCTAGCAGTACCTCCGGTTTACCGAAAGCCAAACTCTGAGGACGAGTTTCCACTATTAGCGCGAGCACTGCGGCGTAGCCTCAGTCTTGCACTGCGTCAGACCTTCTTTGAATATGCTCGCTCACGAACCACGCATCGGCCTGCGCATTATCATGCGTTAGGTCGCAAGGCGGTCGTGAAAGCAGTCTGGGATGTCGACCGAAGGCTGGCCTCGGTGGGCAACCAATTCGACTACCTGATGCAATTGACTCCGGTCAATTCGGTCAGTGCCTGGAAACAATTCCAACGCGAGCAGTTCCAGCGCGTGCCAGAGTTTCACTACCGGCCATTGCCAGTCGACCCCGCCTTGCTGAAGCGAGAGTTGTACAAGGTTCCCATCGAACGCGTGGAGGACCCGGCACTTCAGAGGATCTTCCAGGAAAAACAGGAAGAGCTGGAACTGAAACTCACGATGCTGAGAGATCGTGATACACGCCGCTTCCTCTACGAGAGCCTGCAGTTGTTCGGCGGCGTTCAGGACCAATTGCATCGCCTGGCGCAGGACTTGTTAAATCAGCTGTCGGTGAGAGACCGCCGCGAAAAAGGCCCCAATCTGACCGCCGAGGATTTCGCCAGGTTGGCTGAGGCAGAATTTGACTTCTATCGTAAATCGTTTCCCGAATTCAGAGCGAAAACACAAATCGCCGGCGACGTAAGCGGACTGATCGTTTCGCGAGGCAAGCTGCTGATCGATTCCGACCTCAGTATGGCCCCCTCTCGCGTCACAGCGTTACTGGCACATGAGGTCGGCACCCATTTGCTGACGTACTATAACGGGCGCATGCAGCCATTTGAGCAACTTTACTCTGGACTTGCCGGCTATGAAGAGTTGCAAGAAGGACTCGCTGTACTGTCGGAATACCTGGTCGCAGGATTAAGCCGTGGCCGAATGCGCCAACTCGCGGGCCGCGTTGTCGCCGTGCGCAACTTGACCGACGGTGCTTCCTTTGTCGAGACTTTTCGTGTGCTGGACCGCGACTACGGTTTCAGCCAGCGCACTGCTTACAACATCACGATGCGGGTCTACCGAGGCGGAGGCCTTACCAAGGATGCGGTTTACCTGCGGGGACTAGTGGCGATCCTACGGTACGTGCAACAGGGCGGGGACTTGAACCCGCTGTTAGTCGGCAAGATGGCGATCACACATATTCCAATTGTCAAGGAACTTCAATACCGCAAGGTGCTGAAGCCAGTTCCAATCGTACCGCGGTATCTACAGGAACCAGCCTCACTAGAGCGGCTCGAACAATTACGAGGCTCGAACAGTTCGGTAGTCGACTTGGTGTGCTAGCTTGTGAAGAAGTCTGAGCTCTCAAAATGCAGCTCGGTATCATTATCGAGCCCTTAAACAATGATGAACCGGGAACGGCAACGTACTGCCTGTCTGGAGGTTCGAGTTGTGGCTGCGGCACGGATCGTTGAGACCGTAATGATCAAAAGTAACGTAGAAATGGCGACACTGTAAAAAGTCAAGTACCCTTGACTAGAATGAGTTTTGCCATGCTTCGCGAGCTTCGGTGCATGCCCTAAGAGAAAGGTTATGTTTTATGAAGATTGGGTTCATTGTTAACGACGTGATGACTGAGCAGCCGACCTTCACCACGACACGATTGGCCCACGAGGCCCACCAGCAAGGCCACGATGCTTACTTGATGGGCGTAGGAGACTTGGCCTATGACCCGGACGAGTTTATTCGCGCACGAGCGCGCCATGTGCCACTGGAAAAAAGATACAAGACCTCGGGGTCCTACCTGGCCGACCTGATTGGAAAGAAGGGAATCTCGCAGCGTATCACGGTCGATGATCTCGATGTACTGATGCTCCGCAATGTGCCCTCGGACGACTACATCAAGCGGCCTTGGGCAACTACGGTGGCTACGGAGTTTGGACGTGTTGCCATGCGGCATGGCGTTATTGTCGTCAACGATCCGACCGGTCTGGCCAAAGCCTCCAGCAAGATGTACTTCCAGTTGTTTCCAGAGGAAGTCCGACCGCGAACACTGATTACTCGCGATCGAGATGAAGTGAAAGCTTTCGCGAAAGAGGAAGGACGCTGCGTCCTGAAACCACTTCAAGGTTCGGGTGGCGCAAGTGTCTTTCAGGTGCGCGAGAGCGATATCCCAAACTTGAATCAGATGATCGATGCAGTAAGCCGCGATGGTTTTATTATCTGCCAGGAGTATTTGACTGCTGCGGAAGACGGTGACATGCGGTTATTCGTAATGAACGGGCGTCCGCTCCAGGTAAAGGGCAAGTTCGCCGCATTCCGGCGCGTCCGCAGCGGCGGCGACATGCGCAGCAACATTCATGCCGGCGGAAAGCTTGCTGCAGCCGAAGTCACTGAAAAAGATTTGCAGATCGCAGAGATCATCCGTCCCAAGCTTGTCCAGGACGGGATGTTTCTGGTAGGCCTTGACATCGTGGGCGACAAGCTCATGGAGATCAACGTCTTCAGTCCTGGCGGACTAGGCAGCGCTCAGAAGTTCACGAAAATCAACTTCAACAAGTACGTTATTCACGCACTCGAGCGCAAAGCTCATTACATGCAGTACTACGGTCGCAACTTCGATAACGTTGATATGTGCACGCTCTAATGCCACCGGTTAAGTGAGCCAGCATGTTTAATATGTGCCGCGGCAATGTACGGATGGATTACTCCTTGAACCTAGATAGCAGAATGGCGTAATTGCGTTGGCGACTTCGAAGCTACACGAACCGATCCCACCTTTGCTGATCGAAAAGGTCTGCTCTCAACTCGCGAATAACAAGCGTGTCCGACAACCGCTGCCGGGAGGAGGCATGCTAAATATCGATCGGCTCCTACCGTTCCTGTGCATTTACCGGCACAACCCTGAGCGCCGCGACGAGGGAACTGGAGCATTTGTGACTGCAGAAGCATCGTATCTTCTGGCCCCGGGAGATGCACCTGTGCGAGGGGGTATGAAGCAACTCGTGAAGCAGATTGCCATCACCGGCGCCGAGCAATTAGGTTCGTTCTTGGTTCTGGAAATCTGGGCCGGCGACGATGGAGAAGTGCCGCGAGAAGTCGATCCGATAACAGGCGAGCCGTTGTTGCCGTCCCCCAGCTTCCGCATTCTTACGCGCAGGCCTCATCGGCCGGAAGGCGCCGTAGCAACGCTCAAGTTCGCACTTCAGCGTATCAAACTGCATCGGCAAGCGGCTCAGGTTGAGATCAATTTGCACGCCATGAACCACCCTGCCGGCATGACGCAGTTTCTATCGGAGGCCGAAGAGAAACAAATCGGCTGTCATGTACTCGGCCTGGAAGTTCGTCCGATCTATCGTGACATTGAGACGGGAGAAGTCTACGACCACGTCCTGAGATCACTCCGACGCAGCGTCGCTCGATCCCTGAAGAAAGCGTTCTTCACATTTACTCTCAATCGCACTACAGTTCGGCCTCAACATTATTTTTCGCTTGGCCGCAGCTCGCTGCCTCAACAAGTATTGACCGTCGATCGACAGCTGGCTGACGTTAGCGGGCAATTCAAGTTTCTGCTGCTCGCTACCCCTATGAATGCTGAACGCTCATGGCACGAATTCTGCGAGAGCGGCTACACGAAACAGCCAACTTTCCAGTACCGCCCTCTGGACGCAGATCCATTGCTGCTGAAGCGCCGACTGATGAGGATTGCCACGGAACGAATTGACGATCCGACACTCACACACGTGTTTCGCCAGACACAAGACGAGCTGGACCGCCAAATCACCATGCTGAGTGACATTGGCACACCGCGGTTTCTCCCAGGCAGCCTGCAAGTCTTCGGCGGCGTAGAGCCACGATTGTTGGGGTTGGCGCGAGAGATTTTCAAGCGACTCCCCGCACCTGGCCGTGAAACTGCACTAGAAAAATCATCGCTCGATGCCAAAGCGTTTGCCCGCTGTGCGAATCGGGAAATCGCGTACTACCGACGGCTTTGTCCCTCGTTCTCAGCCCAGGCGATTGTTCGAGATGACATCTATTCGGGACTTCTGACAACCGGTGGCAACCTGCTTGTAGGGCGAGAAACAGAAATCGCATCGCGGCGCGTTGACGCCCTGCTGCAACATGAAGTCGGGACGCATCTGGTAACGTATTACAACGGCGCAGCACAGCCGCTACGATTACTGCGAGTTGGCTTGGCCGGTTACGACGGAATGCAAGAAGGTCTCGCCGTTTTGTCAGAATACTTCGTCGGCGGACTAAGCAATAGCCGCATGAGAACGTTGGCGGCGCGGGTAATCGCGACCGACTCGATGATCCGCGGTGAGACATTTGCGAATACTTTCAGTCAGCTAGTGGATCAGTATGGATTTGCGGAACATGCCGCCTATACAATCACTTTAAGGGTTTATCGCGGCGGCGGGTTGACCAAAGACGCGGTTTACTTGCGAGGACTGGTCGAAATCTTAAGATACGTTGGCAATGGCGGCGATCTGTCGCTTCTGTTTGTCGGCAAGCTTGCAGCCGATCATATTCCCGTCGTTCGTGAGTTGCTGCTGCGAGGAGTTTTACAACAACCCGCTCTGACTCCTCGATATTTGGCGCATCCCGAATTCAAAAGGCTAGTCAACGTCATTCACGAAGATTCATCGGTCCTGGATTTGCTAGTCGATCAAGGGAGCAAGGAGTATTAGATGCGTATTGGCTTCATCGTTAACGATGTGAAGACTGAAGAAGGCAAGTTCACAACAAGCCGACTTGGTCAGGCAGCAGTGAATCGTGGCCATGAAGTCTGGGTGATGGGCGTAGGAGATATCGCATACGACCCCGACGACATGGTTCGAGTACGAGCCACTTCCGTTCCAAAGCAAAAGTACGGCAGTCCAGAAAGTTACACAGCAGATTTGCAAGGCAAGAATGCCGTGAAACGCCGAATTACGATCGACGAGCTCGACGTGCTGATGCTTCGCAATGTGCCCTCGGACGACTACCTTCAACGCCCTTGGGCGACAACCGTCGCTTCTGAATTCGCCCGCGTCGCCATGCGGCATGGTGTGATTGTACTGAGTGACCCGAACGGCTTGGCAATCGCGTCGAGCAAGATGTACTTTCAACTCTTCCCCGAGGAAGTTCGCCCGCGCACCCTAATCACACGAGACCGCGACGAAATCAAACATTTTGCAAGAGAACAGGGCACCATGGTCATCAAGCCTCTTCAAGGCTCTGGCGGGGCCAGCGTGTTTCTCGTGCGTAAGGAGGACATTCCGAACCTCAATCAAATGATTGATGCAGTCAGTCGCGACGGGTTTGTCATCGCTCAGGAGTATTTGTCAGCCGCGGAAGAGGGTGATATGCGGCTATTTGTCATGAACGGTCGACCATTAAGGATGAAAGGGAAATACGCGGCATTCCGCCGAGTCCGCAGCGGCGGCGATATGAGAAGTAACGTCCATGCTGGGGGCACCAAAGCAGCCGCCATGGTAGACAAAACCGCCTTGCAGATCGCCGAAATCGTTCGCCCCAAGTTGGTACAAGACGGAATGTTCCTCGTCGGTCTGGACATCGTAGGCTCCAAACTCATGGAAATCAACGTCTTTAGCCCCGGCGGTTTGGGAAGTGCGCAGCAATTTGAAAGAGTCAACTTTTCTGTCCATGTAATCGAAGCGATGGAACGGAAAGTTCATTACATGCAGTACTACGGCAGGAATTTCGACAACGTCGACATGTGTACGCTTTGATCCGCAAGGCCTGTCGATCGTAGACGAGTACGCACAAGAGCGTTTGATCTTGAACGTGGTGCACAGCATCGCAAACGTAGCTGTGTTTGACACCACACCAGGCGTGCCACTATCTGTTCCCACTGACAACGGGCCGGAGTGTCTGCCAAGCCAAATCAGCGACCACTGGCGCCAGTTGATGTAGCAACAGTTTGACACCTCGCCATGCAATTCCTGAAAGAATGGCAAAGCCGGAAGTGCGATAGCCCACGACTTTCGGACAGCGGCGGGCCAGTTTTTTTACGCCGCTATTGCCGGGGCGTGTTCGGCTTCGTATTGCTCGGGGGTTTTGTAGCCGAGTGACTGGTGGAGCCGCTGGCGGACCACGAAAACAGCCGTTGGCACTTCTAAGCGGGGAAGAGTTGGCGCAGGACTTCCAGGCCGCGTTCGATGGTTTCGATACTGGCGGCGTAAGAGATGCGGAAGTGGGT